>DAOSNS010000009.1:0-119698 GCA_035373625.1 Anaerolineae bacterium | reverse complement strand
ATACCCGTTTTGGCTAACCTGGTGAATTCCGTAGCCCAACCGCACAGGTGGAAATTTTGTAGAGCAAACTGTCAGTTTGCTGCGCCCGCAAGCTAACAGCTTGCGCTACATTTCCTTCATCCAACCTTTGGTGAACCGCAGGTTAATGGCTTTGAGCTGCCGCGCGCGCTGCTTCCACGTTTCCATTTCCCTTCCGTTAAAATTTTGTAGAGCAAACTGTCAGTTTGCTGCGCCCGCAAGCTAACAGCTTGCGCTACATTTCCTTCATCCAACCTTTGGTGAACCGCAGGTTAATGTGGAATTCCTTTGGAAAGCAAACCACAAAATACACAGAACACACGGAATTGAAATCCGGGAATCTGCTTCATCTGCTAAATCTGCTGACAAGACGCTTCCGTCTCAGACGTGCCTTCCCACTCGGCGAGGAAGCACTCATAGGCGGCAATGACCGCATCCAGTTTTTTGTTCTCGATCACCCCACGCCCGATCCAGTCGTCGCCTTGCCGGGCGTAGGCATCCTTGAGAAACTGCCGGATCTTATCCGGTGTGAACGTCGGATCGGTGCGTCGCTGTTCCTCAAGGTGGGCGTAGATAGTCTCGAAAGTCTGCTCGTAGACCAGACGCGGGAAATCGTCGCTGTCTATGACCGGCGCCGACATATTAGCCTTCCTATGCTTGCTTTCGCGCCACGCGCGCCATAAAACGTGCGGTATCAATGATGAAACGCTCGTGCTGGCCCTCGCCGATTTTCTCCACGGCGTCCCAGGCTTCCACGCGGAAACACACGCGCGGCATCGCCATCTCGGTCACTTCGGCGCGCACCCGTATCGTCATCCCAACCGGCGTTGCAGCAAGGTGACGTATGCCGATGTACGTGCCGACCGAGCTTTGCCCGGGTTCCAGATAAGGCGTCAGTGCCGTCTGCGCCGCGTTCTCCATCAGCGCGACGAGGTGCGGCGTGCTCAACACCGGGGCCAACCCACTGCCATAGACAGCAGCGGTATCGCTTTCGGCGACAATGTGGGTGATTTCGTTGGTCAATCCAGGTTCGATAGGCATACAGGCTCCTGAGAATGGCAAATGGCAAATGGCAAATGGCAAATGGCGAATGGCGAATAGCGAATTACGAGTCCCTAATCCTCCCTCACCGCGCGAGAATGGGGACGATGAAACCGAACAGACACCACACGTCCAGGGCAGCCAACGCGAGCAGCAGCACAGCACCGAGGAAACCGCGCCAGGTTTTGGGGAGGAAAGCAGCCACCGGCAGTGCGATCATCGCCGCGCCGAACATCGCCATCGGCCAGAGCGGCAGGTCGCCGGCGATCCATCCAACAATGCCGGCCACGACGAGGGCGAGCAACATCAATAACGCTGTGATTACGGCCAGTTTGTGCTCCAGGAGACGTTCTAATCCGGCGACGGCGCCCAGTCCCAGGAGCGGCAGCGCCGGGAAAAGATAACGCCCTTGATGTTGTACGAAAGTGAGATTGTATCCCACGAATAGGACCAACGTGATGAGCGCCGAAGCGCCGAGCACCAGTAAGCCGTCGCGTTGCCGTGCTTCCAGACCGTCGCGCACCCCCCGCGCCAGCCGCCACCCTGCGCCCCACACACCGAGGATAGAGAAGATCGCCAGTCCCAGGTAAATGCGCGCGTCCAATACTACACCCATCCAGCCAAACTGTCCCCAGAACGAGCGGAACGTCGTGCGGGCCGCGCTGCCGAGGAACGGCAACAGGCCGTCGCGGGCGATCCAATCTGCCGTGCGTGGCTGTCCAACGACGACGCTATCGTGGCGGATCAGCCCCATCATATCCGGCCAGCCGTAGACGACGACGTTGCGCGTCCACCACAAAGCCCCCAGCGCCAGCGCCGGGCCGAGGATGAGGAGCGCTTCGCGCGCACTCCACCGCAGCGATTGTCCTGCACGCCGGGCGCGCAGCGCAATCGCCAACGCCGCCAGCACAAGCGCGCCGTAGCCCGTGGATTTGGTCAGCAACAGCAGGCCCAGTACACCACCCAACAACCACGAGGGCGTTTGTCCGCGCAGGTAACGCAGCGCCAGCCACAGCCAGAACCACAACAATGCAAGCGTCAGCACGTCGTTGTTGATCGCGGCCATCATCGCCACAAACTGGGGAATGAAGGCGACGATGCCGCCGCCAAACCAGGCCCTACCGCGATGATCCGGCCAAAATTCGTACAGGATTGCCATCACCATCGCAACGCCGACGCCACCCAACATCAGTGAGAACAGCCGCAGTGCGACGACCGAGCCACCACTGAGCCGATAAATCGGCGCCGCCAGCAGGTAATAGAGCGGCGGCTGGTGATCTTCGTATTCCAACGCGGCCACCGGGAGTTCCGGCGGGAAGCCCTCTGAGGTCAGGCGCGACAAGTACGCCTGGTCATAATCGCCCGGCTCCATCACCGGGAAGCCTTTGCCTTCGGCCAGGGCACGGATGTAGTTATAGTGCGCCGGTTCGTCGGGCGCTTGCCAGGCAGGTGTGTATATCGCATAAAGTGTTCCGATTGCCAAGTAGACGATGAGAATAACCAGTGCCGGCCAATCCTTCTTCATCATCCTTTGCCTCCCGTCCCTTGCATCTTGCCCCTTTCTCATCTATACTGGATTTGTCGGCCTGTTATGTATTCCAGAGCTTTCTCCGCCACGAGGATCGCCGCGAAGAACGGCAGGTCCACCAACAACGTACTTCCGCCAAGCAGGACCATCAGGCGCACGGCGACGGTGAGGAACTGCCCCAACCCGTTCAATAGCAGTGCTCCCCCGCCGAACAACAGGACAAGGAACCCCAACACGATGGCAACAAAGCCCAGATACGGCCAGGCGTGGATGTCAGAGCGGCTCGGCAGCATCGTGTTGCCGATGGCGAAGACCAGGTAGGCCCAAATCCACACATCGGGAGCGTGCAGTGCGGCGGAAAGGGCTTTGAGCGCGGCCAACCAATCCTGCGCAACCAGGGCTGCGATTACCTCGGGCGTGCCGAAGATTTTGTAACCCAACGCGATGACGACCAGGCCGCCGCAGAACAACGGCGCCGCGCCGATGATGCTCGCACGGATGAAATCGGTCTGTTGCACCGGCACAAAGCCCAGTTGGATGCGCTTGCCCACCTTGCGCGGCAAAATGTTGATCCGCCCGATTTTGACGCCGACAATGGCCGCCGCCAGCGCGTGACTCACCTCGTGCAGGAAGACGCCGGGCAGTAAGATGATGGCGTACATGTACAGGGCGATTCCTTCATGGTTGCTCAGAAGGTACATCACGCCCTGGAGATGACGATGCAGCCAGCGGTCGGCCCAGAACAACAATCCCAGGACGACAAACAATTCCAACAGCAGCACCAGCACCGGAGTCAGGACATCCACAGGTTCCTCAAAATAGTCGGATAGTCGTTAGTCGGGTAGTCAGATAGTCAGATAGTCAAATAGTCGGATAGTCAGATAGTCAGATAGTCGGATAGTCGGATAGTCAGATAGTCGGGTAGTCAAGATGGTTTTCTATCGTTATCCCAACTATCCCAAATGATACCATAGATGGGGGAATAGCAAATGGCAAATGGTGAATAGCGAGTGGTGAATAGCGAATGGCGAGTGGTGAATCAGGAATCAAAAAATCACGCCTCACGTTTCACGCCTCACACGTCACGTTTCACGCCTCACGTCTCTCGTCACTTGTACATTCCCGTTTTTCGATTATGCTTCGATCATCTTGAGAATAGGAAACGCAGAGCATGAGTTACGAAATCAGCACGCCCATCTTTGAGGGGCCACTGGAACTTTTGCTTCATCTCATCGAGAAGAATGAGCTGGATATTACAAAGGTCGCACTGGCTAAAGTGACCGATGAATTCCTGACCCGCGTGAACGAGTTGCGTGAGACGATGCAGATTGAGGTGGTGGCAGATTTTCTGGCCGTCGCCGCGCGTCTGTTGTGGATCAAGTCGCGGGCGTTGCTGCCCAAGCCGCCGGAATCGGCGCGGCTCGCGCGTGATGAGGAGGATGTCGGCGATGAATTGGTGCGTCAATTGCGCGCCTACCGACAATATAAGGAGGCCGCGCAGTGGCTCCGCGAGCGCGATGAGGCCGGATTGCGCGCTTATATCCACGCTAGCGCGCCGCCGCGTCCGCAGCACTTCACCATTGATCTATCCGGCGTGACCCTCGCCGATTTGCGCACGGCAGCACAGGCCGTGTTGTTCCCCGCCGAAGGGCCGCAGCCTCAAGAAGCCATCCAGCGCCCGCGCATTTCCATCGTGCAGCAGATACGGCTGATTCGCCAGCGTCTCATCCAATGGGCCACGGCCTCGGCCCATGCCGTCGCCGTGACTTACCGGGCACTCTTAAGCCAGCGTCCCACGCGCGTCGAAGCCGTCGTCACCTTGCAAGCGATCCTGGAATTGATCAAACAGTGCGCTGTGCAAGCACAACAGTCACAGCCGTTTGGCGACATTGTCATCGAGGCGCTCGTGCCCCCGGAGCAAATTCCCGAACCGACGGCGCCGACCGAATAGTGCGTCTGTCTATGGCCTGCTGACGGTTATGGAGGTCAAGGGTATCCGGTCATCACGCCAACGTTCGCCAACGGCGTTCAACGCCGGCAGACGTTCCCCTGAGGGCCAGTGATACATGCCGACGATGAGGTTATAGACGGCCGGCGCGACGTCTGCGCCGATGATGATGGGGTGGGGATCGGGGATTACCATCCCCGCACGCCACGTTGAAGTGGGGGCATTGCCCAAGAGCGGCGGCCCGTCGTGTTGGATCACAAGAGCGTCTTCGGCATCCACCAGATGCGTGAAAACAGACAGGTCGGCGTCTACTGGCGCGATGCTTTGCCAGTAAAGGGTGACGGTCAGGGTTTCGCCACTGCGCACAGTTTGGGCGGGCGTGAGCGTATAGCCGACAAGTCGAACGGCATTGCCAAGCATCGCCTCTGCCGGTTCGACCGGGCGTACGCGGTAAACGCAGAACGCGGCGAAACAGTGCGGCGGTGCGGCGATGGCTTCGATGCCCTGCATAAATTCGGGGAAATGGACGAACCGGCCTTCGTTGCGGTCCACCACGAGGAATTCTACAGCGTAATCGCGTATAGCCTGCACTACCTGCCCGATCTCAAGATAATCGTTGCGGATACGTTTGAACGACGTGTCGGCCAGTGCTGGCGGCGTCCTGTAGCCGTGGACAAAGGCAAGGAATTGATTGTCGGTGACGATAAATTGGCCGGGCGCGCCAGCCTGGGCGACATAAGTATAGGCTTCTGCCTGTCCTTTTGGCCACGCTGGCCAGGTGGAGGGTGTGGAGAGTCTTTGAAAGCCGAACAGCAGCGTCAGGCAGAGAAGGTATGGGGCGACGGAGCGGCGCATAATCGAATGGCGCGCGGTTTGAAATGCCTCCTTTACGCCGGTTGCCACACCTCCGCCCGCCAGGATGATCAGGGGATAGAGCAGGAAGATAAGGTAGTGTTCCCATAAAGGGCGATAGAGATATAGCGTCAGCCACGTCAAAAAAGTCCAGATCAGCGACACTCCGAGCCAGAAACGCCGGCGCAGTAACAGACTGCCGCTCAGCGCAATCACGACCAGAATCCAATGCGCCAACAAGTAATCACGAAGGGGACCCCAGGTGCTGATCTCCATTCCCACCTGCTTCGCAGAAGTCGTATTGTAGGCGTATACCCAGCGGATGAGACCCGCATCGTCTACGAGAAGCAAAGTCCCGATTCCAATGATGAAGGCGGTTACACCAAAAATGATCGTCACCCTCACACCATGGTGCAGATTGAACGGCGCATGGGGCTTGGGCGCAACGAGTATCCAGACCACCGGCAGCCCTGTGAACAGCAGCAGTGGATGTAATCCCACGGCGAACACGTAAGCCACGGCGCCGGTCAGTAGCCAGCCCAAGCGATGCGTGCGTCGGAACAAGGTGGCTGCCGTCAACGCCACCAGCGCGGCAGACATCGCCGGTAGATCGTTCATCACCACCGCTGCCCTCACGCTGAATTCGGGAATCAGCAAGAGGATGGCCATCGTGGCCGGGCCGGCGCCCTCGCCCCACCATAACTCGGCCAGTATCCCCAGACTGACAAACCCGGTTAAGGTCAGCAACAACACGGTAAAGCGGGCCGTTGTCAATGTTATGCCGCCCAATGCAAAACTCACTTCGAGGATCCAGGTCAGGTAAGGCAGTTTGTTCAGCACAACTTTGGCGTATAGGGGATGTCCTTGAAACGCCAGCGCCGCTGCCTGCAAATATGGGCCTTCGTCATAATCCCAGGCATAGCCGTCCAGATGGCGCAGCGGCGCGATCAGGTAAAGTGCGATGAGTGCTAACCACACTATTCCCCAAATCATGCGCCTGGTTCGGGGCATTTTTCTGTCATGAACGTCCATTAGGGTGCTCCCGCGATAGAAAGTGTGGTCAACACGATTTCGTTGTCCGGCGTCGCGTCCGCGCCGCGTGTAGGAAGCCGCTCGCCGGTTTCCAGGATGTAAAGTCCCGTGGTCAACGTGTAGGTGCCGGGGATGGCTTCTGCGGGGACGGTCAGCGTGTAGTCGTCGGTGATGATCTCACCCGGAATCCAGCACGTCGTCGGCGTCTGACCTTGTTGGGGCATATTATCTTGCTGGGCAACCAGCTTGCCGGACGGATCGAGCAAGTGCGTGAAGACGGTATACGGTTGAACCATCTGCGCCGTGGCTTTCCAATAGAGGGTCAGGTGCAACGGCGTCCCCGGAGCGACTTGCTCAGGCGTCAGTGTGTAGCCCAAAAGCGAGATTGCGTCTCCCAACTCAGCCCTGGTAGAATGGACAGGGGCGTTGAGGCTGAAGGTGCGTTCGCGTATCGGCGGATCGGTCACGCCGGTGGTGACGACGCGCAGGAAAGCGTTGAACACGAGCAAGTGCAGCGCCAGCAATCCCAACCATACCACGCCATGTCGGCGTTCGGATGTAAGGCGCACCAGTCCATACGCTGCCGTGATGACGGCAAACGGTGTGAGGAAAAGCCACACTCGCGCCACCTCACCCTGCGCCATCCCGGAGAGGTCGAGCAGCAGCAGGCCGAGCGCAAAACCGAGCGGCAGCGCGCCGGCATCCCGTCTATCCCTTAGATCACGTATGGCGTATCCCACGCCGAGCGCAAATCCTATCACCAGCGGCGCGCCCAGAAACGCGAAGAAGTCGTACAGGTGAAAAAACAACCACGTCCAGTAATCCCGTCCCAACCCCAGATGATAGCTCATCGAAACGCGCCAGATATCCAGAAAGCCATTCCCAAAAACTGCTTGATAGACGATCCACGGCATCACCAATCCGGCAAAGAAAACCAACGCAGCGCCGGCCAACTGCACCCACCGGCGGCGCTCGGGGTGAGGCACAACCCACAGCAAGGCGCTCAGTCCCAGCGGCGCGAGCATCGTCAGCGGGCCGAAGCTGAGGAAGCTAGCGCACGCAAGCAGCAAGCCACTTACGAAGAGCCAGGCGTGGCGAAACGTAAAACGTGATTCGTGATTCGTAATTCGTAATTCGTAATTCGCAACTCGCAACTCGTAATTCGTAACTCGTGATTCGTAGCTCGCTGATTCGCTGATTCTTGATTCTTGATTCGTCAGTCCTCGCCAGAAACAGTAAGCCGCCGCGCAGGTGAGTAGAGGATAGAATTGATCCCAACGCGCCGACCAGAGCGCGAAGGAGGGCACGAGCGGATAGGCGATCACGGCCCATAAGGCAGCCTGTTCCCCGACCGTGCGGCGCGCCAACCCGTACAATGGGAAAACGATGAGTCCCGCGAGGATGGGGAGCGCCATCTGCAATAGGGCGGCCGCTATCGTCGCGTTCGAGAGGCGCATCAATGCCAGGTCGTGACACTGGTACAGCCGCAGTGCCAGTCCCAGCGGCGCACTCACCGACGGCACAGCTTCAAGAATCCGCCGCGCACCGTAGAAAAGCAGCGGCAAGCCCGGCGGATACCGTTGTGGATGCACGGGAAATGTCGGCATCAGTTCCGGGTAACGGCGCAAGAAGTCGGTGGGATCGGTGATAGCACTCCCCACAGTAAAGACACCGCTTGCGCCCGGCGAAACGGTCCGATAGAACAACGGACGCAGGATGTCAGGAGATTCCGGGAAGAGCAAGGCTGCCTGAATAAGCGGGACGGCGAGGGCGAGGAAGATGAGGAAGAGAGTGGGAGAGTGGGGGAGTGGGGATTGGGGAGTGGGGATGGGGCGATTGAGGGATTGGAAAGGGTGGAGTTTATGGGACCAGAATAGGGTGATGACGGCATAGGCGGCGACAACGGCGGCGGGCAGGAGATGGCGCCAGGGATGGCCGGGGATGGCATAAGCCCAACGCCACGCCTCCGGCCCGCGCAAGTACGGCGTGACGTTGAAGGCGAACGCCAGCAGATAGAGGAGTGTCACCGTGGCTGTGAACCATAAGGCTTTGCGTTGCATGGCAGCATTATCCGCCGGACAATGAAAGCATAAACGTGAGCGCCTTTATCAGGCGCTCACGTCAACATCCACCGGCGACGGGGATTACAACCGCTCCGCGACGGCATTTGCTACATCCAGCGTGCCCGCGCTGCCGCCCATATCGTAAGTGCGCACCTTGCCCTCTTCGATAACGGAAGCGACGGCCTGTTCAAGGGCCGCGGCTTTGTCCGTCTCGCCGAGCCAGTCAAGCATGAGCTTGATGGAGAGCAACATCGCCATAGGATTGACCTTGTACTGTCCGGCATATTTGGGCGCCGAGCCGTGAGTCGGCTCGAAGACGGCGAAGTTGTCACCCAGGTTACCGCTGGAAGCAAAGCCTAATCCCCCCACCAATTGCGCCGCCAGATCGGAGAGGATGTCACCGAACATGTTGCTGGAAACCATCACCCCGTAGTCCTGGGGATTCTTCACCAGCCACATAGCCTGTGCGTCAATGTTGGTTTCCCACAGCGCAATGTCCGGGTACTCGGCGGCGATCTTACGCGCCTCACGCACCATCAGGCCAGAAGTTTCGCGGATAACGTTGGGTTTCTCCACCAGCGTCACCGTGGGATAGCCGAACTGCTTGGCGTACTCGAAGGCGCGCCGCACGATGCGCTGGCAACCCCGCCGGGTGAGGATACGCGCCGAGAAGGCGATGTCCGCCGAATCCACGCCGTTGAAGGCCGACATGCGCGGGCTGTGCTTTTCCAGGGCGGCGCGCACTTCCTCCGGCAAGGGATGGAATTCGACGCCACAGTACAAGTCTTCGGTATTCTCGCGGAAAACCACGATGTCAATGTCATCGCGGTAGTTGAGCGGATTGCCCTTGTAGGCTTTGCACGGGCGCAGGTTGGCGTACAGATCGAACATCTGCCGCAGCCGCACGATGGGGCTGCGGTAGACCAACCCCTTGCCCTGCAATTCCGGGATCAATTCGGCCTCAGCTTCTTCCTTTGGCTTGGAGGTGATCGCGGCAAACAGCGCGCAAGTACAGGTTTTGAGAATGTCCACCGTGCGCTGTGGCAGCGCCTCACCTTCCGTCCGCCAGAATTCCCAGCCGATGTCGGCATGAACGTACTCCGCGTCCAGCGCGATTTTCTCCAGCACGATCTTACCCGCGTCCATCACATCGTTGCCGATGCCGTCGCCGGGCATCAAGGCGATTTTGTATTTTGCCATTGCTGTCTCCAGTGATATGGTTTTGGAAATGAGAAACGAGGAATGAGGAATGAGTCAAGATGGATTGCACTCTTAACTCATTCCCCTTTACTCTATATACCCTCTCACGATAAACCGACGATCTTGCCATCCACAAGGTCAATGTTCATAAACGCAGGCTTGCTCGGCAGGCCGGGCATGGTGCGCATTTCACCCGCCAGAGGGTAGAGGAAGCCGGCGCCCACGCTGGCGCGGATGTCGCGGATAGGGAAGGTGAAGCCCTGCGGCACACCCTTGAGCGCCGGATCGTGGCTGAACGAGAGATGCGTCTTCGCCATGCAAATGGGCATTTTATCATAACCTAGCTCGGTGTACAGCTTGATTTTCTCTTCGGCCTCCGGGCTGTAATCCACGCCGGCTGCCCCGTAGACCTCGCGCGCCAGGATTTCGATCTTCTCCTTGATCGGCTGCTCGACATCGTAGAGGAAGTGGAAATCCGACGGTTCGTCGGCGGCCTTGACCACCGCTTCGGCGAGCTTGAGCGCGCCCTGTCCGCCATCGGCCCAGTGCGTGGTGACGACGGCGTCAGAGGCGCCCGCACGCAGCGCCGCCTCGCGCACAATGGCCCATTCGGCTTCGGTGTCGGTTCCAAAGGCATTGATGGCGACAACAACGGGGATGCCGAACTTGCGCGCAATGCGAATATGCGCTTCCAGGTTTGCCGTCCCCCGTTGCACCAGCTCCAGGTTTTCCTGGGTATAGGCTTTATCCAGCGGCCGCCCGGCGACAACCTTCGGCCCGCCGCCGTGCATTTTCAGCGCGCGCACCGTCGTCACCATCACCACCGCATTGGGGATCAGGCCCGAAACGCGGCACTTGATGTCGAAGAATTTCTCCATGCCGATATCGGCACCAAACCCCGACTCCGTGACCAGAAAATCCCCTAGCTTGATGCCGATTTGATCGGCGATAACCGAGGAATTGCCGTGGGCGATGTTGGCGAACGGCCCGGCGTGGACAAAGGCGGCCTGTCCTTCCAGGGTTTGCAGCAGGTTGGGCATGATCGCGTCCTTCATCAGCACGGTCATCGCGCCCGCCACGCCCAAATCCTCGGCGGTGACGGGATGCTTCTTCGTGTCGGTGCCGATGACGATGCGCCCGATGCGCTGGCGCATATCCTCAAGACTGGTGGTGAGCGCGAGGATCGCCATCAGCTCGCTGGCGACGGCGATGTCGAAGCCCGCCTGGCGCATAGGACCGTCCTCGATGTCGCCCAGGCCGAGGATGATGTTGCGCAGCACGCGATCGTTCATATCCACCACGCGGTTCCAGGTGATGGAATACGGGTCAATGTTGAGTTTGGTCAGTCCGATCTTCTCGAAGTAGCTATCGCTCCAGCGGCCTTCGTGATGCAGGCGCGCGTCAATCGCAGCGGCGCAGAGGTTATGCGCCACGCTGACCGCGTGGATGTCGCCGGTGAGATGCAAATTGAAGTCCTCCATCGGGATGATCTGGCTGTAGCCGCCGCCGGCCGCCCCACCTTTGATGCCGAACGTCGGCCCCATCGAAGGCTGGCGAATGGCGGCGATGCTGTTGTAGCCGAGCGCGCCGAGCGCCTGCGTCAGGCCGACGGTGGTGGTCGTCTTCCCCTCGCCGAGTGGGGTGGGGGTGATGGCCGTCACATCAATGTACTTCGCGTTAGGCCGCGCCGCGAATTTCTCGCGCACGTCAAGATGGACTTTGGCCTTGTACTTGCCGTACAGTTCCAGGTCATCTTCAGTCAGGCCGAGGTTCGCGGCGATCTCGCGGATCGGGCGTATCGTGGCGGCCTGCGCAATTTCGATGTCCGTAGGGACGGATTTGTGGTTTGTCATAGGAATCCTCCAAAATAGTCTGATAGTCTTTAGTCGAATAGTCCAGGACTTACGCAGGTTATGTGAATTTTGCCGCCGAGAACGCAAAGCATTTATAGTTTTTCAACGGCCACTGCGGTGAAAAATAGCCACGTCTGCGTAAGTCCCAAGCTGTTGCGCGCAATTTTGTGCGTTAGGTGGCTTGATTGTACATAAAAGTGGGAGGAGTACGCAAGTGGCAAAACTCACTTTCGATAAATCAGGCCGTCACAATGGGGGTGTTGGCATGGATAGGCCGTTTCCCTCGGCCAAAGGACACGCCGATAGAACAGGCCATGTCGGTGAACATGGCCTGTTTGCGTTTGACGCTGTCGGGTCTTATGGTGCCGTTAAAATAATGCGTGCATCCACCACCTTCAGCCCTTGTCCTTCCGCATACACCAGCACGGGATTGGCATCCGACTCGACAATCTCATCCCCCAAATCCATGATCATCTGCGAATAGCGGCTCAGAGCTTCGGCGAGGGCGGCGCGGTCGCGGGGGGCTTCGCCGCGCGCACCCGTCAAAAGCGGCGCCCCCTGGATGTCGGCAAGCATTTTCTCCGCATGCTCCGCCGAGATGGGCGCGACGCGGAAGGTCACGTCCTTCAGGATTTCGATGAAGATGCCACCCAGGCCGAACATCAACGTGGGGCCAAAGGTGGTGTCGTTGATCGAACCCAGGATGACCTCGGTGCCGACCGGCGCCATTTGCTGGACGGCTACACCGTCAATACGCGCATCGGCTTTGTAGGCTTTGGCGTTTGTCAGGATGGTGCGATAGGCAGCACGTACGTCGGCGGCATCGCGCAGGTTGATTTTCACACCGCCGGCATCCGATTTGTGCAGGATGTCGGGTGACATGATCTTCAGCACCACGGGGTACCCCAATGCTTCGGCCAACGCCACGGCTTCATCTTCGGTTGTCGCCAGTTCGGTCATAGCGACGGGCAGCCCGTATGCCGCAAATACCTTCTTGGATTCGATTTCGTTGAGGTGCGCCCGCCCCGTAGCGCGCGCTTGCGCGATGATGGCGCGCGCTGCGGCCTCGTCCACATCGCGGTAAGGCGTGAAAGACTCGGTCGCCAGGGTGACATTGCGCGCATATTCATGCAGCGCCGCGATGGCGTTCACGGCAGTATCCGGCGCACCGTAAGTGGGGATACCATGTTCCACCAGCCACTGCATCGCCCGCCCGGCCTCCGTGCCGCCGATAAACGATACGGCGATGGGCTTGTTGGTCACACCCGACTCGTCCACGGCACGTTTGATGGCCGCGGCGATCTCCATCGGATCGTTGCGCTGCGTTTCGCAGAACAACACCACCAGGCCGTTTACCCAGGGATGTTGCAGCGCCGTGCGCACCGTCGCTTCATATTCCGGCCAGCCGCCCATGCCCGTGAGGTCGGCGGGATTCTTCACCGCGCCGATTTCGGGCACGTAGGCGCGCAACGCGGTCTGCAAATCGTCCGGCGCAAACCGCAGCGGGATGCCATAGCGTTCCGCCGCGTCCGTTGCCAACACGCCCACGCCGCCGCCGTTGGAGATGATCATCAGGTTGTTGCCTAACATCGGCGGTTGCAAGGATAACGCCAGCGTGCGGTCGAACAGGTTGTTCAGGTCAGAGGCACGTACGACACCGGCCTGTTGGAGCGCCGCATCGTAGACTTTGCCCTTGCCGGCCATAGCGCCGGTGTGCGAAAGCGCCGCTGCCGCGCCGTGCGCCGAAACGCCGGCCTTGAGCGCGACGATGGGTTTGCGCACGCGCCGCGCCGTTTCCAGGAAACGCCGCCCGTTTTGAAACCCTTCGACGTAGATGGTGATGCAGACGGTTTGCTCGTCGTGATCCAGCCACTCGATCAGGTCGCTAAAGTTGACATCGGCCATGTTGCCGACGGAGATCATCTTGTCGAAGCCGACGTTGCGCACATAGCTGGCGACCGTCATTGCAATCAGTAGCGCCCCGCTTTGGGAGATCATGGCGGCTTTGCCCGGCAGGGGCATAAACGGACCGAAGGAGGCATTGCACCTGTCGGAGTTGCACATAATGCCCACGATGTTCGGCCCCAGGATGCGCATGCCGTAGCGGCGCGCCGTTGCGACCAGTTCGAGTTCCAGGTCTTTGCGTCCGATCTCGCTGTAGCCGGAGGCGACCACGATCAGCCCTTTGATGCCCTTCCGTCCGCACTCATCGGCGACCGCCAGGGTGCGCGCGGCCGGCACGATCAGCATCGCCATGTCAATATCTCCCGGCACATCCAGCACCGACGCATACGCAGGCAGCCCCAGAATATCGCCGCTCTCGCGGTTGTTGATAGGGTACACTTTTCCGGGATAATGGCAGTCAATGAGGTTCTTCAACGCCAGATAGCCGATCTTTCCCGGTGTGTTTGACGCGCCAACTACGGCAATAGATTGTGGCCGCAACAGAGCATTCAAAACCTCAAAATCCACGTATGTCCTCCTGCATGAGAAAATGGGAAATGAGTAATGGGTTATTCCTTCTCACTCTTTACCCCTCACTCTCAACGCTAAAAAACAAAAGTTGCAAGCTATAAACGAATTATAGCCTGCAACCTTTAGGTTTCAATGCTAACTTGTAACGTTTAATCTGTGACGTCCAGTCCCAGACTGCGGTACAGGCGTTTGAAATCGAAATGTTCTTCCAGCAGCGTCTCGAACTGTTCGAGCTTGGCTTGTTGACCCAGGCGCGTCTTGCCGAAGACTTCGTCAATGGCATCCACGGTCTCCATTGTGTTCTTGCGCACCAGCAACACCGGCACACCGATTTCCTCGGCACGGCGCAGGACTTCGGGGACCGGGCGCAAATAGCCGGTGAGAATGAGACATTGCGTCGCCGTCTCCATAGAGACCAGTTGGATGTCGGTCCGGTCGCCGCCGGTGATGACGGCCTTCGTGCCGGGGATGCGACGCATACGCGGTAACGCCTGTTCCGCGCTCATTGCGCCGACCATGATGTTCTCGACGAGGACATTTTTCTTGTCTTCACAGGCCAGGAATTCAGCATCCAACACTTCGGCAATTTCGCCCACGCTGATGGCCTGGAGTTGCTCACGCAGCGGCAGCACGCCCAGGATGGGAATGTGGCGTCCTTCCATGCACGAGAAACATTCTTGCAAGCCGGGCAATTCGGATTCCGGGACGGCGTTGATGGTCAAGCCGATCATCCGTTCCCCAAATTGGCGTTGCGCATCCACACAGGCATCCCCCATGCTCACAGGGTTGCGATAGCGGATCATCGCCAGGACCGGCAAGTCCAGGCGATTGGCAACGGCCACCGGATCAACCTCCAGGCTCAGCCCTTCACGCAGTGATGCACCGCCTTCGACGAGCATGATGTCTTTGCCGGCGGCGATCCGTTGATATGCCGAGACAATCTGCGGCATGAGATCGCGGTCAATGCAGCCGCAGCGCAATTCCTGTACCAGCGAGGGCGCCAGCACGACGCCTACCATTGCTGCCAGTGGGTCGTCCACTTTCAAGATTTTGCGGATGAAGGTGGCGTCTTCGTCATAGACCCGTCCCGGCAGAGGCTCCCACGGATACGTCGAAACCGGCTTGAAGTAGCCCACTTTGTAGCCGGCCTGCTGTAGCCGCTGCCCCAGTGCCAGGCAGAACGCCGTCTTGCCGCTAAACCGTTGTACCGAGGTAATATACAGTGCTTTCACGATGCCCTCCCTTGAAAATCCATTTGAACGTTGGAACGCCTATGGTAGTGCAAGGTGCCGACTTATGTTCCCAATCTTATGATAGGCAAGTCAGAATTCCATTAAGATCCGTTCAGGACTTACGCGGACGTATCCATTTTTCACCGCCGAGGCCGCTGAGAAATGAGAAAATCTCTGCGCTCTCGGCGTGCTCTGCGGTAAAGTTCCGCCAGTTTGCGTAAGTCCTGCCGTTGACAAAACTTTCAGCCATTTTACCGGCGGACGGCGCGACCTTCGACCTTTTCGTCGAAACGGAACGACAGGGAAATTTCGCCGCCTTCGTACTCCGTGTGCAGGATGCAGCCGCTGCGCTGGAAAACCCGCATCATCGCCATATTTCCGGCGATGACATTGGCGCGGAAGCCATGAATGCCGCGTTCACGGGCGATGCGCATCAGGAAATGCAGCATGTGCGTACCAATGCCCTTACGCTGATGTTCATCTATGACGGAGAACGCGACTTCGGCCATGTTTTCGTTATAGTCCATCATCCAGTGCCCGGCGGCAACGATAGGCGCGGTATCCGAGGTGCCCAGCGTTCCCACAATTCCCATCTTGCTGGTGTAGTCCACGGCCACCATGTCCTGCGCCAGCTCGTGTGGGAAGTCGCGGCGCACCTGGAAGAAGCGCAGATAGACCGAACGTTCGGACAGCCTGTAAAGGTATTCCTGAAGCAGCCGCTCGTCGCTTGGCTTGACCGGGCGGAAGAACAGCTCCAGATCGCCGAATTTCTCGGTATGCTCCAGCTCCACCGGATAGACCGTTTCGGGGATGATCTGATCCTCATAGAGATATTTCATCTTTTTGGCTTCGGCCAGCAATTGTTCGCGGAACTTGGGATGGGCAATCTGAATCAGCGCGACGGCGCGCTCGCGCAAGCTCTTGCCGTGCAGATAGGCCACGCCGTACTCGGTTACAACATAGTGGACGTTGCCGCGCGTCGTCACCACGCCGGCGCCCTCGCTCAAAGTCGGTACGATGCGCGACACGGTGCCGTGCGGCGTCTCGGCGGTCGAGGGAATAGCGATGATCGGTTTGCCCTGATGCGACATCGAAGCGCCCCGCATGAAGTCGGCCTGCCCACCGATACCGCTGTAGATCTGATGCCCGATGGAGTCGGCGCACACCTGCCCGGTGATATCTACCTGCAAGGCGGTGTTGATGGCGATCATCTTGTCGTTCTTGGCGATGTTCGAGGGCAGGGAGTTGTATTCGATGGGATGGAACTCGAACATCGGGTTGTTGTCCACATAATCATACAACTTGCGCGTGCCCACGCAGAAAGCCGCCAGAATCTTGCCGGGATGGAAGGTCTTGCGCCGGTTGGTGATGACGCCTGCTTCGATCAGGTCAATCAGCCCATCGGAGAACATTTCGGTGTGGACACCCAAATCTTTCTTGTCCATCAGGCCGTACAAGATGGCATTGGGCACCCGGCCGATGCCCACCTGAATGGTGGAGCCGTTCTCGACCAGGCGCGTGACGTGCCGGGCGATTTTCAAGGCCACGTCATCCGGCGGCGCGGGTTGCACTTCTAGCAGCGGCTCATCGTGTTCTACGAAGTAGTCAATGTCCTCAACATGGATGAAGCTGTCGCCGAGCGTGCGCGGCATTTGCGGGTTGACCTGGGCGATGACGATCGTGGCCGTTTCCGCGGCCGCCTTGACCGCTTCCACCGACACGCCGAGGGAGCAGAAGCCAAATTTATCGGGCGGAGTGACTTGAATGAGGGCCGCATCGAGCGGCATGCGCCCATTGTAGAACAGCCCCGGAATTTCCGAAAGGAAAATGGGCGTGTAGTCGGCCAACCCCTCGGCCGTTGCCGCGCGCACCCCCGGCCCGACAAAGAACGAATTGTGGCGGAAGTGACGGTCATAGGCTTTCTGGACATGGGGTGCCGCCCCCAAAGTCAGCATGTGCACAATTTCCACATCGTTCAGGCGATTGCCCTCCGCACCCAATTTCACCAGTTCTTCCAGCAAATATTGGGGCACGCCACCGGCCGGACCGAGGAAAATGCGACTACCGCTGCGAATCTTGAGCAATGCCTCGCGTGCACTCACCGTGCGTTCAGCATACAGTTTCTTCCAATTTGCCATTGAAGGCATATTTCATCTCCTTACTGATTACTTTTTATTGTCTGCGGCGGCTTGACAAGCCAGCCGATTACTGCGGCGCTCAAACAAGCTATACTACAGATTATAAAAACTGTCAACCATCCTTGCAAGCCGGCACCGCTCTTCAAGCTGGCATCACGCAAAATCCCCGCCATGATCGGGCCGACAATCCCGCCGACACCGTAGGCGGTGAACACCCAGCCGTAATTGCGCCCCAGGTTTTGCGCTCCAAACATGTCCGAGGTCGCCAGCGGGAAGAGGGCAAAGTTGCCGCCGAAGTTAAAGCCGATCAACATCGCTCCCAGATAGAGCAGGATTTGCGTCCCCCCCATCAAGTAGAACAGTGCCATCACCACACCCTGCGCAGCGCACATGATGACCAGCGATAGCTTATACCCGATCTTATCCGCAACTGTGCCCCAGACAATGCGCCCAATGCCGTTGGCGAGCGAATAGAATACCGCCATCGCCGTCCCGGCAATCGCGCTGGCTTCCGCTGCGGTCAGCCCGGCGCGCGCTTTGAGCGCGTCAATGCCAAACAGTTTGATGTTGCCGATCGTCATCAATCCGGCCATGCTGGAAAAGATGAACATCCCCCAAATCGCGTAAAACTGGGGCATGCGCAGCATTTCATTGGGCATGTAATTTACTTTGACAACCTCTTTGCCCTTTCCTTTGCTCTTCCCGGCCGGCTGAGGAGGTTTCCAGCCTTTCGGCGCCCAACCTTCCGGTGGGTTGACCATCCACGTGGAGCCGATGGTGACCGCCACGGCAAAGATGATGCCGTACAGCAGGAAGACTTTGAGCACGCCCATTGATTCTAACAGGTGACCCCAGTTCCCGGCCAGGTAGACCCAGATCAACGCGCCGAAACCGAACCCCGCCACGCCCAGGCCGGTAATGAGACCTTTTTTGTCAGGATACCACTTCACACCGACGGCAATGGGACAGACGTAGGCCAATCCGATGCCCGCGCCGCCGATCAGCCCGATGCAAATCACCTGTGCCCAGAAGCTGTGTCCGAACAACCCGGCAAGGATGTATCCTGCGCCGAGCACCAACCCACCGGTCAACGCCACGATGCGTGGCCCGGATTGCGCCTGCCAGCGTCCGGCTAACACCATCACCACGGCGAAAGTCGCCAACGAGACCGAGAAAATAACCTGCGTTTGAGTACTGGTAAAGTTAAAAGGAGGCTTCTGCAATTCGGGGGTAAACACACTCCAGGCATAGATCGCGCCCAAACATAGTTGAATCAACAACGCGCCGACAACAACCAGACGACGATCGAGGGTTTTTGACTGTGCCATGTCGCACCTTCCTTAGGAATGAGTGATGAGTAATGGGTAACGAATAACCGGCATTCAGTTTCCGGCAAAGACTCTTCCTGGAAGCCGAATGACTTCCAGGAAGAGGATTCGACCGAACCGGATTTACGCGATGCGTCCCTCGACCAACCGTTCCACCACAGTGGGATCGGCGAGGGTGGAGGTGTCGCCCAGGTTGCTGATGTCGCCCTCGGCGATCTTGCGCAGGATGCGGCGCATGATTTTGCCGCTGCGGGTCTTGGGCAGCGCGTCGGTGAATTGAATTGCATCGGGCCGCGAGATGGGGCCGATTTCCTTGCGGACGTGGTTCATCAGTTCCTTGACAAGCGCCTCACTCGGCTCGATGCCCTCGCGCAGGGTGACGTAGGCGTAAAGCGCCTGCCCCTTGATGTCGTGCGGGCGGCCTACGACGGCGGCCTCGGCGACGGCCGGGTGACTCACCAGCGCGCTTTCGACTTCGGCGGTGCCAATGCGGTGGCCGGAGACGTTCAATACGTCGTCAATGCGGCCTTCCAGCCAGTAATCGCCGTCCTCGTCCTTGTGACAGCCGTCACCGGTGAAATAGACATCTTCGTACATCGTGAAGTAGGTATCAATGAAGCGGTCGTGATCACCCCACATCGTCCGCGCCATGCCGGGCCAGGGCTTCTTAATGCACAGTTTGCCGCTTTCGTTGACGCCACATTCGGAGCCGTCATCACGCAGGATAATCGGCTCGACGCCGAAGAACGCCTTGCTGGCGCTACCGGGCTTGATGGTGTGCGCACCGGGGAGCGGGGTGATGAGAATACCGCCAGTTTCGGTTTGCCACCAGGTATCCACGATGGGGCAGCGCCCTTTGCCGATGTGTTTGTGGTACCACAGCCAGGCTTCGGGGTTGATCGGCTCGCCGACACTGCCCAGCAGCCGCAGGCTGGAAAGATCGCACTTGTTCACCCATTCCTCACCCAGACGCATGAGCGATCGGATTGCCGTGGGGGCGGTGTAGAAGACGTTGACCTGGAACTTGTCCACAACCTTCCAGAAGCGGCTGGCATCGGGATAGGTGGGCACGCCCTCAAAGACGATGGAGGTTGCACCGTTGGCAAGCGGCCCGTAGACGATGTAGCTGTGCCCGGTCACCCAGCCGATGTCGGCGGTACACCAGTAGGTGTCCTCGTCGTGGATGTCGAAGATGTACTTGTGGGTTGCTGCGACGTAGGTGAGGTACCCGCCCGTTGTGTGCATCACACCTTTCGGCTTGCCGGTGGACCCGGAGGTGTAGAGGATGAACAGGGGGTCTTCGGCGTTCATCACTTCAGGCTCACATACCATCGAAGCCTGCGCCATCTCATCGTGCCACCAGAAGTCGCGGCCTTCGGTCATGGGAACATTGCCATCGCCGCGCTGCGCCACAATCATGGTCTCAATCGTGGGACAGTTCTTGACCGCTTCATCGGCCGTCGTTTTGATGGGGATGATGCGACCGGAGCGGTATGACACGTCACTGGTGACCAGCAGTTTGCTCGCGGAGTCGTTGATGCGATCCATCAACGACTGTGCGCTGAAGCCGCCGAACACGATGGAGTGAATCGCACCGATGCGCGTACATGCCAGCATCGCAATCACCAATTCGGGAATCATCGGCATATAGATCGCTACACGGTCACCTTTCTTGACCCCCTTGCTCTTAAGCACATTGGCGAACTTGCTCACCTCGCGGTGTAGATCCTGGTACGTGTAGACCTTGACATCGTCCTCCGGCTCACCCTGCCAGATGATGGCGGCCTTGTTCTTGCGCCAGGTTTTGAGGTGTCGGTCGAGGCAGTTGTAGGAGAGGTTGAGTTCACCATCGGCAAAGAACTTGTGCGTGATAACGCGCTCGCTGGTGTCCCAGGTGTACTCGCGGCCCTTGGTGGGGAACTTATACCAATCCACCAATTCCCCTGCCATCTTGAGCCAGAAACCATCAGGATCATTGATGGATTCCTCATACATCGCCTGGTATTCTTCCAACGACTTGATATGGGCATTGGCACTAAAGCTGGCTGGTGGTGCAAAACGATACGGTCCTACTTGTTCAGACATACAATACCTCCTCCTTAAAAAATTAAAATGGATAATCCTTGTACAATGACCAGTAAATGGTCCATTGATTTGAGTGCCAACATTACTTTTTGGCGGCCAGCACCAGGCGCATATCAATCGCCATGGCGCCGCGTCCTTCCTCGAACACCATCAACGGGTTGATGTCCAGTTCTACGATTTCCGGGAAGTCCGTCACTAATTGGCTGATGCGTAGCAGGGCGTCTACCATAGCCATGTGGTCGGCCGGCGCTTCACCGCGCACCCCTTCCAGCAGGCGATAGGCGCGAATCTCGCGGATCATCTCATCTGCCTCGCGCGGGCTGAAGGGTGCCACGCGGAAGGAGACGTCTTTCAAGGCTTCGACGTAGATGCCACCCAGGCCGAAGGCCACCAGCGGCCCGAATTGCGGGTCGCGGCTCATCCCCACCAACACTTCGCGCCCGCCACGCACCATTTCTTGCACCTGGCAACCCCATACGCGCGCACCGGGGACATAACGCCCTGCGCGGTAGATCATCAAGTCAAAGGCGTCGCGCACGTCACCGGGCGACCGCAGGTTCACTTTCACACCGCCCACATCGGTCTTGTGCAAGATGTCGGGCGAGGCGATTTTCATCACCACGGGATAGCCGAATTCCTCGGCAATTTCTACGGCCTCTTCGGGTGTCGCGGCCAGGCGCGAGCGGGGGACGGTGAAGCCATAGGCTTTGAGCACTTCCCAGGCCTCAGCGTCGCCAATGGAGACGCGCCCTTCGCTGCGCACGCGGTCAAATAGCTCGCGCACCGGCTCTTTGTCTACATCAATCGGTACCACGCCGAAGATGCGGCGTTCCTGTTCTTTGCGATAGGCACTCATCGCGGCCAGGGCGTCGGCGGCACGTTCTGGATAGGGGTAATTCGGCACGCCGTACTTCCAGAGAATGTCCACGCCGGCGTTGATGCGCGATTCGCCCATGAAGCAGCCCAAAATGGGTTTGCTGGCTTTTTGCGCCATACGGCCCACCGCATGCGCCGTTTCCTCGATCTGGGTCATAGCCTGCGGGGTGACAATGACGATGACACCGTCCACCTTTGGATCGTCCAGCACGGCTTGCAATGCCACTTCAAAGCGGTCGGCCAGTGCGTCTCCCAACACGTCCACCGGATTGGCGGCGCTGGCTGCGCCGGGCAGATACGCGAGCAGCTTCTCGGTCGTTTCCTGGCTCAGACGGGGAATTTGCAGGCCGTCGCGCTCCAGGGCGTCGGTCGCCAGGATGCCGGGGCCCCCGGCATTGGTCACGATGGCGATGCGGTCGCCTTTGAGCGGCGGCTGATAGGCGAAGGCACGCGCATAGTCGAAGAGCGCCTCCATGGACGTCGCGCGGATGATGCCGGCCTGATTGAACGCGGCTTTGTACGCGGCTTCGGAGCCGGCCAGGCTGCCGGTGTGGGATGAGACGGCACGCGAACCGGAGGCCGTCACGCCGGACTTGATCGCCACCACCGGCTTCTTGCGGGTGACTTTCTTGGCCGTCTCGATGAACTTTTGCCCGTTGGGCACACCCTCGATGTACATGAGGATCACCCGTGAGTGTTCATCATCCCCCCAGGCTTCCATCAGATCAATCTCGCTGACGTCAGCTTTGTTCCCCAGGCTGACGAATTTGGAGAAGCCAATCCGCCCCGCCATCGCCATATCCAACACCGCCGTCCCCAATGCACCCGACTGGGACATAAAGGCGATCGGGCCGCTCGGTGGCATGCCGGCGGCGAAGGTGGCGTTGAGGTTCATGGTGGTGTTGATGACGCCCAGGCAGTTGGGGCCGATCAGGCGGATGTTGTACTTGTGCGCGATCTTAATCAGTTCCAGCTCTTGTTCCAGGCCCTCGCGTCCGGCCTCGCGGAAGCCGGCGCTGATGACCACGACGGAAGGGATCTGTTTTTGGCCACATTCTTCCAGGGCGGCCGGTACAAAACGTCCGGGGATGACGATGACCGCCAGGTCAATGGGATCGGGGACGGCCAGTACCGAGGGGTAGGCTTTTAAGTCCAGAATTTCATCAGCTTTGGGATTGATGGGGTAAACTTTGCCTGCAAAACCGCTTTGTTTGATGTTGTGAAGAACGGCATAGCCAAGTTTTTCAACATCACGCGAAGCACCGATAACCGCAACCGACTGCGGAGAAAAAAATGTATCTAGCATGCTCATTCCTCAATTATTGGTTTAAGATGAACAGGAGGATGTCCATCGCTGCATTATAAATCTACGACTGTAAGGAAACCATCCCACAGTATAGTGTTATTTCCATAACTGTCAAGGGTTTTTTTCTCAGGGCTTTATCATTCTCGTTACAGGGACTTCGGCTGGCTATGAGCGGATCGCCAGCTCCGCGTTTCTCAACTCTATCAGCTAAAAACGGGGAACTGGCGTCCCCCTCGGAGCAAGAATGATAAGGTCCTGGGGTTTTTGGGGGGAGCTATCGCATTTGGCTGCTTTCGGAAACCAAACACGGTCTAAAGATACCGCTTTAGCGGCACAATAGACAGCACGCCGGGACAAAGTTTCCCAAATGCGATAGCTCTAAGGTTTTTTAGGAAACCGGAGGCATTTCAAGGGTATGCAGATGTGTTTTTACCCAGTGCAGCCAGTCGCCCATACCCTCGCCGGTTTTGGCCGACAGGTACAACACCGGCACATCCGGGTTGAGGCCGTGAACTAACCCGGTGAACCTGTCAAGGTCGAAATCGAGATACGGACGCAAGTCCAGCTTGGTGACGATCACCAGGTCCACGGCCTCAAAAATTGCCGGATATTTGTAAGGCTTATCGTCACCTTCGGGCAGGCTGATCAGACCCACGTTGTAGCTTTGACCGAGATCGAAGGACACCGGGCAGATCAGATTGCCGACATTTTCGATGAAAAGGACGTCCAGGTCATCCAGCGGCAACTCCGGCATGGCGCGGCGGAGCATCGGAGCGTCGAGATGGCACGCGCCGCCGGTGTTGATTTGCACAACAGGTACACCGGTCGTAGCGATCTTGTCGGCATCCACCTGCGAAGCTACGTCGCCTTCGACGACGCCGATGCGCAGCTCCGGCAACGCGGTGATGGTCGCCATAAGCAGGGTCGTCTTCCCCGCGCCCGGCGCTGCCATGATGTTGATCACCGTGACGTGGCGTGCGGCAAAATACTCGCGATTGTCCGCCGCCACCTGTTCATTGGCGGTCAGTAACTTTTGCACAACGGGAACACGAGTGGGTGTCACTTGCCCGGACATTTTAGAACCTCCTGCGGTGTAATTGGTAATAGAGTCATTGCGAGTGACCGGTTTGTTAACATCTCACCGATCCCCCAGCGCTGCTTCCTCAGTACCGGTTATTTTGTCTATGACTTCGATGCTTTCAACGTAAAATTCTTTCCCGGCGGTCACGTCGCCACCGAGGGCGCCGCAGGCCGGGCACGTCCAGTTGTGTCCCTCCGGCTCGAATTCTTGTCCGCAACGTCGGCAGCGGAAGCGGGTTTTGATGCGTCGGAAGTGTAAGGCCGCCCCTTCGGCGAGCGTGCCGGGGGATAACAATTCAAAGTAGAATTGGATCGAATCGTCAATGAAGCTGGTGAGATCACCGATGACCAGGTAGATGTCGGTGACACGGGCCACGCCGGCCTGTTGGGCATGCGTGGTGACGATACGCAGGATTTCTTCGGTGATGGACAATTCATGCATGTTCTATGTCCGTCCGCGACTTTCGCCGTTGGTCAATGCGCCGGCAATCAAATGGGCGGTGCGCAGTGGTTCAGGGATGTGGCCCTCGATGGTGAACTCGCGGAGTACGGTCGTCGCCTGCGCCGTCGTCAGGCCGATGCGTTGCACGTAGACATTGCGCAGCGGCTCCATCGGCCCCAGGCGTTCCAAAAGCGCCCATTTTTGCGCGCCACCGGGGATTTGCCCGAGCAAGGCATCGCGGATGGCGGTCATGTTCGGTTGATGGCGCGCAATGACCAGAATGGGTAATGCCAGCCGTTCGTGCAACGCAAACACATCTACCACGTTGAATCCTCCTAAGGCGATGCCCTGAAGCATAATCAGATGCAGGTTATCGGCGAATTTGGAGCCGCTTACCAGCCGTGCCAATGTCTCGGCGGCGTCATCGCCGTCCTTTTCGATCTCGCCGATCAGGACGCCGGTGAACCGCAACCGCGCGTACACGGCCCCCACAATCTTCACCGGGCCAACGTGATCCGGCGTAAAGGGTGCGTCATCAAACCCAATGACATGGGCGATGCGTGGTTGGCGTTCGGTGTTCATCGGCAAATCCCAAATCCACAATCCAAAATCTAAAATCCAAAATCTAAAATCCAAAATCGTATCAGTCTTTGCTTACACGCTCCAGGATGATATGTTGGCGGTTCTGCAAAAGTTTAGCCAGTGGCTTGAGCGTGAGCCAGTACAGTCCCACGCTGTACAGGGCGCTTAACGGCAGCGTCACCCACAAGCTGGGTTTCCAAAGGAAGTAAGGCAACAGCACCAGCAGAGCGACCGGCGGTGTGCCCAAAAGCCACGCCAGAAGTCCCCAGATGTTCCCCTGGCGACTTTGCATATTATACTTGAGTTCGATGCGATAAGGCCCCCAGATCGCCGCCAGCGTGTAAACCGGCGTGGTGCTGACTTGCAACGCCAACGCAATGTATGTCAGCAGTGGCCAGGTTGCCACTCCGCCGGTAAAGAGCGCCACCACAGTGACCACGAGAACGGACAGTCCCCCGGCAAACAGGAACATCGCCAAATTGGCAGACAGCAAGACGTGTCGCCAATCGCTTACCGAGGTGGCCAGCGTCCCGAATCCCTCGCGGTCTATGGCTCCGAAGTAGTTAGCGGTGAGTGCAATGTTCATCATCATATTGAACATAAACACGATCATCAACCCGATAAACATCGGTATGCCTAGTTGAGCCTCGGGAGGCATGTCTTCGGCGGGGAAGTTGGACAGCGGCAATATCGTGACAATGGGGACGATCAGTGCGGCAAACAGCATGCGTCGAGGCAGGGGACTGCGCCATAGATAACGCCAATCTTTGGCGACGAGCGCCCAAAACCCCGTTGGGCCGGGCAGTGTCAGGCCCAGGCCGCGCGTGCGCACACGTTCCACCCCCACCGTCAATGCCGCACCTTCCATCAACCGCCGCGTGACGCCGGCATGCAGCCACAGCAATCCGCCGACGGCCCCAAACGACAATGCCAGGAACAGCAATCCCTTTCCCCAACTTGCGGTGATGATCATCCCCATGCCGGCGCTGGCCCATCCCGGTGGAAGCCACAGCAGAAAACGCGATGGGCGCAGAATCTCTAGCAGGTCGCTGGGGCCGCGCACTTGCTGCAACTGCGCCGCGAAGGCGGGGTCAATAAATGCGGGCAATTGTTCGAAATTGTGGCTGACATATTGCAGGTAGTATTGTCCCAGCCATACAAATATAAACGGGGCTGAAAGAATGAACAGCATTATGGCGCGCAGGCGGCGGTCACTGGCAACCAGATCGAAGAAATCGTCCATCAGCCGGCCCGCCAACACCAGAAGCGCGAAGGTTGGGATGGCGCCGAGAGCAACCAATGGCGCGGCCAACGGTTTGTGCCACGCCAATCCCACAACTTCGCCGATCAGGATGGGAATTGTCCACAGGCCGGTCATATTGAGAGCGCCCATCAGTGTGCTGCCCACCACAATCCCCCGGAAGCTGATGGGATGGGGGAACAGGCGCGACATCTCGAAGCGTTCCATAATCTGGGAATTGTACATGCCGGGCATCATCAACCAGAAGAGCATCAGCGCGGTATTGCCGAGCACGGTTGCCTCAAATGCGGCGCGTGGCGAGAGCAACGCCAATCCTATGGCTATACCGATCCCCATCAGGATGAACACAGGGAACATGAAAACCCCCTGGATCAGCACCAGCCCCAGACGTAGCAGCCAGAACCAATCGGAGGTCCGGCGGCTACGAAACATGGCCAGGGTTAGCTTGCCCTGGAGCCAGAAAAGTGTCTTGAGTTCAGCAAAAAGGGAGGATCGCATACGCAGCCTGCCGTCCTACCGGGTCAGCCAGCCCAATTGTGATTGGGCGTCCGATTCTGCGCCGACGAGGCGTACAAATACATCTTCAAGTGGTGCATCGGCGGGCAGTTGTGCCTGCGCGCGCAGCGTGGGGATGTCGCCCATCGCCACCAATCGGCCTTTGTTAATGATGCCCACCTGGTCGCAAAAACGTTCGGCCAATTCCATCACGTGTGTGGAGAAAAAGACTGTGGTGCCCCGCTGGTGAACCATATCGCGTAACAGGGCTTTGATGGCTTTGGTGGAGATGGGATCCACGCTCTCAAACGGTTCGTCCATGAACAGAATCTCCGGTGCGTGAATCAGCGCGCAGGCCAGGGCGGTTTTCTTCATCATCCCCTGTGAATAATCGAGGATCATCTTGTCGGCTTTGTCTTGCAGCTCAAGCAAGGCCAGCAGTGTGGGAATACGTGCGCGGATTTCGGAGACGCTCAAGCCGTGCAGGCGTCCTACCAGTTCGATCTGTTCGACGGCTGTGAGCCGCTGATACAGTCCCAGCGATTCGGGGACAACGCCGATGCGCCGTTTTACTTCGACGGGCTGCTCGCGGACATTGAAGCCGGCCACCCATGCCTGTCCTTGCGTCGGTGGTAGCACGCCGATGAGCATATTGATCGTTGTGGATTTGCCTGCGCCGTTCGGCCCCAGGAAGCCGAAGATGATGCCGCGTGGCACGGCAAGATTCAGGTCATTGACGGCCACCACTTCGCCGAAGCGCCGGGTGAGCGATTGGGTCTGGATAGCATAGGGTGATTCGTTTTCCATAAATAAGCTCCTGATTGGCACATTCGCAACGCGCCATGGGATTCTGTCCTATGGCCGGATTATTTCTTAAGAGTTCGTAGAGCACTCCCTATAAAAACTAAAACAGCGCGGCGACGAGATGGGCAACTTGCTCCAAAAAGGCATTGTCGGCTTGCGTGAAAGGGGCAAACGTATGGGAATCAATATCAATTTCTCCCACGATCCCCCCGTCCTTAAAGATGGGCACTACGATCTCCGATTTCACATGCGGGCTGCACGAGAGGTAATTCGTCTCCTGTGTTACGTCCTGGATCACGAATGTCATCTCCGTTTCGGCAGCCTGCCCGCAGATGCCCTGTCCGAAGGCGATGCGTGTGTGCTCCGTCGGCGCACCGACAAACGGCCCCAGCACCAGTTCCCGCTCACGGGCAGGGTCCACCAGATAGAAACCTACCCAGTCGTAGTGCGTGATGTGCGTCTGCAACAATTCGCAGATCGCATACAACTTTGCGTCGCGGTCTATGTTGCTTGTATTGACGATCTCATTGATTCTGTGCAAAAGTACGGTAAATTTCTCTGCGATGTCCATTGTATCGTTCCTCTGTGATTAGGGATTGGGGATTGGGTAACGAGTAGGATTCCCCGTTCTCTTCTCCTTTTATTTCCTCCGTGCTTTCATACGCAGCCTGATGTTGCGCATATCCATCTCAATTGCCCAGGCCAGGGGTTCTGGACGCGGGGCGGCCAACAGTGGCCAGGTCGCCACATCATAGGCTTGCAGGACGGCGTTGGCGGCCTTGATCCCCGTCACGCAGGCCCGCTCCATAAACATGGCCGGGTTGGCGTCGCGTACCCAGTCCCCACAGCAGAAAAGGTTCGGCCAGGGGGTGATGACGCCCAGATGTTCCTCCGGCCGCCCGGCATGAAGCAATGTGTGGGTCGCCTCATTGCGCGTGAGGGCAGTGTGCAAGAGATGACCTTTCAGCTCCGGCCACACACGGGTAACGTCGGCGATGACCTGCGCGAGCAGTGCCGCATCGGGCAGCGCAAGCAATTCAGGCGGCCCGTAGATGTGCGCCTCAAGGGCACTTCCCCCCGTCGCACGCGCCCAGCGAATATAATCGTCGTAGATACGATGCAGCCAGAAGAAGTTGTCCGGCACGAAATCCCCGGAAAAGATGCCCGCTTCGGCTCCGCGACGTTCCGGCGCGCGCGCAAACCACAGGCGCACCACGGCGGAAGGCCATCCGCCGGGAAGACGTAGCCCCGCAGCTTGCGCCGTCGTAGCGGGGCTGGCGCGGAGCAAGGCCGCAGTCGCGGGCGCATCCGTTGCCAGGATGACGTGGGTGGCGGTGAAGGCGCGCCCGGCGGCTTCCACGCACCAGCGATCCTCCACACGTGCCAGCCGTGTCACCTGCGCCCCCACGATTACTTCACCACCAAGCCTGTGCAACACTTCCAACAACGGTGCGATGACGGCGCGCGCGCTATCGGTGGGGAAATACGAAAATGCCCAGGCATCACGGCGTCTCAAAGTGTAAAAGCGCAAAAACGCAAAGAACCCCGAAGCCGGAATCTGATCAGGATTGGCGGGCAATGCATTCCGCGACAATCCGGTGAACAGCGAGGTCATATCCGGCGACCAGCCCTTGCACACTTCGGCCAGCGTCAGCCCGTACAACGGCTGATCTTCGGCCAGCGGGTCTATCGAAAGTGCCGCCAACAGCGTCGGGAGTACGCGGAAGAGAGAGACGAAATTGCGCACGCTCATCATCGTCCAAAAGCGTGGACGCGCGAACATCCCCAGGTAATGAAACGGCGCGGGAATCCAACTGTTGCGGATCGCGCTGCCGATGTCGGCATGGCGCACACGACGCCCGTGCGCGAGCACCCAGGCTTCTTCTTGCGCCGGAACGAGCACCGGACGAATGTGGTGTCGCGCCAGCATCGCCTGAAGGTTGCGGTATGGCGACCAGACACCGTGGACACCGTGCTCACTGCCGAAGCGCCAGAGCTGGCCGGCGTGTTCAAAGGTCACGTCGGGACGGGCTTTGAGCCGCCCCCCCACATGGACGGGATCGGCTTCCAATACCAACGGACGCCGGCCACGTTCCGCCAGGTGCAGCGCCGCCGTCAGTCCGGCCAGTCCCCCACCGATGATAATTGTATCGTGTGATAGGGTCGCCATAGGTATATTTATCTGTGAGTTACGCGAATCTGCACGGAGAGCACCGATTCTTTTCACCCCGGCGCATAGGTGGCAATCCCCCCTTGCCGCGAGGCTTTGTAGAGCAACAGCTCGCTCAGCAGCGCCCAGGGACGGGCCTGCATCAGCGATGGCTCCACGTAGCACTGCTGGTAACAACTGCCGCAGGTCGAAGGCGGCGCGCCGTAAACCTCCATCGCGTGCTGCACGGCCTTGCGCCAGTCGCCGACCTCCAGCAAGTTGACATCGTGCCCGCCGTGAGCGTCGCCGGCGCGCTCGATGGGGCGGCAGGGATAGGCCAGGCCGCCGTCGGGCATCACGCGCGGTGCCAACAGCGGATAACAGGGGTATGGATCAAACCCCCACACCATCTGCAAATAGGCCATACTGCCCAGGATCGGCGCCCCATGGCGTTTGCGGGCGATCATCGCCATCACCAGATCACGGTATTCTTGTGAAACCAGCAACGCATAGCGGGGCCAGTTGTTGGCCGATTGCGGTGAGAAAGAGAACAACATTCCGTGCCCGGCGCACCAATCCAGCACTGCCGGCACCTGCGCAAGCGTCTCCGGCGTCACCACGCAATTGATGACCAGCCGAAACCCATCCGCCTTCTGACGTCGCGCCGCGGCGATGACATTATCGCGGATGATTTGCGCCGCGCCGGATGGGGCGCCGATGGTCTGCTCCCACAGCGTCGGATCGGCAGCATCCACACTCACCATCAGACGGTCGAGCAGGGGCAGCACGTTCAGGGACTCATGAAGCAGCGCCGCGTTGGTGAGCAACGTCACGTGGCGGAAACGCAAGTCGTGGCGGGCATAGGCCAGCAACGCCGCCAGATCCGGGTACAACAGCGGCTCCCCACCCGTGAGGATGAGGCTGCTCGTAGCCCGGCGGATGATGGCGAGCAAGCGTTTGGCGTCATCCAACGGCAACGGGGGCGGCTGAAGGGCATTACGCCGCGCGCCGAAGTCCTCGCAATAGACGCAGTTAAGGTTGCAATATGTCGTGAGGCAATACGCGACCACCAGCGGGCGCAGTGGCGTCGCTGCGACGGCCATGCGTGCCAGGTTGAGCGCGTAGTTTATCCACGTGTGGCTCATCAGGCGGACTTTTTAAGCAATCCCGGAATTAAAAAAATGTCCACACCTGAACGACAACATAGGTGTGGACATTCCACATCAGAGCATCTTAGTTAATCCAGCGGCTCGAAATCGTCCTTACTGGCGCCACAATCAGGACATGACCAATCATCGGGCAGGTCTTCAAAGGGCGTTCCCGGCGCAATGCCGTTATCGGGGTCACCTTTTTCCGGATCATACACATAGCCACACACCACACACTCGTATTTTTTCATGGCAATCCTCCTGGAAATAGTCTGATAGTCCTCGGTTTGATAGTTGGACGGTCCGTGTACCTCTGGCGTCATTATATGCGGGTCATGCCGTGCGTCAAGTGAGCGCCGGGTTTTTTTATCATTCTCGTTACGGTGACTTCAACTTGTTGGGGGATGCTGGAGGCGGTCTTCAATGCGCGCCCGCCTGAGCCTCAGGCTGTGGTGGCGCGGTCGGAGACCGGCCATAGCGATTTGGGCGTCAGGCCACGATGCGCAACGGCCATTCGCCCTGTTTGCTGGCGATATAGGCTTCGCGGTGACGCGCAAACGCGGCGTCCAGGTGTGAGAGCGGAACGGCATGCCCATCTACCAGCACCGGTGGATCAACCGCGCGCACTTTGGGCAGCGCTACCAGATCGGGATGTGTGGGATCGCGGACAAAATCCACATCAGGCCGCAGCAATGCCAGCCAGCGTTGAATGGTCGGTTCGTTGGCGGCGCGGAGACGTTCGAACAGCACCGCATCCGTGCCCATAAAATCCGCCTCGATGAGCAAGCCGCGTTCCAATGCGGCGCGCAACGCCTGAGCCATCACGGCGTACCAACCCACCTCCTGCACCGAACACCAGCACACATCGTCCAGGTGGATGAACTGCTCACCAAGCCAACGGGCGGCCTCTATATCATCCACGACGATCTGACCGGTTCGGTCAGGCGCGTCACAGGCATCCCAAACGCGCAGATGGGGCAACAGCGCTTGCGCATCGGCAGCCGAAAACGTGCCGATGTCCACGGCGCCGTCACGCAAGAAGTAATCCAGCCGGTCGGCACAAAGCCAGGGTAGAGGTTGCTCAAGCAGCGGGAAATTCTCCGCCTCGGTGACATAGTGCCAATCCAGCTCGTGCCGTGCGCAGATGGCGGGGATTTGAGAGCCTTCCAGCATCGTCTCACGATGCACCTCGTGGTAAGTATGGGCACGGTTGGGGAAAACAAAATCCACGACATGCGAGAAAGCCGTGTGCGGCGCATCGTGGAGCAGCCCGGCGGCCTGCTCCACGGGATCGGCGCCCAGACGACGCAACAGCGCTGCCACCCCCAGGCAGTGGTCGAGCCGTGTCGTCGCACGTTGCGGCCGGATGAACGCCGTCACACCGCCCTGATAGATCGCCTTGAGCCGCTGCACCGCGTCGGCGTGGTACAGGTCAATGAACAAAGGCTCGATGAAGGTCACCTCGCCGTAGACGGGGTCATGGAGGGGGATGGGGGGCATCGCTTCCGTCAGGAATTCTTCCCTCATCCCGCCAAATCCACATACTCCGCCCGCACCAACGCTTCGTCGGGCACCTGGAGCGCCCTGAGCAGTTCCCCGATCAACGCCGCTTTGCGTTCGGCGTCTTGCCGTGACCAGGTGCGGCTCTTGATCTCCAGGAATGAGCCGCCGCCTTCTGGTTTGAGGATGTGATCCAGGTTGATCGAAAAGTCGGTGCCGCCATAGCGGATGTGGTAGCGGCGGCGCGTTTTGTGGACTTCGATGACGCGCTCCGGCTTGAAGTATTCTTCGTAGAAGCGCCGGCTGCGCGTTGCCGCTGCGTCAAAGCGCGCACGGGAGAGCAAAATTGAGTGCGCATATTCGCGCTCTTTCGCTATCGTCGTCAAGGTGAGGCGGTAGATCACGTCTATCAGTTCGCCGGTGTCGAGATGCCGCACTTCGTCCTCGCGGTAACGTAAACGGCTTTCCCATTGGTCGTTGAAGATGAAGTAGGTGTCATACTGGGTGCGTTGTGAGCCACGGACAAAGGTGATTTCGGGCGAGGCGTGCAGTCGCAGTTGCAGGGCCGTCAGATCGTCACTGCGTACTTTCACCTGTACTTCAAAGGTCTTGTCCTGCGCCACGCCACCGATGGCGACGAGTTTGCTCAACACGCTTTCTTCGCGGCGGATCAGGAACGTGTCAATTTTCTGCGCCAGGAGCGTGGTTTCTTCGCGCAGCGCTTCGACGTCCACGGTGAGCAGGCGTCGGTCGCGCATCAGCCATGCCCCGTTCACCATCACATCCCGCACGTCTTCCTGGTTCATCGCGTAGGCCAGGCGGGCGTAGAGGCTGTCGGCGAAGTGGCGGAAGTAAGGCATGTGGTGGGCACTGTCCATCGAAATGGCGATCAGGTCGGCGCGCTTTCCCGGTTCCAGCGAGCCGGTCAGATGCTCGATGTGCATGGCGCGTGCGCCCATAATCGTCGCCATCTCGATCACCTGCCGTGCGGGCAGGGCCGTGGGATTCATCACGGCGACTTTGGCGAGGAAGCTCGCCAGGCGCAGTTCCTCGATCATATCCAGATCGTTGTTGCTCGCCGCGCCGTCGGTGCCGATGCCCACGTTGACGCCCAATTCCAGCATCTTCGCAACCGGCGCGATGCCGCTGGAGAGCTTCATGTTGCTGCTTGGATTGTGCGCCACACCGACATTGTACTGTTGCAGGATGCGCATTTCATCTTCATCAACATGCACGCAATGCGCCGCCGTGGTTTTGGCCTCGAAGACGCCCAATTTCTCAAGCCACGGCACCGGCGAGATGCCGTATTCTCTGCGATGATCCACGACTTCCTGGGCCGTTTCGGCCACGTGGATGTGCAAGGGGATGTCGTATTCCAGGGCCAGCTTGACGGCATCTTCCAGTAAATCCGGCGTGACGGTGTAGGGCGCGTGCGGCGCGATCGCCGGGATGATGAGTGGATGGCCCTTCCAGCGCATGATGTAATCACGGGAGCGCGCCAGCCCTTCCTCGTAGCTGCCGGAATCCGGCGTGGGGAACTTGAGTACCGTTTGCGCGCATACGGCCCGCATCCCGGCCTGCACGGCGGCATCGGCGACCGCTTCCTCGAAGTAGTACATATCCATAAAAGTTGTTGTGCCCGAACGGATCATTTCCGCCGCCGCCAACTGCGTGCCCATCCAGCAGAAATTCGCATTGACGAAGTTGCCTTCGACGGGCATCACGTAGCCCATCAGCCACACATCCAGCCGTAGATCGTCCACCAGCGCGCGCAGCAACGTCATCGGTGCGTGCCCATGCGTGTTGATGAGGCCCGGCATCACGACGGCGTTGCCGGCATCCACCCGCTCTTTGGCGATGTACGCCGCAAGCAGCGCGTCGCGGGGGCCGACCGTCACAATGCTATCTCCGGTGACGGCTACCGCGCCGGGCGTGAAAACGTCATAGGTGGGGTTCATCGTCACCACAAAGTCTGCCGTGATCAGCTTGTCCACTACGATTTTAGCCTCACGATCGTGCATGTGTGCCTCCCCTGAAAATCGCTTGAACGTTGGTGCGTCAACACGTTGGAACGTTGTTTGATCCATCATAGCATAAAACTCCGATAGCTTCAAATGGCAAATTCTGGTATAATGGGTAACGGAGGTAAGGTGATGGCGCTGGAGATGACCCTGCGTGAACAAATCCTGATGCGGCTGGTGGAGGTCATTGATCCCGAGACCGGCATTGATGTGCTGCGCATGCGTCTGGTGGAGGATTTGACCGTTGACGAGGCGACGGGGAAAGTCGTTTACACTTTCCGTCCCTCATCGCCGTTATGTCCCATCGCGCACAGCCTGGCCCTGGACATCAAACACGCTGTCGCCGGAGTTCCGGGGGTGCGAAGCCAACAAATCACTGTGGAAGGATACGTCAAAGCCCAAGAATTAACCGAGCTGATCAATAGTGAAGGGTAAAGAGTAGTGAGTGATTGTGGATTCCTCATTACTAATCCCCAATCCCTAACCAACGAGGTGCAAAATGCCGATTTATGAATATAGTTGTCAGGAATGTGGAGCACGCTTCGACGCACGGCGCGCGATGAAGGATGCCGATGCGCCGATTACCTGTCCGGTTTGCGGCGCCGAGAAGACCAAACGCGGGCTGTCGTTGTTCTTCGCCAACAGCGGCAGCAGTCCGCTCAAAGGCGCCGGCGGAGGCGGTGGATGCGCTTCGTGCTCCAGCAGTTCATGCGCATCGTGTGGAGGTCACTAACCCATAAACGCAACCCTGGGCTTCTTGATGAAGCCCAGGGTTTTTTAACCATCAACAAAATTTTCTCTCCTTATCCCACCATTTCCCGCGCCGCACGCCGCCCGATTTCGACCGCGTAATTCGTGCCCCGATCCCACGGATACACCTGGCTCATGTTCGCCATGTACAGGTTGGGGATGGGCGTCTGTAAGGGCGGAATGTTCTCCGAGTGGTTGAGAAAGGGCACCGGCTGGGCGTAGATCTCGCTGAATTTCCAGTACTTGCGAATCCACGAACGCTCGAACGCCGGATTGAGCCGCTGGATCGCGGGGATGAAGAGTTCCACCATCGCTTCCGGTTCCATCTCGAAGTATGAGTGTTCAGGTGGAAGATAATCGCCGCAATAAACGAGATGATCACCGCCATAATGGCGTGGATCAATGTAATTGGTGTGTTCCACAAAAGCCAGGAAGGGGAATCCTTCGCGCTTGGGGATGTTGATCCAGTAATGCTCACGGGTGACGGGATGCTTGAGCGCCAGCACCAGCACCACCGCACCTGTGGACTTGAGCTTGTCCAGCCCGGCGGTGTATGAAGCCGGCAGGGTAGGGGTGCGCGCCTTGAGCATCTGCGGTGAGCACGTCGCCAGCACGCGGTCATGCACTTGATCGCCAGCGCGCAACTCCAGGCGGATGCGGCCATCGGCTTCAGGATGGATGCCGCGCACGTGATTTTCCAGGCGCACATCGCCGCCGTGCGCGCGGATCGCGTCGGCCAATGCCTCCACGAATCCCTGAAATCCGCCGACGAAGTAGCCCAGTCGGGGACTGCGGGCCACAATCCGTGCCCAGAACCACGCCATGTTGACCTGCCGGTAATCCTCGCCGAACTTGCCTTCGAGCAGCGGTTGCCAGAACGCCTCGTAAGCGCGTGATCCGACGGCGCGCGTGAGCCACTCGTGCGCCGTGACCCGCTCGAAGGGCTGCCAGCGGCGGGTGTAGCGGATGTAGGCCGTCGCCAGCCCTACACGGAAGCGCGCCGGCAGCGGGATCGGCGTGAAGGCCAGCACACGCAGCGCCGCCGCCACCAGATCGCTCAGGGTAGCGAGTTGTTTACCGAGCGGGAGCTTCTCCAGCCACGGGCCGAACATGGGCTTGTTGATGGGATACAGGCGTCCGTCTTTGTAGATGGATGTGACCGGGCTTGGGAAGAAGAGCCGATCACCGATGCCGATTTCGTTAACGAGGCCGATGATGTCCCGGTCGCCGGCGAAAATGTGGTGGTAGAAGCGTTCCAGCGGCCACTCCCACGCCTCATCTTTGAAGCCCGCCGCCAACCCGCCAACATAGGGCCGTGCTTCGTAGACGGTCACGCGATGACCGGCCTTGAGCAAATCATAAGCGGCGCTCAGGCCGGTCACACCCGCGCCGATGATAGCGATGTCCAGAGGTTGGGTATTATGCATAACATCTCCTGAGGGGTAATTTGTCGGTTGTCGGCACAATAGCATAGTACGCCATTACAACCCTGCTTTCGGCAACCTGTACAGCTTCTTCAACCCGGCCAAGTGTTAACAAGGGGACATTCGTCACCCACACCCTGCCGCAAGTTCCCCCACCAGCGACCACGGTCCGGTCCAGGTGATCTTGACCTGCGCCAGCCGACCGAGCCAATCCCCCTCCGCCGGAAAGAAGACCAGCCGCTCGGTGCGGGTACGCCCGAACCAGCGTTTTTGTTTGACCTGGCGGCCTTCGACCAGCACTTCTACCGTCTGGCCAAGATAGCGGGCGTTCAGCTCCTCCAGGATCGTAGCTTGCAGGTCGTCCAATGCCTTACGCCGTCGCTCTTTCTCCTCCTGCGGCACGTCGTCATCCAGCGTGCGTGTGGCGACGGTCAAAGGGCGCGCCGAGTAACGCGCAATGTGCGCTTTGTCGAGCTTGAGTTCCGCCAGTAAATCATAGGTGTGTTGGAACTGCGCCTCGGTCTCGCCGGGGAAACCCACGATGATGTCGGTGGCGATAGAGACGCCGGAGATCGTCTCACGCAGGCGCGCCACCAACCGCCGATAGTCATCCACGGTGTAGCCGCGCCGCATGCGCGCCAGTACCTCATCATCACCGGCCTGGATGGGAACCTCGATGTGCTCACAGACTTTGGGCAGTTCGGCCACGGCATCCAGCAAGTCATCCTTCATCCAGTTGGGATGGCTGGTGAGGAAGCGCAACCGCTCCAGCCCCTCGATTTCGTGAATCTGCCGCAGCAACGTGACCAGCGGGGTTTCGACGGCTCCGGCAAATTCGGGCAGGTCATAGCCGTAGCGATCCACGATTTGTCCTAACAACGTGATTTCCTTGACGCCCTGTGCTGCCATCTGTCGCGCCTCGGCGAGGATCGCTTCCGGCGGACGGCTGCGCTCCGCCCCACGGCGGTAGGGGATGACGCAGTAGGTGCAGGCATGCGAACAGCCGAGCACGATGGGGAGGTGCGCGCTGACGATGTGCGCTTGTGCTGAAGGCGGCAGGATGGTATCGGCGCGTCCCAGGGCCAGGCGGCGTGCTTCGGCGTCGGCGATGAGCGTCTGGGCTTCGTCCAGATGGCCGCGCTCGGCGAGCAGCGCCCATAACTCCGTGGGATCAGAGGGCGGCAGGAAGACATCCACCCAGGGGAAGCGCGTCTGGAGCGCTGCCGTCTCCTTTACACCGACCATGCAGCCCATCAACGCCAGAACCCGTTCCGGGTGACGCTCCTTGACGCGCCGCAACTGGTTCAAGCGGCTCACCGCCTTATCCTCCGGCTGCTGGCGCACCACACAGGTATTGAGGATGATCACATCGGCGTCTTCGGCGCGCGCCGCAGGGGTGTAGCCGAGCCGTTCCAGGCCGGCAGCGGTGCGCTGCGAATCGGCGACGTTCATCTGACAGCCGATCGTCCAGATGTGATACTGCATGTTAACGGCGTTCCCACTCCTTCGTCGCGGCGCGGATCAAAGCCTGGATGTCCGCATCAGGGATTTCGTCCACATTGGGGTAGACAATGCCGTCAATGGCAAACTGGACACCACCGCTTGGCGCGTTCTGCAGCCGTATGGAACGATGCGCCAGTGAAGGAATGCGCGCCTGCATTTCGGCGACGATCTCGCCGATCTCACGCGCCAGGTCGAGTGTCGGCAGAATGGTCGGCGCCGCGTCCGGGCGTTTGAGTTCCGGTTCCCCTTTGAGGTAAACGCGCAATCTATCCTGAACGGCTTGCCCGCCGGCAGGTTTAGCCACAGACGAGAAGGGCGTGAGCTGGGGTTCCGTCGCTTGCGGCACTGGGGAGGCTACGGGCGTCACCGTCTCAGGGAACGGTTTGGCGTGAGGTTCAGGTTGGGGTTGTTTCCTGGCCGTTTGTTCCCGCTGGACGTAGGAACGGGCGAAAGCAACCAGTTCTTTCAATCCCGCCACAACTTCCTGACGCAGGTCGTCATTGGGGACGGCTTCCAGGGAGGCATAGTGCACACCCTGCACATCAACCTCCCATGCCCCATCTGGGGTGTGCGTCAGCCCCAAGAGATAGGACGCCCTGTGCTCCGATTCAGGGAACAGCGCCTCCGGCGGAGGCGTAACCGTGCCTTGCAGTTTGTCTTTATACCTGATCCTGAAAATCAACCACGTCGTCCAGGCAGTGACACCGATGATGCCGATGACAAGGAAAAAGATCATTGGCAAGAGAATATCTGTGAAAGAATCCGTCTCCATTCTTCTACCCTCTTCCTCAAGAAAACCCTTTGAATGTTGAAATGTTTGAAGTTGGGATGTTCCTTGTGTCCGCTCTGGTAGCCGGGTTATAATCCCGCGCTACATTTTTCTTCAAAAGTGAGTATACTCTTGGCGTGCGTATAAGCAAGCGGTCAATAAGGCCGGGGGTGTGGTGGAGGAAACGATGACACAGATTCTTGTAGATGCCCATCTGGATTTGGCTTACAATGCCGTTGTGCTGGGACGTGACTTACTGCGTCCCGTAGCAGAGGTCCGTGCCCATGAAACCGAAACGCCGCCGCCTATCCCCTCGTCCGGCATGTGCCTGACGACGCTGCCCGCGCTCCTTGAAGGACGGGTGGCAGTGGTGGGCGCCAGCATTTTCGTCGCGCCCGCGCGCCCGGGGAGGGTGGAACTGCAAGTCTATCGCACACCTGAGGAAGCGCACCGCTACGCCGTGCTCCAGCTTGACTACTATCGCCGGCTGGCCGATGAGCACGAATGGGTTGTCCTGCTGAACTCCAACGCTGATTTGGAGGCTGTGTTGACTTCCTGGAAAACCGACCAGCCCCGCCTCGGCCTTTTCGTCGTGATGGAAGGGGCGGAGCCACTGCGCGAGCCGGGCGAAATAGGCTGGTGGGTGGAACGGGGATTGCGCGGCGTGGGGCTTGCCTGGGCAATGGGCACGCGCTACGCCGGTGGTAATGCCGCGCCCGGCTCCCTGACCGATGAAGGGCGCAAGCTGCTCGCGGTTATGGCCGATTACAACCTGCTGCTCGATCTCAGTCATCTGTGGGAAGAGGCCGCTTACGAGGCGTTGGATCGCTATCCCGGCCCGGTTGTGGCCACCCACGCGAATCCGCGGGCATTTGCGGATTCCCCGCGCCAGCTTCCCGACGCGCTGATCCGTCGCATTGCCGACCGCGATGGTGTGATCGGCGTCGTGCCCTTCAACGCGATGTTGGACAAAGCGTGGCGTAACGGCGACGCCCGACTTCCCCTGACGCGCGTGGCCGAAGTGGTGGATCATATCTGCCAGGTGACCGGCGACGCGCGCTTTGTGGGGATCGGTTCGGATTTCGACGGCGGATTCGGACGTGAAGCCATTCCCGAAGGGCTGGACTCTATCGCCGACCTGGGGAAACTCGGCGACCTGCTGAGCGAACGCGGTTACACGGTCGCCGACGTCACGGCCATTCTGAGCGGCAACTGGCTGCGTTTGATGCGGCAAGTTTTGGGGGCTTGAAGATTTTTCGGATTTTCGGGGTTGCCTTCTATTCAAACTATGGTATTATTACCCTCGTACCTGCCGTGTGCGTGAAACCGATACGGGGTTTTGAGCCAACATTTTGATAAAGAGGGGTCCCTTGTCCAAAGAACGAGGCCGCGGTAGCCTTCGGGCAAGGCGAAATCGTTCGGCAGGACCCCACCTGCGTAAGCAGGGTCAAAGCCAGCGGTACACGGCACGGCGGGGCTGGCTTTATTGAAAAACGCCACGTTTCTCAGAGAAGCGTGGCGTTTTTCATGGGAATTGTCAACCCTATAAAGACGGATCGTCTTCACGGGAAAGTATGTCAGGGCCTTATCATTCAGGACTTACGCAAACCGGCGGAACTTTACCGCAGAGCACGCCGAGAGCGCGGAGATTTTCTCATTTCTCGGTGTTCTCAGTGGCCTCGGCGGTGAAAAATGGATACGTCTGCGTAAGTCCTGTCATTCTTATTCCGCGGGGAACGCCGGTTCCCCCATCTTTAGCCAATAGAGGTTGAGAAACGCAGATCTGGCGATCCACTCGAAACCAGGTGAAGTTATGGTAACGAGAAATGATAAAGCCTTGTATGTTATGTAAAGTAGCCTTGACTTTCCCTGGCGCTTGTGTTATGCTCAGATTGATTGTCACAACCATTTCCCTACTTTTGTACCACGCCGGGAGGGTTGGACGGGGAATTATATCGTCATTCTACGAGTTGAGGGATTTATGTATTGGGAACGGGTTTCTGAAGAGATTTATCTCTTTACCAGCGATCGTTACGCGCTGGTTAATTCCCTGGCCATCGTCACACGGGATGGCATTGTGGCGATTGATGGGTTGCCTTTCCCTGACGAGGCCAGGCAAATTGCACGCTTCCTTGAGGTGCGCGTTGGAAAGAATTTTCATTCGTACATTCTGACCCATCATCATATGGATCACGTGTACGGTCTGTTTGCTTTCCCCGATGGTGTAGATGTGTTGGCCCATGAGCTATGCCGCCACAAATTGTTGGAAGTCGGCGAGACCTCGCTCAACGAAGCCCGGCAAAGTGATCCCGCTTTCGAGGAAGTCCGCTTGCGCATGCCCAATGTCACCTTCGATAGCGGGGAATTGGTGTTGCATGCCGGCAGCAAGACCTTCCGTCTGCTTTCACTGCCCGGCCACACCGATGACAACATCGGCATTCTCATGGAAGAAGACGAAATCTTGATCGCCGGTGATGCGGTGATGGCAATCCCGATCATCGCCGATGGGGATTGGGAGCGCGAAATCGAAACCCTGCGCTACATCAAAAAGCTGGCCCCGGAGACGATCGTGCAGGGCCACGGCGAAGTTATCCTGCGCGGCGAAGTGCAGGCCGTTATGGATCGCTATATCGCCTATCTCGAATGTGTGCACAAGAAAGCGCGTACTATGCTGCGTCAGGGCCGTGACCGCAAAGAGCTATGGAACATCCCCCTTGAAGATTGCGGTCTCGAGCGGGTTCCGCTGGGGATTGCCAGTCACCGGCTCCACGTGGCGAACATCATGAGCGTGTTCGACAAGCTCAAAGCCGGATAAGTGGACACATTACGGACATGGTTAGAGCGTTACCTCGGTGCGCTGGAACGTGATAACGCTTCGCCTTACACCGTCAAGAATTACCGCACCGACATCGGGCAGTTCCTCGATTATTGCGCCGAACATGGCGTGACGACCCTCGCCAACCTGACCCGTGACCTGGTGCGCGATCACCTTGCCGAGCTGGCGGAAGCGGAATACGTGCGGGCCAGCATTGCGCGGCGCGTTTTCGAGCTGCGCGCCTTCGGAGACTTCCTGCTGCGCAATGCCGCCTGGAATCAGAACCTCTTTCGCCGCGTCTATGCGCCGCGTTTGCCCCGTCGCCTGCCTCGCCATCTCACCCTCGAAGAAATGCAGCGGCTGTTGGCCGTCCCGGATGTTGCATCGCCGCAGGGCATGCGGGATCGGGCCATCCTGGAAACGCTGTACGCGGCGGGCGTGCGGGTGGCCGAACTGGTGGGACTGGATTTGCGCGACCTTAACCTGGAGGCAGCCGAAATGCGCGTCATCGGCAAAGGCGACAAGGAACGGGTGGCGCTCCTGGGACAACCGGCCGTGGCTGCATTGCGGGCTTATCTCGATGTGGGACGTCCGGCATTACTGGCCGATCGGCCTCCCACAAACGCCGTATTCCTCAATCGCTTTGGACAGCGGCTCTCTGTACGTTCGGTGGATGAGATCGTGCGGCAGGCCGGTGTCGCAGCCGGCCTCGATCAAACGGTAACGCCACATTTGCTGCGCCACACCTTCGCCACCCACATGCTCGACGGTGGCGCCGACCTGCGGGTGGTCCAGGAGCTTCTCGGCCACGAGAATCTGGCGACGACGCAGATTTACGCGCACGTGACCCAAAAACGCGCGCGGGAGATTTACCTTCAGGCGCATCCGCGTTCGCGGGACGCCCTTCACACCGAAGCGGCTGTTTCCCAAACAAAAAACGGGGCCTGATTGCCCCGTCTTGTTGTCGGCGGATTGAACAGCTCGGGCCGATTTTCCTCGGCCTGCTCAATCCGCCGACCCATCAATACTCTTCTAACGCCGTGCTTTATGGTACGGCGATCGCCATCTCCGGTTCCACCGCATGCTGGAGGATCAGCCCATTTTCATCACTGTCCACGATGACCGTATCGCCCGATTGGTATTCACCGCTGAGCAATCTGTCGGAGAGCGGCGTTTCGACTTCTTGCTGGATCAGCCGCTTGAGCGGGCGGGCGCCGAATTCGGGGTTGTAGCCGTGGATGGCGAGCCATTCCTGCGCCCCCTCGGTGAGGATAAGGTTCAGGTTGTTCTCCTGAAGGCGGGCGCGCACTTTGCCGATTTCCAGCAGGACGATCTGGCGAATGTCATCGTGGTTTAGCGAGCGGAACACGATCACACTGTCCACGCGGTTGAGGAATTCGGGGCGGAACAGCTTGCGCAGGCGGTTCATGAGCTTCTGGCTCATATCTTTGTAGGCTTGCTCGGCATCGGTCTCCAACGTTTCCAGCGAGAAGCCCAGCTTCCCCTGGTGCATGATCTCATCCGCCCCCACATTCGAGGTCATAATGATCAACGTGTTGCGGAAATCCACTTTGCGCCCCTTGGCATCGCTCAGGACACCTTCTTCCATAACCTGAAGCAGCATGTTGAACGCATCGGGGTGGGCTTTCTCGATCTCATCGAAGACGACGATGGAATAAGGCCGGCGGCGGATGGCTTCGGTCAGTTGTCCGGCATCCTCGTAGCCCACATAGCCGGGGGGCGCGCCTACCAACCGCGCCACGGAGTGCCGTTCCATAAATTCCGACATATCGAGCTGGATCAAGGCATCTTCGCTGCCGAACATAAACCTTGCCAGGGCTTTGGCGAGTTCGGTCTTGCCCACGCCGGTTGGCCCCAGGAAAATGAAAGAGCCGATGGGACGACGCGGGTCCTTCAGGCCGGCGCGCGCACGCCGCACCGCTTTGGCAATTTTCTCGATGGCGTCGTCCTGTCCGACGATGTACTGACGCAGCGTGTTTTCCATCTCCAGCAGTCGCCGGGACTCCGTTTCGGCCAGTTGCGTCATTGGGATACCCGTCCACATGGCGATGATCTCCGCCACATCTTCGGGGTAGACGGTTAATCCGCCGTCTTCATTCATTTGACGCTGCCGAAGCTCTGTCATTTTGGCTTCGAGTTGTTTTTCCTCCTCGACGAGGGCATTGGCTTCGGCGGTTTTCTTTTCCGCTTCCAATTGCGCGCGCTTGAGCCGCACATCTTGCAACTGCTCGAAGACTTCGCGCAGCTCGATGGAAATGGGGGATTTGTACATTTTCACCCGTGAGGCGCCCTCATCCATCACATCAATGGCCTTGTCGGGCAGGTAACGATCGGTGACATAGCGCGCCGAAAGGCGTGCGGCAGCTTCCAGGGCTTCATCGCTGATATGCAGGTTGTGATGAAGTTCGTAGGCATGTTTGATGCCACGCAAAATGCTGATCGTTTGTTCGACGGTGGGTTCGTCCACAAATACCGGCTGGAAGCGGCGCTCCAGGGCCGGGTCGGATTCGATGTACTTGCGGTATTCATCCAGCGTCGTCGCGCCGATACATTGGAGTTCGCCACGGGCGAGTGCAGGTTTGAGGATGTTCGCCGCATCCATTGAGGAACCAGCGGCACCGGCGCCCACCAGCATGTGAACTTCATCCACGAAGAGAATTGTGTTGCTGCCTTTGAGTTCGTGCAGGATGCGTTTCAGCCGTTCCTCGAATTGTCCACGGTAGATTGTGCCGGCGACCAGCGCGCCGACGTCCAATTGCACCACGCGCTTGCCCAGGATCGGCCCGGGCACGCCGCCGGAGACAATGCGCTGCGCCAGCCCCTCGACGATGGCGGTCTTGCCGACGCCGGGTTCGCCGATGAGCGCCGGGTTGTTCTTGGTACGGCGCGCGAGGATCTGGATGACGCGCTCGATTTCGGTCTGTCGCCCGATCACGGGGTCGAGCTTGGATTCTTCGGCCAGGCGGGTGAGGTCTACTGTCACGTGAGCCAGCACGGAGTCTTGCGGTGCGCGTTCGGTTCCACGGGCCGGCGCGGTTTTGCGACCCGCCGGTTCGGGGGTGCCACTGGGGGTCAGACGCTCGATCCGCCGCCGTATGGCCTCGACGGAAAGCCCCGCCTGTGTCAGTACGGCAATGATGACCCCTTCGTGTTGTTGCAGCAAGGCCAGCAGCAGATGTTGCGTATCCACCATCGCGCTCTGATGTTTTTGCATCTCCTCGATGGCCATTTGGATGAGGATCTTGGTGGATTGGCGCAGCTCTGGCTCTGGTGCAACCAGTGGGGCGGCATTGGAAAGCCGCGCCACGGTTTGTTGTGCCTGCACGGCGCGCAATCCCATATCCCGCAGCACCCGCCCGGCAATGCCTTCGCCTTCAAGCATCAGGCCGAGCAGGATATGTTCGGGACCGATGGTGGCGTGGCGCATGCGCGTGGCCTCGATTTGCGCGAAGCGCAGAACTTCCTGTGCAGCCGGTGTAAATTTTTCCAGTGGATCGCCCATGGTGCTACCCTCAATGCTATCCCACGAATAACCAGTACAGTTCTCTTAGCGTCGTTCGCGTTGTGCAGCGAACATGCCTTGCTCTTTCAACTCCAATTCCATTATAACACAAAAACGGGCGAAAAGACCCTTGAACTATCGCATCTGGCCGCTTCCGGTAGCTTCGAGCGGATCACCCGCGTTGCTCAACACTAGCTTTGAGTGGATCGCCGGATCCGCGTTTTTTAACCAGCCATTTCCCCATACACAAAAGCACGGGAGGTTTCCCCGTGCTTTCGGTCGAATTATTCGAGAAGCTGGCAGTCGGCAGCGTTTGCCTAGCGGACAGCCTGCATGATCAGCGCTGTAAACTCTTCCCATTCTTCCGGGAACAGGTGCAGCGTGACGTTCGAGAGTTCGATGTGATACAGCTCCTCGCCGGTCTCCGGTTCATTGGAGACCCAGACGACGTAATTCTCGGTTTCACCGAGGGTTTGGACTTTAGGTTCGTTATTCATAGTTTGCCTCCCTTTGAAAGTAGTAATTAGTGATTGGGGATCGGGACACTTACCCCTTCCCTGACCCGGACAAGCCGGAACCCCAAAACCATAAAAGGTATCCTTCGTGATGAATCTTCTTACCCGATGGACAAGTACTTCACGGATAAGGTATTAACGCCGGCTCCCGCTGTGGGAATTTGACCGGGAATTTGACCCGCCTTCGCGCCGTCCGCTCTCGCGTCGCCCGCCGGAGTTTGAACGCGGCGCATCCTGTGCCTTCGCTTCCTCCAATGTCCAGCCTTCCAGGACGGCCCGGCGCGACAACCGGATTTTCCCTTCGGCGCCGATGTCGGTGATCATCACCAGCACCTCATCGCCAACTTTAACCACATCGGAGACCTGATTGACGCGGGTATCGGACAATTGCGAGATATGCACCATCCCATCGGTTCCCGGTAGGATTTCCACAAACGCGCCGAAATCGGCCAAACGCACGACTTTGCCCCGGTAGATTTTGCCTTCCTGTGGCACTTCCATCATCGCGTTGATGTATTGCAGAGCCTTTTGTGCGCCGTCACCGCCGGGGGAGGCAACATAAACCGTGCCGTCTTCTTCAACGTCAATCTTGACGCCATATTCGGCCTGAATGGCGCGGATGTTCTTGCCACCGGGGCCGATCAGGGCGCCGATCTTGTCAGGGTCAATGGTGGTGGTGAGCATCTTGGGCGCGTAGCTGGATAGTTCCTTGCGCGGCGCGGGGATTGTGGCTTCGATCACATCAATAATCTGCTCGCGGGCTTGCTTAGCCTGATCCAGGGCCTCGGTGAGAATCTGCCGGTTAACGCCCTTGATCTTGATGTCCATCTGGAGCGCCGTGATCCCTTTGCGCGTCCCCGTGACCTTGAAATCCATATCGCCCAGGTGGTCTTCCATCCCCTGGATGTCGGTGAGGACGCGGTAGCGTTCTCCGTCGCTCACCAACCCCATCGCAATCCCGCCGACGGGCGCTTTGATGGGCACGCCGGCATCCATCAGCGCCAGCGTGCTGCCACACGTCGAGGCCATCGAAGTGCTGCCGTTGGAGGCCATCACTTCGCTGACGACGCGGATGGTATAGGGAAATTCTTCTTTGGGCGGGATGACGGGCAGCAGAGCGCGCTCGGCCAGCGCGCCGTGGCCGATCTCACGGCGCCGCGGCCCGCGTAGCGGATAAGCTTCGCCGGTAGAGAAGGGCGGGAAGTTGTAGTGGTGGATGTAACGTTTGGTTTCCTCAGGGAAGAGGTCGTCAATTTCCTGTTCCTCGTTGGGCATGCCGAGGGTCGCCAGGCTGAGCACCTGGGTTTCACCACGGGTGAACAGGCCACTGCCGTGGGGGCGCGGCACCAGGTGCACTTCGGCCTCCAGCGGGCGGATGGTGCGCTGGTCGCGTCCATCAGGGCGGATGTTTTCATCGAGGATACGGCGTCGCACGATTTCTTTGAGCACTTCGTCAAAGGCTTCGGCGATTTGGGTTGCCGTCCAGCCTTCGGTTTCGGCCTCGGCGGCCAACTGCGTTTTCACATCTTCGCGCATGGCGTCTACGGCCTCGATACGCTCGCCTTTGAGGGGCGTCGTCGCCAGAAGCGTGCGGATCGGCTCGGTCGCCAGTTCGGCAACGCGAGTTTTGAGAACCTCCGGCACCTGGAACGAGGTATAGGCACTCTTAGGTTTGCCCAAAGCAGCGCGCATTTCGTTCTGGACGCGAATGACGTCCTGCATAGAGCGATGCGCCAGTTCCAGCGCCTCTACCATCAGGGATTCTTCGATTTCGTTGGCGCCGGCCTCGACCATGATGATGGCCTCAGCACTGCCGGCGACGCGCAAATCCAAATCGCTGCGCTTCATCTGGGGGATGGTGGGGTTGACGACCAATTGCCCGTCAATATAGCCGATGCGCACGGCGCCGACCGGGCCGTCGAAGGGAATGTTGGAAATCATCAAAGCCGCGGAGGCTCCGATGATACTCAGAATATCCGCGTAGTCTTCTTCCCCCTGCGAGAGTGAGGTGACGATAACCTGTACGTCGTTGCGCATATCTTTAGGGAAGAGCGGACGCAAAGGGCGGTCAATCAGTCGGCTGGTGAGGGTAGCTTGCTCCGAAGGTTTGCCTTCACGGCGGAAGAACGAGCCGGGAATCCGGCCGGCGGCATAGAGCCGTTCTTCAAAATCCACACTTAAAGGGAAAAAATCGGTGCTTTCGCGTGGTGCCGGAGCCATCGTGGCGGTCGCCAATACGACCGTATCACCGCTTTGGGCCAGCACTGCACCGCCGGCAAACCGCGCGAGTTTGCCGGTTTTGAGGGTGATACTACGTTCACCCAACATCGCCGTAAATACATGTTCTTCTAACATTGTTTTCTCCTGTGCCGGGTTCCCCGGTTATGCCGGTCGCCGGACAGCGGAGGTCAGAAACTGGGGGCTGTTGTACACCGCTTATGCGGCGTTGCACCCCAAACCCCAATTCCCACCTCCTGTCCCAGCGGACGCGGTAGCGCGGGTAGACCGGCTGATTAGTGATTTATGATGACAACCGGAATATACGCAAACGAGTAGATGGGCTATTCACATCTACTCGTTTGGCATAGTCGAGCGATGAAACCGATACTCTATTTGCGCAGACCAAGTCGCTGGATGAGGGTGCGGTAGCGCTCAGGATCTACACCTTGAAGATAGGCCAGTTGGCGACGGCGTTGCCCTACCATCTTCAACAACCCGCGCCGTGAGCTTTCGTCGTGTTTGTGCACCTGCAAATGCTCGGTCAGGTTGTTGATGCGTTGGGTCAAGAGCGCAATCTGCACCTCTGGCGAGCCGGTATCGTCTGCCGATAGGGCATATTCTTTGATAATTGCCTGTTTTTCCTCTTTCGCTAACACTCCTATTTACTCCTTTTCGAGAACCAACCGATCGTTTTTGTTTTCGTGTCGGCCAGTGGTCAACTGTGAGATGAAGTATACCATAGACGACGTTTTTCGCAAGATGTGTTTTATACTTTAATTGATGCTGGTATAATCGGAATACCGTTTGTGCTTATTTTCGGAACAGGAGTTATGTGATGCCCGATGTCGTTACACTCAAACTGGATGCGATGGCCCACGGTGGCGAGGCCATCGGCCGCTATGAAGGGCGCGCGATCTTCGTGCCGTATGCCATCCCCGGTGAACAGGTGCGGGTAGAGCTTGTGGAGGATCGGGGACGCTACGCGCGTGCCCGTCTCTTGGAAGTCCTTGAGCCTTCGCCGGCCCGAGTTGCACCGGCGTGCCCATACTTTGGTCCCGAGGCTTGTGGCGGTTGTCAATGGCAGCATATAGATTACGCGATACAGGCGCGTCTCAAGGGGCTGGTGGTGATGGATCAGTTCCGTCGCGTCGGTAAATTCGACGAGCCGCCGATCCTCGAACCGTTTCCCGATGAGACAGGCTGGGAGTATCGCAACCACGCGCTTTTTCGTACCGACGCTGCCGGGCGTCTGGGATTCCTTTCTGCTCATAGCCACGATGTCTACCCTGTGGATGATTGCCCGATCCTGCACCCACTGCTGAACGACCTTTTGCACTCGCTGGATCTGGTTTACCCTGAGCTGGAATGGATGGAACTGCGTGCCGGGACCGCGACCGGCGATCTGATGGTGGTCTTGCAGGCGCGGGAAGATGAACCACCGGCATTGGAGGTGGATTTTCCGTTGTCGGTGGTGCAAATCCGCCACGATGACGCTATCGCACCCCTCATCGGCCTCGATTATATCCTCGAGGTCATCCATGAACGCACGTTCCACATCTCGGCGACGAGCTTCTACCAGGTGAATTCGGCGCAGGCAGCGCAATTGGTCGAGGTCGTGATGGAAGCGCTAGAGCCACGCGGGTATCAGAAGGTGCTGGATGCCTACTGCGGCGTGGGATTGTTCACCGCCTTTTTAAGTGAGGTGGCCGGACACGTCATCGGCATCGAAGCGCATCCGGCGGCGGTGGCGGATGCGCGTCACAACCTGGCAGACGCGGATAACGTCACGCTCCTTGAGGGGACGGTGGAAGCGCAGTTACCGACGGTTCAAGACAAGCTCGATGCGGCAGTTGTGGACCCGCCGCGCACCGGCCTGGAACTGGCCGCACTGGATGCGTTGGTGGTGCATAACCCGGCGCGTATTGTCTACGTTTCCTGTGATCCCGCGACCCTGGCGCGGGATGCCCAGCGGTTGGTGAAGCACGGCTACACCCTGCAATGGGTCCAGCCGGTGGATTTGTTCCCGCAGACGTATCACATCGAGAATGTGGCGCTGTTGACGCGATAACTGGGTAGTGTTTGCTCCCAAAGGCAATCCGGCGGCGGTGTGTCTGCTGCCGCACACGCTCGATGACGCGCTGATGCAAGCGATTGCCGCCGAGATGAACCTCTCCGAGACGGCGTTCGTGATGCCGGTGGGGAACACGCCCTGGAAGGAGGCAACGCGTTTTTCCCTGCGTTGGTTTACGCCTGAGGTGGAAGTGCGCCCTAAACCACCTCAACCACCGATCCCCCCTCGCCCTTCGTCACTTGAATCTGCGTGGGGAAGGCTTCGCGCAGCTCGTCAATATGGGTGATGACGAGGATCAAGTCGAATTCGTGCTGTACGGTTTTGACGGCTTCTACGAGCCGCTGACGTCCATCGGTATCCAGGGCACCGAAGCCTTCGTCTACGAACAGGGAACGCAGGCGTACCCCCGCACGCTGCGCTAACATCCGCGAGAGCGCTACGCGGATGGCAAAGTTGACGCGAAATTGCTCGCCACCGGAGAAATTCTCGTAGGGGCGCGCGCCTTTTTCGTCACTGATGATGATGTCCAGTGTCTCCCGCAGGTTCCCCGTCTTGGTCTCGCGTTGGGTCTCGAACCGGACGTGCATGCGCCCGCCGGTGAGGCTTTGAAGAATATAGTTGGCTTCGCGCTCCAGCGCCGGCAGTGTGTGCTCGATGATCATCGCCGGAATCCCGTTGACGCCGAAAGCGTCACGCAGTTCACCGAGCAGACCCACGCGCAGCGCCAGTTCTTCGCGCTGCGCGCGCATCTCCGTCAGGCGTCGCTCCAGCGTTTGTAGCGCGTTGAGGTTCTGCCGCGCCGCACCTACTTGTTGCCGCGCCTGCGCTTCCTGCTGGCGCGCTTGATTCAGTTGTGCTTCCAGGCGTGGCCCCTCCGCCAGGGCCGGGCGCAGCGCGTCGAGGGCAGCTTGTTGTACAGAGCGTTCCTCTTCCAGGCGGGCGAGGCGTGTCTGCTGCATTTCGATTTCCAAAGCCAGGCGTTTGAGAGTTTCGCGCTCTTTTTCCAGGCTCACGCGCGCCTTTTCCAGTTCGCGGTAATCGGCTTCGGCGCTGCTGAGGGCTTGCAGACGGCGTTTGACTTTCTGGTGGGCAGCGTCATCGTAACCGACTTCGATCAATGCCGCGAGGACTTCGGCGAGCGCAGCGCGCGCTTCGGCAGCGAAATCTTCTTGTTCAAGGCGCGCCTGATACGTGTTGAGGGCCTCGATGGCCTGAGCGCGTTTGTCCCGTTCCGCGTCGGCGTAGGCTTCGGCGGCGAGTTGCCGGACGACGGTTTCGGCTTGCGCCTGGAGTTCGGCGATGCGCGTGCGCGCCGCGTCGCTCTGTTCCAGGCTTTGTTTGAGCCGGGCCACGGTCTGCTCCTGCCTGGGGCGTGCGCGGAGCAGTTGTTCATATTCCTGAAGACGCTGTTGCAGTGCGTTTTTGTTTTTCTGAATTGTCTGGATCCGGGCACTGATGGCCTGCAACTCTTCGTTCAGGGCAGCGCTTTCGGCCCGCATCTCGGCTATCAGACGCTCCTGGTGTTCGTGCGTGAGCGGTTGGCGGCACAGAGGGCAGGTTGCCTCGGCTTTCGTGAGGGTCTGTTGGCGGGCTTTGAGGTCTTCCAGCAACACCTGAATCTGACGGTGGCGTTCGAAGAGACGGCTACGTTCCACTTCGCCATCTTGTGATTCTTTGCGGGCGGCTTCCTGATCCTGTGCGACTTGCTCCAGACGCGCCAGTTCCGCGCTGGCAGCCTCCAGTTTCGCCAGCAGCGTTTGATCTACCGTGCGCTCTTGGAGCAGGCGGATTTGCTCCTGCAGGTTACTGAGGGTACGTTCCATCTGCGCACGATTCTCGGCGATGACGCGGTCAATGCGGACGATTTCCTGTTCTGCCGCACGGATTTGCCGGGTGAGCGCCTCGCGTTCTCTGGCAATCACACCCTCCCAGCGCGCTTTGTCGTTCTGCAGTCGGGCTGCCTGACTGAGTTTCTCACCCCAGGCGCGTTCCTCGGCCAGGGCCGCCTGATATGCCTGGTAGTTGGCCTCGATCACGGCGGCTTGTTCCAGCATGGTGGTGTAGTAAGCGTGCTGCCCCCGGTGCATCTCTTCTTCTCGCTGTAATTGGGTGAGGCGCGTTTCCTCCTGGCGCAATCGTTCGTCCACGTCGGCGATGTTTCGCTTTAAGGCCAGGGCCTGTTCCTGGATGCGGGTGAATTTGTCCATTTGCGCCTGGATTTCGGTAAGGCGGGCTTCGGCTTCTTGCGCCTGCGCTTCGGCAGCAGCCAATTGCGCTTCATAGTGGGGACGGCGGGCCAGCTCCTGCCTGATCTCATCCAGGCGCCGATCCACTTCTTGCAGACGGCCCTGCACGCTGGCAAGCTTCTTGCGAGCACGTTCCTGGTATTCGGCCCAGCGTTCCAATCCCAGGATGGTGCCGAGCACACGTTTACGGTCGGCGGGGGACTGGATGGTGAATTCATCGGCATGTCCCTGACGCAGGTAGGCAGAATTGATGAAGGTGTCGTAGTCCAGACCGAGCTGGGCGACGATGCGGTTTTGTGTCTCCCGAATGCTGTCGGCCGTGAGGACACGCCAGCCGTTCGCACCTTCCACCTGGAAATCGAGGATGGAGGTGCCGGAGCGCCGCCCGCGCATTTCACGACGCCGCAGAATGCGACAACGCCGCTCATCGCCCCCCTGATACGGCATACGGAAGACGTACTCGACTTCGAGGCTGTCTTCGCCGTGGTAGATCAGGTCTTCGTCGCGTCCATAAGGTGCGCGCGAGCGTCCCCACACGGCCCAGGTGATGGCGTCCAGCAGGGCCGATTTGCCCGCGCCGTTCTCACCGACCAGGCTGGCGAGATGAACGCCGCGAAAATCCAGGTCGGTTTCGCGGTGAGAAAGGAAATTACGTAAATGCAGTTCTTCGGGGATCATGGATTTCCTTTGAATCCTTGAGCAACGATGAAGGCTTCCCAACTTTCGCTGCGGGTGGCCGGCGGTGTGTGTATTTTGACCGGATGAAAGGCCATTTTGACATCGTGGATCAGGCCGGGCAGATCCTCGCCCTCGAAAACTTTGATGACCAGGTTCCCGCCGGGGACAAGGAGTTTTTTGGCGACGGCGAGCGCGGCGCGTCCCAACTCGATGGAAAGTACATGGTCGCGCAGTTTGATGCCGGTTGTGGACGGCGCGGCGTCGCTGAGCACAACGTTGGCGCGCCCGCCGGCCAGTTCGATCACCTGCGCCTGGATTGCCGGATCGGTCATATCGCCCTGCAAGGTGATGACGCCAGGGAGCGGTTCGATCTCCTGCAGGTCGAGGGCAATCACGCGCCCCTTGTCGCCCACCAGTTTCACCGTCACCTGGCACCACGAGCCCGGCGCGGCGCCCAAATCCACGACAATGTCACCGCGTCGGATGATGTGGAATTTCTCTTGAATTTGCAAGAGCTTATACGCCGAGCGGGCGCGGTAGCCTTCTTGCTTGGCTTTCTGGAAGTAAAGCTCTTTGCGTTGCTGTTTGCGCCAGTGTGACAAATTATCCCCTCATGAAAATGAACCGCCAATCTCGCTAATCTACGCGAATCTTTCAGAGAATTAGCGAGGATCCGCCTGATTCACGGTTAAATCTGCCCGATCTGGTGAGGCTTGCTGTTTGGTGCGTCGCGCAGAGCGGGGGGTGTGAAAGTCGCCGAACTGCGCCGCCAGCGTCTCCGGCAGGCGTCCCACAATGCGCGTGCCTGTCTCGTGATACTCTTCTTTATCAATCAACCCGCGCTCATGGAATAAACCCACCAGGTCGCCTCGCTCAAAGGGAATAAGCACATCCAGGCGCGCCATCTCGGCTTCCAGGACTTCTTCGATGTGCCGCAACAAGTTGTCCAGCCCTTGCCCTGTCAGGGCCGAAACGGCCACACTGTCGGGAAGGTCGCCCAACGCAGCGCAGGCCGCTTCGGGATCGGGAAGCCGGTCAATTTTGTTGAGCACGTTGATGATCGGAATGTCCGCCGCGCCGATTTCTTTCAGCGTTGCGTAGACGGCACGCGCTTGTTCGCGGGCTTGTGGATGGCTGGCGTCAATCACGTGCAACAGCAAGTCGGCCTCGGTGACTTCCTCCAGCGTAGCACGAAAGGCGGCGATCAGGTCGGCAGGCAGCTTTTGGATGAAGCCCACGGTATCGGTCAACAGGATTACCGTGCCGCCGGGAAGGGTGACCCGTCGGGTGGTGGGGTCGAGGGTGGCGAAAAGCTGATCGGCGATGTAGACCTCGGCGCCGCTGAAGGTGTTAAGCAGCGTGGACTTGCCGGCGTTGGTGTACCCGACCAGGGAAACGGTCGGCAGGCCGCTGCGCCGCCGTTGGATGCGGTAGCGGGCCCGCTGAGCGCGCACGTTCTCCAACTCACGCTTGATCTGGACGATGTGGCGGCGGATCACATTGCGATCCATTTCCAATTTCGTCTCGCCGGGGCCGCGCAGGCCCACGCCGCCGGTGCTTCCGCCGGCACGTCCGCCGGCCTGGCGGGTGAGTGCCTGCTGTGTCCACGTTTGCGTCAGACGGGGCAAGCGGTACTCATACTGCGCCAGTTCGACCTGCAGCGCGCCTTCGCGGGTGTGGGCATGCTGCGCGAAAATATCCAGGATCAGGCCGCTGCGATCCAACACTTTAATATGGCTGCCGAAAATTTTCTCCAACTCGCGTTGATGGCCCGGCGTCAATTCCTCGTCGAAGATGACGACATCCACACCGAGACTCTGCGCTGCGGCGGCGATCTCCGTGGCTTTCCCTTTGCCGATAAACGTGGCCGCATTGGGGCGTTCGAGCTTCTGGATGGTGCGGCCCACCACATCCAGGCCGGCGGTATCGGCCAGGCGTTCCAATTCGTCGAGGGACTCCTGGGCCGGCCAGGCGCTGGGTTTATATTTTCCATCAGGAATGGTCTTCCATTCCACGCCCACCAGATACGCTTTTTCCGGCGGTGCGATAGTCTCTTTAATAGATTCGCGTTCGGTCATGCCTTTCCTTTTGCGAGGCGGGGCCTCGTAATGATGGTGTCATGATAATCGGAAATCGAAGATGGGCAAGGCGGGGGCAGAGCCTTATCATTCTTGCTCCGAGGGGAACGCCGGTTCCCCATTTTAGCTGATAGAGGTTGAGAAACGCGGATCTGGCGATCCAATGCGGATCTGGCAATCCAACGCGGATCTGGCGATCCGCTTGAAGCCAGGGAGAAGCGCTAAAGTTTAGAAAGTTCTGTGACTTGTGCTAAAATTGCCTTGCAGAAGACTATGGAGAGGGTTGTTGACGCACAGGTTTGGGATACAGCTTTACTTGCGTTGCCTCAGCCGCACATCCTGCAATCCTGGTTGTGGGGAGAGGTGAAGGCGTGTCGGGGCTGGCGTCCGCTGCGTTTCCTGTGGCGCGAGGACAATCGGCCGGTGGCGGCCGCGCAGCTTCTTGTGCTGCAACGCGGGAATCTGCGCCTGGGGTATGTCCCCAAAGGGCCGCTTTTGGACTGGACGAATACACGGCGGGCTGACGACGTGTTGTCACAGTTGGGCACGTATGCGCGCAAGCATAGGTTGCTGCTACTGAAAATTGATCCCGATGTACGCGCGGACACGGAAGAAGGACGCGCGGTGGAAGCGTGTTTGACGCAAAATGGGTGGCGGGCTTCTTTTGAACAGATACAATTCCGCAATACCATGCTTTTAGATTTGCGCCCTGACCTGGATCAGCTTATGGCGCAGATGAAGCCCAAATGGCGTTACAACATTCATCTGGCAGTGCGCAAGGGCGTGACGGTGCGTGACGCGACACCGGATGACGTGCCGCTGCTGTTTGCGATGTACGCCGAGACTGCCGCACGCGACAGTTTTATCATCCGCGAAGAAGCCTATTATCGGGATGTATGGACGCAGTTTATGCGCGCCGGCTTGTCCTGGTCATTGATTGCCGAGGTCAACGGTGTGCCTGTGGCAATGGCGATTGCTTTTCATTTTGGCACGACGGTCTGGTACATGTACGGCGCTTCGCGCGATATTGAACGTAGCGCTATGCCCACCTATCTGTTACAATGGTCTATCATCCGTCGCGCGAAAGAGACCGGATGCACGCTCTACGATCTCTGGGGCGCGCCCGAAGTTCTGGAAATCACCGATCCGTTGTGGGGAGTGTATCGCTTTAAGGCCGGTTTTGGAGCAACTTTTGTGCCTCACCTGGGGGCGTATGATTACGGGCCGCATCTCTGGCTCTATCGCCTGTATGCCTTGTTGCGTCCGCGGGCGGTGGCGATGGCGCATCACTATTACTGGGTGCGTGCCCGGCGCGTCTGAGCCAGCGAGACATTTACCGCGAATCTTCACAAATCACGACTATCCGACTAACGACTATCCGACTATCCAAGGAGGCCATGGTGCGAATTCTTGTTACAGGTGGTGCCGGTTTTTTGGGAAGCGCGCTTGCCAACGCGCTGGTTCATCAGGGGCATGAAGTACTGGTATTGGATGATCTCAGCGCCGGTGATCAGACACGTCTGGACAGTCGGGTGTTTTTCCATCGCGGAGAAATCACCAATCGCCCCAAACTGTGGACGTTATTGCAAGGGGTCCAGTGCGTGTATCATCTGGCCGCGCGGGTGCTGGTGGCCGAGTCGTTGCTCTATCCGCGAGAATATAACGAAGTCAACGTCGGCGGTACCGTCGCCCTGCTGGAAGCGATGCGCGATGTCGGCGTCCCACGTCTGGTCTTCACCTCGTCCGGCGCGATTTACGGGGTACAGTCAACGCAGCCGCTTTCGGAGACCCTGCCGCCCCATCCCCAATCGCCGTATGCCGTGAGCAAGCTGGCGGCAGAATACTACGTGCACACCATCGGGGCGCTTTGGGGGACAACCACCGTGGTGCTGCGGATCTTTAACGCCTACGGCCCCGGACAACCGCTCTTGCCTTCCCATTCACCGGTTGTGCCACGCTTCATCTACCAGGCGTTGGGCGGCGGCTCGCTGGTGATCTTCGGAAATGGCGAGCAGACGCGCGATTTTGTGTATGTGGACGATGTTGTGCGCGCCCTGATCGCAGCGGCGACGGCGCCCGATGTCAACCGTTGCACCATCAACATCGGCAGTGGCGAAGAGACCTCGATCCTGACATTAGCACGGCACGTGCTGGCGTTGACCGGTTCCTCAAGCAACATCATCTACAGCCCGGTAGAGGGCGGCGGGGTCACACGCATGATCGCCGACCTCAGCCTGGCGCGTCGCTTGCTGGGCTACGAGCCACAAGTATCCCTGAAAGAAGGTTTGCGCCGCACATTAGCAGAAGACCCACGTTTTAAGAAATAGCAAATCGGGAGTGGCAAATGGCGAATGGTGAATCGGGAATAGCGAATCGCATAACTCATAACTCCCAGGAGGTCCTATGTTAATTACCCATGCTCGTATTGCTACGCTGGGCGACGCCCCACAATTGCTTGACGATGGAGCACTGCTTATCCGTGATGGCAAAATCGCCGTACTGGATACGACCATGGCCCTGACAACCCAATATCCCTATGAAGAGCGGCTGGATGCCGATGGTCAACTGGCCTTACCGGCGTTGCTGTGTGGACACACGCATTTCTACGGGGCGTTTGCGCGCGGGTGGGCCTACCCGGGACCGGCAGCCACCCGCTTCGGTGAAATCCTGGAACGACTGTGGTGGCGGCTCGACAAAGGCCTGACGCCGGAGGACGTGCGCTATTCGGCGCTGGTCTGTCTGGCCGACGCCATCCGCCACGGGACAACAACGCTCGTGGATCATCATGCCAGTCCCAACGCCATTGAAGGCTCCCTCGACGTGCTGGCCGAGGCCGTGCTCCAATCCGGGATTCGCGTCTCCCTGTGTTACGAAGTCACCGACCGCGATGGCCCCGCGCGCGCGATGGCCGGCATTGCGGAAAACGTGCGCTTCTTACGGCGGATGCGCCAACACCCTCATCCACAGCTCGCGGCCTCGTTTGGACTGCATGCCTCGTTGACATTGAGCGACGCCACCCTGGCAGAGGCTGTGGCTGCGGCCGCCGATCTGGAGACGGGCTTCCACATTCACGCGGCAGAAGGCATTGAAGATGTGGAAGATAGCCTGGCAAAATCCGGCAAGCGCGTCATTCACCGCCTGCACGACGCGGCGATCCTCGGTCCGCGCTCCATCGTAGCGCATGCCGTCCACGTAGACGAGCGCGAAATGGATGTACTGGCGGATACCGGCACGTGGGTGACACACCAACCGCGCTCGAACATGAACAACGCTGTCGGCTTTGCGCAGGTGGAGGCGATGTTGGCGCGCGGCGTGCGGGTGGCCCTGGGCAACGACGGCTTCAGCAACAACATGGTGGCCGAAATGAAGACGGCCTACCTGGGTCACAAACTGGTGCAACGAGACCCTCGCGCCATGCCCGGCGATCTCGTCTTCCGCCTGGCCTACGACGCCAACGCCGAACTCGCGCGCATTTTCTGGCCCGCTCAGCAACTCGGTGTGCTGACGCCCGGCGCAATGGCCGATCTCGTCCTGGTGGACTATAAACCGACGACGCCACTCACTGCCGGCAACCTCCCGTGGCACATACTCTTCGGCTATGAGGCTTCTATGATCGCCACCACCATCAGCGCCGGGCAGGTTTTGATGCGTGATCGCCGCCTGCTCACGCTGGACGAAGAAGCTATCACCGCGCGCTCACGCGAACTGGCGGCGGCGTTGTGGAAGCGGTTGAGCGTGGGGTAGCTTGTACATTTTGCATTTTGCAAAAGGGCATTTATCATCTTGTGGATTCACCGGCCCATGTTAAAATGAAGGGTAATGCGGATTGACGTCTTTACTCTGTTTCCGGCGATGTTCTTCAGCGCGCTGCAAGAGAGCATTCTCAAGCGCGCCCAACAACGTGGGCTGCTTACCCTCATCATCCACTCAATCCGCGATTATGCCCTGGACCGTCACCAGATGACCGATGATCTGCCGTATGGCGGCGGCGAAGGCATGATCCTCAAGCCTGAGCCGATCTTCAGGGCCGTGCGCTCGGTGTTGGGCAAGGCGACCGCCCCTGTGATCTTGTTGACACCGCAGGGCCGTCCGCTAAAATCCGCGATCGTGCAAGAACTGGCGCAGCAGCCGCGCCTGTTGTTGATCTGTGGCCATTACGAAGGCGTTGACGAGCGCGTGCGTCGCTATCTGGTCACGGATGAAATCTCCATCGGAGATTATGTACTGACCGGCGGCGAGCTGGCGGCGATGGTGCTGGTGGATGCCGTCGCCCGTTTTATCCCCGGCGTGCTTGGGGCAGCCGAGAGCGCGCACAACGATTCCTATGCTTCCGGTTTGTTGGAGGGGCCGCAGTACACACGGCCTCTGCTCTTTGAGAACTGGGAAGTGCCTGAGGTGCTGGTTTCGGGAAACCATGCGCGGATTGCCCGTTGGAAGCGGACAATGGCCCTGCAACGCACATTGGAGCGCCGCCCGGACCTTTTAGAGAGCGTCATGCTGACGGGCGAGGACGTGGAGATTTTGGAGCAATTTCGTCGCTCCAGGGATGAACCGGATGTTATGGAGTGAAGTATATCTATATAGAGCGTGTGATAAAGGCTACGCGGGCAGCTTGACCGCCGATGACGAATCTCGTCTGATCCGGCGGTTGCAAAGCGGGGACCTTGCGGCATTGGGGACACTGTTTGAGACGTTCAAAGATACCGTCTTTCGCACAGCATTGGCGATCACACGCGACGAACGCGCCGCCGAAGATATTCTTCAAGAGTGTTTTGTGCGTCTTCATCATTATGCTGCCTCCGTGGATGCCGACCGCCCGCTGAAGCCCTGGCTCTACCGTGTGACGGTCAATCTGTGCTATGACTGGTTTTCCCGAAAGCCGACGCCGCAACCTTTAGAAGAGATTCTGGAGTGGTTTGTGGGACTGCAAGGCGTTTTCCCCACCCCGGATCACAAGGCCGAGGAGCGAGAACGCGTGGCGATGGTGCGCGAAGTCATCGCCGAATTGCCACCACAACACCGGGCAGTGGTTGTGCTGTTTTATCTGGAAAATCTGACCATAGAGGACATTGCCGGCGTGCTGGATGTGCCGGCAGGGACGGTAAAATCCCGGCTCCATCACGCTCGTGCGCGCTTACGTGAAGCCGTGATGCGCCGCCAGCGGGCGGTACCTGAGATGGCGTATGAGTTCACGTGAATTTGATGATCCCTTCGATGACCTGCTGCGACAGGCATTACAGCCTTTTGCAGAGGCTAAACCGCCCCGGTGGGTGTGGGGGCAAATACGGCGTCGGGTGAGCACTGCATCCTACTCCTGGTGGTCGCGGGTGCTCTCCTGGTTCAGTTTTTTCGATGTGCTCTATGCTCCGCCGCTCTCCAATCAGCCTTACTGCGTGCATCCCTACGGCGGATTCCTTCCTGCGCCCGCTTCGGGAATGGCCATGAGGCAAATTCTCAACTTGCGCGTGGCGTCTTGAATAGCAATGCAGCTTCTGTTACGTACAGAGCAGCTCTGCGCAATGCGACAGGAGGACGCAGGGCTGAATCTTACCTTAACAGCCGGTGAGCGTGTCGGAATTCTGGGGGGGCCAGGTAGTGGCAAAACGGCCTTACTGCGGGTGTTGGCGCGTCTGCAAGCCCCGGCGCGGGGACGCCTGTGGTGGGGCGAGACCGAAGTTACGCACAGAGCACGGTGGTTTTTGGGAAAACGACGCACTTTTATCGCGCTGGTTTCTGCGAATCCCTATACGACTTTTGCACCGTGGACCGCCATACGACACCTGTTCACAAGCACACAGCGTGCATTATTGGCGGAACGCTTTCGGGATGCCGGAATATCGCCGCTGAGTGTCGAGCATGCCGTGCGGACACTTTCGGGTGCGGAGCGGGTGCGGCTTGCGCTGCTCTGGGCATTACAAAACAATCCCCAGGTTTTGCTGGTGGATGACGTGTTCCGCTGGATATTGCCGGAAATGTGGCGTCCCCTTGCGGATGAACTGGATATGCGGGCAGGTAAAGCGCGCGCCGTGGTGGTTGCCAGCCGTTTCTGGCAGGCCTTGCAAACGACCGAACACGTGATTGTCCTGGAAAACGGCACACCGGTTGAATGGGGACCGCGTGCGGAGGTGTTGACCCACCCTCAGCACCCTTACACACGCCAACTTTTGGGAAAAACGTAGCCAGACGGCAAAAATCTTACGGTATCTTGACTTTTGGATATTTATCCTTAAAATGTATGACAAGTTATCGGTCAACAATCCTGAATCACACAATAATGTTCAAACGTTCTAATGTTCCAACGCAGGCATAGAAGAAAGGAGGTGATGCCAGGCACCGGAAAAAAACGGAAAACATAGAGTACGGCATCCATGTCAAAATTCAATCCTAAAAATCAATTCTTAAGTAAGGAGGAGATATATGTTACGCAATAAACTGATGGCTATGCTTGGGGCAATCGTGGTGTTGAGCATGGTATTGGCTGCCTGTACAAACCCAACCCCCGAAAAGGTCGTTGAGACCGTCGTAGTCGAGAAGACCGTCGAAACGGTTGTCGAGAAGACCGTTGAGGTTGTCAAGACCGTTGAGAAGATCGTCGAGAAAACCCCTGAGCCGGCCCCCAAGGGCCCCAAGACGCTGGTCGTGTGCCAGGGGCAAGAACCGGACACGCTCTACGCCTACGGTGGCAGCATGCTGGCGGCCAGCCACATCCAGGAAGCCATCTACGATGGCCCCATTGACTCCCGCACCTACTCCTACCAGCCCGTCATCCTGGAGAAACTGCCGAGCACCGAAGATGGCGACGCGCTCATCAATGAAGTCTCGGTTCAAGCCGGCGATATGGTAGTGAACGATGCCGGCGATCCTGTGGAACTGGCCGAAGGGGTGAAGGTCCGCCCCGCGGGCTGCCGCTCGGCGGAATGTGCGGTGGAATTCACCGGCGATCCCATCAAGATGGACCAGATGGTCGTGACCTTCAAACTCAAGCCCGGCATCAAGTGGTCCGATGGCGAGCCTTTGACGGCGGATGACTCTGTCTACGCTTTCGAACTGAACGCCGACCCCGATACTCCCGTCAGCAAGTTCACGATTGACCGCACGGCTTCCTACGAAGCGGTTGACGATGTGACCGCCGTGTGGACCGGTCTCCCCGGGTACATTGACAGTGTTTACTTCACCAACTTCTGGGCGCCCAAGCCGCGCCACCTCTGGCAGGAGAAGTTGGGTTACAGCGCCGCCGACCTGCTCGAGGCCGAGGAATCCTCCCGCATGCCGATGGGCTGGGGCGCGTTCGTCATCAAGGAATGGGTGCCCGGTGATCATATCACCGTCGAGAAGAACCCGCTCTACTACCGCGCTTCCGAAGGGCTGCCCTACGTGGACACCGTGATTTACCGCTTCGTTCCCGATTCAAACTCCGCCGTGGCGCAGTTGATCTCCGGCGAGTGCGATATCGTCACCCAGGATGCTTCTCTGGAAGACCAGGCCGAGCTGCTGCTCAAGCTGGAAGAGAGCGGCGTTGTCAAGCCCATCTTCATCACCGGTACGGTATGGGAGCATGTGGACTTCGGTATCAATCCCGTGCCCGACTATGACCGCCCTGACTTCTTCGAGGATTTGCGCATGCGCCAGGCATTCGCCTATTGTCTCGACCGCCAGGCCGTGGTGGATACCATTCTCTACGGGCGCTCCATTGTCATCAGCACCTACATTCCGCCTGAACATCCTCTGTATGCCGAGGGCTTGACCGAGTACCCCTACGATCCTGAAAAGGGTAAGGCTCTGCTCGAAGAAATGGGCTGGGTGGATTCCGATGGCGATGGCGTTCGCGAGGCGAAGGGTGTCGAAGGCATCCCCGACGGCACACTGCTTGAATTTAAGTGGGGTAGCACCACGGCAGCGATGCGTGTCCAGTACATGCAACTCTTCCAGCAGAACCTTGCTGACTGCGGGTTCAAAGTGAACCTGGATAACATGGCTTCGAGCCAATGGTTTGCCGATGGCCCCGATGGTCCGCTGTTCGGTCGGCGCTTCGACGTCGGTTCGTTCGCCTGGCTGACCGGTGTTGAGCCGTCCTGCAGCCTCTACCTGAGCAGCGAAATCCCGTCTGAGGAAAATGGCTGGGGCGGACAGAACAACCCCGGCTTCATCAACGAGGACTTCGACAAGGCTTGCAAGCGTGCCATTACCGCACTCCCCGGCACCACGGATTACATCGAGGGGCACAAGGAAGCGCAGCGCATCTTCTCCGAGCAGCTCCCTGTGGTTCCGCTCTTCCTGCGCCTGAAGCTCGCGGCGACCCGCCCCGAGGTCAAGGGGTTCATTATGGATCCCACCCAGAACTCCGAGATGTGGAACATCGAGGCGTTTGACCTTGCCGATTAGGCGGTGAGCCTGTTCCATGGTGGCAGCGCTCCGGCGCTGCCACCATTTTTTAAGACTGTACCTATATCTGCCGAAAGAGAGAGGAAAATTTCAAAGTCGGTCCGGTATGGAACGCGCAGTTCAAGGCATTATTGTATTTGATTATCCGATGAAAGGAGTTCAGGGATGAGCGGATACTTGTTACGCCGCTTTCTGCAAATGATCCTGGTCGTGCTGTTGGCGACGATGGCGATTTACACTATCTTGAACCTGGCACCAGGCGGCCCAATGTCGGGGCTGAATCAAATCGGCGACCGGCGGCAACGTTTTAGCGAGGCGGACCGTAAGCGTCTGGAAGCCTATCTGGGACTGGACAAGCCGTTTGCCTTGCGTTATGCGGTGTGGCTGTTGGGTGAGGATTGGCTGGGCGCGGATTATATGCACGTGGGACTGAAACGGGTCAATGGTTTGCGCTTCTACGCCAACCCCGGCATTGCCTATGCCTCCGGCGGGTATCAGATTTGGGTGCAGGGTGAGAAAGTTGGGACGAATGAGGCCGGCCTGACAATGATCGAGGCCCAAAAAGTGTGGATTCGCCCGACCGGGAAGGCGCCGGAAGGGGTGATCAAAGCGGCGATCATTGAAACCGTTGGCCACTCGATGCGTGTGGATGTCGCCGCCGACCCTGTAGATGCGTGGGTCATCACCACACGCGATACGGTTTGGGAAGCCTCGAATGCTCCCAAGCGTCCGGAGGGGAACTGGGTTTCGGTCTCATGGCTTTTTGGCCCGTATGGATTGTTGGGGAAATACGCGCACTTCCACGGCACCGGACGCGGTGTGCTACGCCTTGACTTTGGTACGTCATGGTCGGTTGCCCGCGGGCAACCCATTACGACGATCATTGAAAGCCGTTTGGGCAACACCATCAAGTTGATTGCCACATCCACGCTGTTCTCGCTGCTGATCGCGATTCCTATCGGCATTTTTTCTGCCGTGAAGCAGTATTCCAAGCTGGATTATATCGTGACGACCTTCACGTTCTTCGGCACGGCCATGCCGGTTTTCTGGCTAGGGTTGATGTTGATCCTTATCTTCTCCGTCAAGTTCCAGGATTGGGGCATCCCCTATATGCCTGCCGGCGGCGTGGTATCGGTGCGCACTCCACCGGCCGGCAGTTTACTGCGGGCCTTGAATGTGAAACCGGGGGATACAGTAGATCAGGTCATCCACATGATCTTGCCGACCGTGACCCTAAGCCTTTTGAATATGGCGGGTTGGAGCCGTTATATGCGTTCCTCGATGTTGGAGGTGCTGCGTCAGGATTATGTGCGCACGGCGCGGGCCAAAGGCCTGGCAGAGCGTCTGGTCATTGTCAAGCACGCGATGCGCAATACGTTGATCCCCATCGTCACGATTGTGGTCTTCACCATTCCGGCCCTCTTCGGCGGCGCTACGATTACCGAAACCATCTTCTCCTGGCAGGGCATGGGCCGTTTGTACTACGATGCCCTGGGCAAAGACGACTGGCCATTAGTGATGGCGGTGCTGTTTATCAACTCCGTGCTCACGGTAATCGCCACGTTGGTGGGCGACATCCTCTATACGATCGTGGATCCGCGAATCCGTTATACCTAGGTTGAGGTGAATGTATGACGCTTGAACCCCAAGTTGAAAAACTGGATGCCGAGGCCCTGTTGACACCGGAAAAGGAAAGTCAATTTTCGGTCGTCTGGCGCCGTTTCCGCCGACACAAACTGGCCGTGGCCGGATTATCGGTCATCATTTTGTTTGTGTTGATGGCGATCTTTGCGAATGTCGTGGCGCCTTATGACCCGATCTCCTATCAGGACCCTTATGCCAAGAATTCCCCTCCCAGTGCGCAACATATCCTCGGTACTGATGAAATCGGTCGCGATGTTTTTAGCCGCCTCCTCTATGCGGCGCGTGTCTCGCTCGCGGTGTCCTTCGTGGTGACCATTGCCAGCGAGTTGCTCGGCGCCATCATCGGCGGCGTTTCCGGCTACTTTGGCGGCTGGGTGGATAACACGATCCAGCGCGTGGTGGACTTTCTGCTGACCATCCCGCTCTTGCCATTGTTGCTGGCCTTCTCTTCCCTGTTGCGGGGGATCACTATCCCCGGCGTACCGGACCAGTGGGCAAGTGTGGTCATTATCTCCGTGATCCTGATCGTCTTTGGCTGGATGGGGACCTGTCGTCTGGTGCGCGGCATGGTGTTGAGCTTGCGTGCGCTGGACTTCTCCGAGGCTGCCCGCGCGCTTGGCATGTCCGATGGGCGCATCATCCTGCGGCACATGATCCCAAATGCGATGGCCCCCATTATCGTCAGTGCCACCCTGAGCCTGGGAGGGGTGATCGTGTTGGAATCCGCCTTGAGTTTCCTGGGCTTTGGCATCCAACCGCCCGTGCCCACCTGGGGGAACATGCTCCAGGCTGCTCAGCAAGGCATGTTAGGGCAACCTGCCAAGGTCTTCTATCCGGGGCTGGCGATTTTCCTGACTTCTCTCGCGTTCAACTACGTGGGCGATGGCCTGCGTGATGCCCTCGATCCGCGCCTGAAGTTGTAGCCTGTGGTGATGGAGGAACAAAAAGTGGAGAACGTTAAGCCGGTTGACAAAATTCTTGAGGTGCATGGCCTCAAAACCTATTTTTACACCGAAGACGGCGTGGTAAAGGCCGTGGATGGCGTGGATTTCGATGTCAAGCGTGGAGAAATCGTGGCGCTTGTGGGGGAGTCGGGCTGCGGCAAAAGCGTGACCTCGTTTTCGATCATGCGCCTGGTAGGCATCCCCGGTAAAATTGTGGATGGCGAAGTGCTGTTCGATGGGCGAAATCTCCTGACGCTCCCTGAAGCTGAGATGCGCCTGATGCGTGGGGATCGCATCTCGATGATTTTCCAGCAACCGACCTCGTGTTTGAATCCGGTCTTCCGTGTGGGGGATCAGATTGCCGAGGTCTTACAAATCCATCGGGGGATGGATAAAAAAGAAGGCTGGGAGAAAGCGGCGCAATTGCTGCGCACGGTGGGCATCCCCGAGCCAGAAAAGCGTATTCAGTCGTTCCCGCATGAGCTTTCGGGCGGCATGGCGCAGCGCGTGATGATTGCGATGGCGCTGGCCTGCGAGCCGGAGTTGCTGATCGCCGACGAACCGACGACGGCGCTCGATGTGACGATCCAGGCGCAAATTCTGGATCTGATGCGCGACCTGCAAGGGCGGTTCGGCACCTCGATTATCCTGATCACACACGATATGGGCGTGGTTGCCGAGATGGCTTCACGGGTTTCGGTTATGTATGCCGGCCGCGTTGTGGAGCAAACCGGGGTGCATACGCTTTTTGAAAATCCGATGCACCCCTATACGCGCGGTCTGCTCTCCTCCATCCCGGTAATGGGGGTGGTGAAGGAACGTCTCGATACGATCCCCGGTGCGGTGCCCAACCTCATTGATCTCCCGCCGGGATGTAAGTTTGCGCCGCGTTGTCTGGCGCGTATGGAACGCAATTTGCAAATCTGTACCGAGCAAGAGCCGGACTTGTTGGAATACGAACCGGATCATCGCGTGCGTTGCTGGCTTTACCAGGATCAGGAGCGAGGTGCATAATGGCCGAGGCGAAAATGCAAACAGGTGTGAACACAGGGGATGACCTGATCGTCGTCAAAGACCTGGTCAAGTATTTTCCGGTGCGCGGTGGCTTTTTGCAGCGTGTTCGGGCGTATGTGAAAGCCGTGGACGGTGTCAGCTTCACCATCAAGCGCGGTGAGACGTTGGGACTGGTAGGGGAGTCGGGCTGCGGCAAAACCACAGTGGGGCGCACCATCCTGCGGCTGATACCGCCCACAAGGGGGCACGTCTATTTTGAAGGCAAGGATGTGTTTGCATTGCGCGGTCGGGCGCTGAAAGAAATCCGCAGGGATATGCAGATTGTCTTCCAGGACCCTTACTCCTCGCTGGACCCGCGTATGCCGGTCGGCGAAAGCATTATGGAAGGGCTGCTGGTCCACCGACTGGGCACGCCGGCGGAACGTTGGGAGAAAGCCATCCATCTGTTGCGCATGGTCAACCTGGAAGATTTTCACGCCAAGCGTTACCCCCACGAATTCTCCGGCGGACAACGTCAGCGCATCGGCATCGCACGTGCGCTGGCTTTGGATCCCAAGTTCATCGTCGCCGATGAACCGGTATCGGCCCTGGATGTGTCGGTGCAGGCGCAGGTATTGAACATTCTGATGGACTTGCAGGAACAACTCGGTCTGACTTATATGTTCGTCGCGCATAACCTGAGTGTGGTCGAACACATCAGCACGCGCGTCGCGGTGATGTATCTGGGCAAGATGGTGGAACTGGCGAACCGCCGGGAAATCTTCGAACATCCGTTGCATCCTTACACTCAGGCTTTGATGTCCGCCATCCCCATCGCCGACCCGAAAAAGGCTGGCTCGCGCGATCGCATCATCCTGGAGGGCGATGTCCCCAGTCCCATCAACCCGCCTTCAGGTTGCCATTTCCATCCGCGCTGTCGCTATGCCATTAAAGGTCTCTGTGAAAAAGAGGAGCCGCCTTTCAAGGACTACGGTTCCGGGCACTTCGTGGCCTGTTGGCTCATTGAAAGAGGAGCGTAAGAGCGCCGAGGTCGGTGGCCAAAGCGGAGGGATAAGATGCCCTCCGCTTTTTTGTGTACGCCTCGATAGGTTGCTTTTCCATATTTGCCAAGACGGAGTATAATTTGTGTTGGAGGAAGGGAGATGGTTCGCAAACAACCCAGTTTTTTGAGCGCGTTCATCATCTTAGTCGTTATTGCCGGGCTGGCGGTGTGGGGAGTCAGTGCCTTAACGAACGGCGATATGTTGTGGTTTTGGCGTGATTTCAATGCGCGGGCGGATTGGATCATCGTCTACTGGGACGGCACCGAGTATATGCTCTTCCCCGGGGATCCGGGTTACGATGCGGTGATGGATGCCTTTGCCGATGCGGTGGCGCACTGGGCCGGCTATGAGGGCAGCGTTGGCCTCTCTGCCGAGAGTTTAACGTATTATCGCACCGCCGAACGCTTTTTAGAATTGCATTACAATGAGCCGGTTCTGGTCCACACACGACATTTGTATCCGCGCGCTCGCACATTCTTTGTCCCACTTTCAGGGACCCACGCTCAGTGGCGCAGGGTCTTCGCCGGATTATTGGAGACGCCGCGCGCGGGGGTGTTGAACCTCAGCGAAGCGCGCTTTGAGCGTCTGCGCACGGCGGTCGTGCAGGCCATCCACGCAACCCCCTAGAGGCGTTTATGAGAGATTCACAGGCGCGCATTCTCGTCGTTGACGACGACCCCAAAGTGGTTGGGCTGGTCAAGGAAGTGCTGGATCTGCTCCCGTGTGAGACGCTCGTGGCCGTTGATGGCGAGGGCGCGCTGGACTTGCTTCGTCGGGAAGTGGAAAGGGGGACGCCGGTAGACACCGTGCTCCTCGATGTGATGATGCCGGGGGAAGATGGTTTTCGCATTTTGGAACGCATGAAAGCCGATTCGCGTTTGGGTCAAACCCCCGTCATCCTCATTACCGGGCTGGATTCCATTCCGGCGAAGACGCGCGGCCTGCAAATGGGCGCCGATGATTACATCCTTAAACCCTTTGATCCCCAGGAATTGCTGGCCCGCGTGGGTGTGGTGTTGCGCATCCGCCGCACCGAGCAAATGTTGCGCCGCCGCAATCAAGAACTGGCTGCCCTCGATGAGGTCAACCGGATGATCTCTTCGAGCCTGAATCTGGATGAAGTCCTGGTGTCGGCCCTGGAAGGCCTGGGACGCTTGATTGAAACAGATGCGCTGGCTCTGGTCCTCAACGATGAGGAATCGCAATCCTGGGTGGTGCGGACGGCGCGGGCGGAGCAAGGCGTGTGGCTCGAAGGGCGCGTTGTACCGGCCGATGATGAGGTGATGCATGAAACGCTGATAGGCGCACGTTCTGTGTTGCGCCGGGACGTGCACACCAGCTTCTGGAATGAGGCCCTGGGCATGGCCCAACTGGATGTATTATGTGTTCCACTGGTGAAACGGGACGAGGTACTCGGCGCACTGGTCGTCCTTAGACAAGAACCCGGGCTTGACGAGGACTACATCCCCCTTCTGGAACACCTGGCCGCGACCGTTTCGGTGGCCTTGCAGAACGCGCGCCTGTTTCAGGATTTGGAGTCCTTTGCTGAAGAAATCGAACGCTCCCAGAATCAGTTGATCCAGGCGGAAAAGATGGCCGCCGTGGGGCGTCTGGCGGCTTCGCTGGCCCACGAAATCAACAACCCTCTGCAAGCCATCCAGAACAGCCTGCATCTGGCTCTGCATCAGGGACTGAATGAAGAAAAACGCCGTGAATTTCTCGAAATGGCGCAACAGGAAGTCGCCCGCTTGGTCCAGATCGTGCGGCGGATGCTGGATTTTTACCGGCCCTCTTCCACGATGCAACCACTGGATGTGAACCGCCCGGTCGAAGATGCGTTGGCGATTGCCGGCAAGCGGCTTCAGCAAGCGCAGATCGAGGTCGTCGCCCGGTTGGCACCCAACCTGGTGCCGGTCCGCGGCGCCCCCAATCAGTTGACGCAAGTGTTTCTCAATATCATCATCAATGCCGTGGATGCCATGCCCAACGGCGGGACACTATGGGTCGGCACGGCCTATCACGCGGAGCGCAAACAAGTCGTGGTGGCCTTCCGGGATAGCGGGCCGGGCATCGCGCCGGAGATACGTGAACACATGTTTGAGCCTTTTCACACCTCGAAGCCTACGGGCACGGGGTTAGGACTGGCGATCAGTTACGGCATTATCGAACGTCATGGCGGCGTCATCGAAGTCGAAAGCCCGCCCGGTGGAGGGACAACATTCATTGTGCGTTTACCGCAACACTTTGAGGAGGCATAATGGAAGACACCCGTATTTTGGTCGTTGATGACGAAACGGCTGAGCGCGTTACCCTCGGCGAGGTGCTGCGCCTCGAAGGGTATCACGTCTCGCTTGCTGCCTCTGGTGAGCAGGCTTTGGCGATGGTGCGTCAGGAGCCGCCGTTCGATCTTGCCATCCTGGATTTGCGGTTACCGGGGATGGATGGATTGCAGGTTTTGGATGGGATTCGCCGGACCTCGGCGGAGACGATCGTCATCCTCATCACAGGCTACGGCACGTTGGAGACGGCGGTGCAGGCGTTGCGTAAGGGCGCGTATGACTTCTTACTCAAACCCTGTCCTGTGGAGGAGGTGTTGGCAGCCGTGCGGCGCGCGCTTTCCGAGCTGCAAGTGGGCCGACAACGGCGTGTTCTGATGACACAGCTCCAGAATACACTCCAGGCATTGATTGCCACAACCGATGGGTTAGCCCTGGAGCCGGTGCGCGAGCTGACCAAAGGGGACGATGTGTTGGTGGTAGGGGATGTGCAGATTGACCGGGGCAAACATCTGGTCACCTATCGCGGGCAACCTGTGGAGCTGACGCCGACGGAATTTCGGCTTTTGGAATGTCTGGTTGAGCGTGTAGATGAAGTGTGTACGCCGCAGGAGTTAGTGCGCTGCGCACAGGGTTACGAGACGGATGCCTGGGGAGCGCGCTCAATTGTGCGGGTGCATATCCGTCGTCTGCGGCGCAAACTGGAGCCTGACCCGGAGAATCCCCGCTACATTTTGAACGTCCGTGGAGTGGGGTATCTCTTTGCCTCTTCGCCGGAGATGGCATTTGAACAATCATCCGAAGTGTGATCTTCATCCGGCAATTTGCGCTTTGGACAGTTGGTGCTAGAATTTATATAAGATTTTCTTCCAATCAAGGGGAACGATGGCGATGGCGGATAAAGAAAACGTGGTAAAGATGCAGAAGTTGCGGCGGGCCGTGGAACGTTTGCGCAATATGCGCGCCAGCGGTACCGCTCAGCCTGTGCGCAAGAAGACCTGGTTCGAGCGTTTGAAAGCGCGCCTGGGCCTGGGTACCCCTGAAAACGCTACTCAATGAGCAAGGCCCGATCTTTGACAAAAAACAGCGCGGCACATTCGTGCCGCGCTGTTTTTTGCGTTTTTACCACCATAACAGGAAGACATTTTGGGCGGTGGTTGTGAACCCCAGGTAAGTGGCGGTTGCCCGTACAATAATCTGCGCGCCTGAGCGCCCACCGTTGACCGGTATCGAAGCCTGCGCGAAACCCTGCTTATCCGTCGTCAAGATTATGTCACTGCCGGGCAACGCGATGTTCGAGGGCGTCTCGATGAAACTGATCGCTACCTGCGCGTTGGGGCACGGTTGCCCGCTGTTGTCGGTGACCAGGACGGAGACCGTCTGATTGCGCTTTTTACTCATCACCGAATAACGCAGCGAAACCACGGCGCGAAGAGCGTTGATCTCCGGGGTCATCGTGGGTTGGATGATGATGCTATCGTCATTTTCGGAGACGGGCTGTAAAGCCCATGCCGGCATGCGGCTGCTATAGAATCTGAGATACACTTCTCCAAGATTGCCGATCACGACCGCCGTTGTGGGATCGTTGGGTTGCCATTGCATTTTAAGCCGCTGAAAATACTGGACGATTTGCCCATCCTCAAAGAACATCTCGGTGATGGGATAGCCGAAGATGTCTATGCCGCCGTTAGCCTTGAAGAAATCCAGGAACGCATACGACACGGTATGGCCGGTTTCGGGGAAATACACCTTACGCCGCGAACGCGGTTGCGGCTCCGGGACTGGTGGTTGGCGGTATTTTAGCTCCTCGGCAAGCAGCCCCAACTGTACCCGATATGGCTCCGGATTCTCAGGATGCAGCTCCATGCGGGCTTTCTGAAAGTATTGCACGGTAATCCCCTGGTCAACAAAACGTTCGGTGATGGGGTAACCAAAGATCGCCAACCCGCCGTATTTGTAGAAATAATTGAGAAATTCCCCCTCCACCCGATGGCCGGTCTGTTTGAAGTATTCCGACTGCGGCGTTTGCGTCAGACCGGGCTGGGGTGTGCAGAACCCCACCACTATGGCGAGTAAGAGCAACCCACTGAGCTTCCTGAAAAATCGTCCAATGTTCATAATTTCGTACCTGCAACGCAATAGTTTATAAAGCACCCGGACACATATTTCCCCTCCGGCCCGCAGTCTCCGGCGATAATGATGTGCGGCGGCAACAATTCCGGTGTGCTTGTTGATTTTGACGGACAGTTGACTGATGCTGTCGTGAATATGCAGTCTGTACCCCTATTTTACACGAAGAAGGGGGTTTATGCAATCCCCAATTGGCATGACTTTTGTACCCCATGAAAATGGTCGTTTGAACGTTGCCAGGTTAGTACATTTGAAATCCGCCTGATCCGCCGGGCAACTTTCACCTCACGGCTTGCAAACGTTAGCCTACAGGAGACCTCTATAACCATATTCTAACTAAATTAAGCGTGCGAGTCTAGTGAAAAATATGCGAGTTGCGGTCGGATTTGCGCGCGAAATGTGCAAAGCCATGCTGGGGTATATGATATTTCTATCAAAAAACGCCTCTTGACATAGAACAAATGTGCGATTATAATAAGTTTGGGATAAGTTGGGATAATGAGACAGATGGAGGTCAACATGGGGGCTAAATCGGCAGGCCGTCAAAAGGGAAAGCTGGAAGAGCGCAAGCAGGCCATTCTCACTTTCCTGGAAAACTACATCGCTGAAAACGGTTATCCACCCACGGTGCGCGAAATCGGCGATGCTATCGGGGTGGCATCAACGTCCCTGGTTTCTTACTACCTGGAATACCTGGGCAAAAATGGGCTGATCGAACGCGCGCCCGAAAAATCACGCGGCATCCGCCTGGCTTCGAATTCGCGCGGCCCCGCGCCGGATTACCTCGCGGCCGGCGGCGAGATGGTCGCGGTGCCCTTCCTCGGCTACATCGTCGCCAGTGAGCCGATCCAGGTCGAGCCGCTGGCGGGGACGGAGACGGTCGAAATCAGCCGCGCCTTCTTCGGCAAAGACGTCGCCAACCTCTTCGCGCTCAAAGTCAAGGGCAATTCGATGATTGATGCCCTGGTGCACGACGGCGATACCGTCATCTTGCGCCACCAGGAGCGCGTCGAGAACGGCGAAATGGCCGCCGTCTGGCTGGATAGCAACGCCGAAACGACGCTCAAGAAAGTCTACTACGAGGGCGCGCGCGTGCGCTTGCAGCCCGCCAACCCCGACATGCAGCCGATCTACGTCCCGGCGAACGATGTGCGCGTCCAGGGCAAAGTGGTGATGGTGATCCGCCAGTTGGCCAACTGATAGCCAGGTTACAACGAGCGTTTGTAGATCACCGGCAGATAGCAGCGCCACGGCTCGACCTTTAACCAGAGCCGGCGTTCCCAACGTTGTCCCGCGCCGTCTTCCAGGATGGCGTCTACCCGTAGGGGCATACTCGATTGCCACGTCCGCAGCGTCAGGGTCAGCGTGCGCGTTTCCCCCGCGGCGAGATTCCCCTCCCACCACGAGATGTGCCATCCCCGTGTGTAAGGCAGCGTCGCGGTGAGCGGCGTGCTCTCCCGGGTCAACCACAGGCGCACCGTCCCCTCAGCTACATTCCCTGGACCGGTATTGCGCAGCGCGAACGTCAACGTCACCGGCGTTCCAGGGTGGATGGCGGCCCATTCCGGCACAAGCCACGCGCTTGCCGAGAGGTCCGCGCCCGCGACGTGCAGCGTGTTCTCACGGTCGAATTGCAGCCCCCAGGCCGGTAACCCTAGCGTTAACGATAACGGGATGGACGCCCCCGTGGCCTCTGTCACCGAGACCGCCCAGGTGAAGGTCATGGGCGTCTGGGGGGGCGTTACGCCGCTCCAGGTCAGCATCCGCGCGGCGGCGACGTACTCCCACGCCGGCGGCGGGCCGTCTGCGGTGAGCGTGGTCGAGGCGGGCAGGGTGTGTGTGAGGGTGGTCGTCAATGCAGTCGCCGCATCGTTATAGATGAAAAGCGTGTGCGTCACACGTTCACCGGGCAACGGCGTGGTCGGCGTGACCGTCCAGCGGCTTTTCCCCAACGGCGAGAGCCAGCCCACACCATCCGCCAGGACGGCAGCGCGGGTAGCGAGTGGCAGCGTTTCCAGCGGGAAGGCGTAGAACAACGTCCGCGAAGCCGTGATTTCTCTGGCGATGCCGATCGGTTGTCCCACCTGTCCGCGCATGACGGGCGTGGCTTCGGGGAGCGGCTCAATGGCATCGGCCAAATTCTTGAAGGGGAAATCCAGCTTGACCGGCCCCCAAGGCCCGCCTGTAGGCTGATCGGGGACGCCAAAAGCATGCGTTGGATGGTAGCTTTCGTCCCAATGTTCCACACCGAAGCGCCGCGCCAGGGGGTCTTGGTCGTGATAGTACAAGAAGTCCTGTGAGGAAAGCAACAGCCGTCCCCCACCATTAAGGTACGCCAGCAGCATCGTCGTTTCTTGCGGCAGGATAGGCGCGTACCAATCGTAACCGGTGAACCATGCCGTCAGCGGATAACGTTGCAGGATGGCGAGGGTCGGCGAGCGTTCGCCGGGCACGCCACCACGGTTCTCCGCCGTGTCCCACACATCGAAGGGGATGCCGCGTGCCGCCAGGGCGGCGATATAACGTTCTTCCATCGGATACCAGCGGTCATCGTCCACCAACAGCACCGGCGCGGGTGTTTTGGCGCGTAAGGTGACGCTAAGAGTGGTCGGCAACCGGGGCGTGGCGGCCGTCAATGTCAGCACGCTGCTGACATTGACGCCGGTATTTGCGGGGATCGTGATCACGACGGTCAACGTGATGGATGAGCACGGCGTGAGGGTCACGGTCGGCGGTGTGACCGTGGCGGGCCACTGGCCGGTATCCAGCGTTAAAGCGACGGGCGCGGCGATGCCGCCGTAGCCGGTGTGACGCAGGCGCAGCGTGTGCGTCACCGTTTGGCCCGGCAGGCCGATCACCGTCGGTTCGCTGAGCCGATCGAGTGTGAGGGCCACGGTCGGCGGTGCCGTTTGTAACCAGTCCAGGCTGCGTGCGAGTACCTCGCGCCGCTGCTCCTGCGTGGCAATGGCCTCGTAGCCGAAGGAGAGGAAGAGCGCGCGGTAGGGCGTGCAGATCGAGGTCCCTATGCCGCCGCCGCTGCCGTCTGTATAGCGCCATAACAACTCGGCCTTGTCGGGGTCCCGGACGGCGACGACATCCGGCCAGGTCTGGTTGTTCGCGCCATCGCCACCCTCGATGGTCACCGTCATGCCGGAGAACGGCCCCAGGCCGGTCAGCCGACGAACCGGGGCGCTGTCGCTCACGTAATCCACGCCGATGGTCTTTACCAGGTAAGGCTGGATGCCGGTGACGTATCCACCGCCGTCGAAGTACGCCACATCCTGCCCGCTCAACAGCAGCCGCCCCCCGTTTTTGAGATAGGCATCCAGTTCGCCGCCGCCTTTGACCAGCCCCGGTGAGCCTTTGGGTGAGGACCAGAGGACGATGTCATACCGCATCAGCGTGGAGCTGATGGGGGTTTCGGCGGGTGGATGCTTGATGCGTTGTTCGTCGTAGGAATAGGCGAGTGTGTCGAGCGCGGCCTTCCAGTAGGCGGTCTGGCTCTCATAATACCATCCACCCTCGTCAACCAGCAGCAGGGTAGGAGCAGGCGTGAGGACAAAATCGCGTGTGTGGGTCTCGCCGGCGACGACGGCCACCGAAGCCGTCGCCACGCGGTAGCCCAGGCCGCGCATTTCGATGCTGTAGACGCCCGTGGGCAGTTTGAGGCTATAATCGCCGCTCGCGCCGACGGTGGCCGTGATGGGGGTGTCAAGCGCGCGCGCCACGACGGTGCGGGTAGGGGCGGCGTACGTCCCGGAGACGATGACGCGGCCTTGCAGCGTGCCGGTGGGAAGGGGAAGCAGGGTAAAATCAAGATGTTGCTGCGTGTTGGTGAAGACCGGGACATACCACTGCGTTGCAGGTAGATAGCCAAAGGCCGAGGCTCTGATGTCGTACATGCCGGGGGCAAGCGCCAGCATGTAATCGCCGTTCGCAGTTGTGAGCGTGTGCGCCTGCGTCCCCTGTGGGTTGTGCGACGTGGCGAAGAGGGTGGCGCCGGCGATTCCCTGGCGGTCGGGGCCGGCGACGTTGCCCACGACCAGGCCGGCGTGCACCGCGACGGCAACCGCCGCAAAGGCGTCAATGCGTCCCCAACCGCTGTCGTTGTTGGGTAGGGTGGTGCTCAAGGGGACGGCGGTTTGGGTGATGAGGGTGCTGATGGCTTCAACGGAGAGGGTGGGGTCGGCGGACCGCAACAACGCCACCAACCCGACGACGTGGGGCGTTGCCATAGAAGTACCGTCTTTCTCGGCGTAGACGCCGCCGGGGCTGGATGAAAGGACGTTCACGCCCGGCGCGACGGCATTGGGTTTGATTTCGCCCCACGGCGACGGCCCGCGACTGGAGAAGTACGGCACTTCATCATCGGGATCGCTGGCGCCGACGGCGAAGGCGCCCGGATTGCTGGCGGGCGCGCCGATGGAGCCGAGGCTGGGGCCGGTGTTGTTGGCGGCGAACAGCGGCAGGATGCCGGCGGCCTTCAGAAGTGCGATGTCTTCCGCGAAGCTGGTGTCTGAGCTGATCGTTGAAGCCCAGGAGCAGTTGACGACGTCCGGGGCCAGCGCCGGGTCGCCACCGGGCGCCAGCAGCCATTGGAATCCGGCGTGGATCCAGGCATTGTAGCCGTACCCTTCCCCGGAGAGCACTTTGACGCCGATCCACTGCGCTGCCGGCGCTACGCCGATGTTACCGGTGCCTGCTGCCGTCCCTGCGACGTGGGTTCCGTGGCCGTTGTCATCGTAAGGGTAGACGCCGCCGTTGACGACATCATACCAGGAATGGGTGTGATCGTAGAGACCGCGGCCCAGATTGCCGCGATAGTTGGCATTGAGGGCCGGGTGCAGCAAGTCCACGCCGGTATCCATAATCGCTACGACGGCGCCGGTGCCGGAGATGCCCAACGTGGCCCATACTTCGGGGGCGCGAATTCGCGTCACCCCCCACGTGGGTTCGGTGGAAGGGACGTTTTCCGGCGTGGCCGATTCATTGGGGAGGACGTATTGAACGTCATGATCCAGGCGGATCTCTGCCACGGCCGGCGAGGTCATCAACCGGTGCACGAACGCCGGGCGGGCCGTCAGCGCCGTGGCGTGGATGATCCACAAATCCTGGCGCGCCAGCACATCCCCCCGGTTTTGGGCCTCGGCGAGGAGCGTTTCCACAGGCTCCAGGGCGCTCCTGAGGTTCTCTTGCAGAGTTTCGACGAGCAAAGTGCGAGAAGCTACATTCGCCGTCGCGGCTGTCGGAATAGTCACAGCCGTCCCCGCCGGGCGTAGCACCACGATGACGCGAAGTGGGGTATCGGCGTTTGTTTCTATGGCCCGCCATACCTCAGGTTCAACAACAGGAGGATCGTTGACGAATGTGGTTGCGTTTTGCGCTGCCGACAGAGACGGCATCAGGGCAAAGACGAGCAGCAGGCCGATGCTAAGGCAGGCCAGTTTTTGCATGATAAGCTCCTCGTAAAACAGTCTGATAGTCGTTAGTCAGATAGCCCTGCGATCATTTCCATGATCGGGGCCGCGGCGGTTCGGTTACATTCCTTGATCATCAGGGTAAAAGTGCACCGTGAGATTTTTGCATCATTTCTGCAATGGGTTAGAATAAGAGTATAGACGCTCCGGTGCGCTGAAGGGTATTTCTGGGAGGACATAATGGCACTCGATGTCCAGGCCGGTCAGAGTTTTCCCCTGGGGGCGACGGTCTACCCGTGGGGGGTGAATTTCTCTGTTTTCTCCAAGAACTGCAACGCGGTGGAGTTGTTGCTCTTCGACCACGCAGATGCCGCACGACCCTCTTACATTATACACCTTGATCCCAAGAAACACCGTACTTTCTATTACTGGCATGCCCTTGTCCGCGGCATTGGGCCTGGTCAATTGTACGGTTATCGTGTTCACGGGCCGTTTGCGCCGGAACAGGGTTTGCGCTTTGACGGGACCAAAGTGCTCCTCGATCCTTACACCCGCGCCGTCGCCGTCGGTGCCAACTATGACCGCGAGGCTGCCAAACGTCCCGGCGACAACACAGCATACGCCATGAAAAGCGTTGTTGTAGATCCGCACACCTACGATTGGGAAGATGATACGCCGCCGGATCATCCGTATTCCGGCACCGTCATCTACGAGATGCACGTAGGCGGGTTCACCAAACATCCCAGTTCGGGCGTTGCACCGCACAAGCGCGGCACGTATGCCGGCGTGATCGAGAAAATCCCCTATCTCCAATCGCTGGGAGTGACGGCGGTGGAGCTATTGCCGGTGCAGCAGTTCGATCCTCAGGATGCCCCGAAGGGGCTTTCCAATTACTGGGGGTACAGTCCGGTGGCCTTCTTTGCGCCGCATCAGGGTTACTGTGGGTGTGATGATCCGCTAGGTCCCGTGCAGGCGTTCCGCGATATGGTCAAGGCATTGCATCGCGCCAACATCGAGGTCATCCTGGATGTTGTTTTCAATCATACCGCCGAGAATGACCATAATGGACCGACGTTATCGTTCCGGGGACTGGAAAATCGCGCCTACTATATGCTCCAGGAGAATCAGGCCCGCTATGCTGATTATAGCGGCGTTGGCAACACGGTGAACGCCAACAACTCCATCGTGCGCCGCATGATTCTGGATTGTCTGCGCTATTGGGTTTCCGAGATGCATGTGGATGGCTTTCGCTTTGATCTGGCCTCGGTGATGTCGCGCGACAAGTACGGACGCTTGCTTGAAGACCCACCGATTCTGTGGGAGATCGAATCCGATCCGGTGTTGGCAGCGACGAAGATCATCGCCGAGGCGTGGGATGCCGCGGGGCTGTATCAGGTGGGGTCATTCATCGGGCATCGTTGGGCAGAGTGGAACGGTCAGTTCCGCGACGATGTGCGCCGTTTCGTCAAGGGTGATGAAGGAACAGTGTCACGGTTAGCTTCGCGCATTGCCGGCAGCCCGGATCTCTTTCCCCAAGAGGGCCGCGAGCCAAACCGCAGTATCAATTTCATCACCTGCCACGATGGCTTCACACTCAATGATCTGGTCTCTTACAATAAGAAACACAATGCCGTGAATTTAGAAGCTAACCGCGATGGTACGGATATGAACTTCAGTTGGAATTGCGGCGTCGAGGGGCCAACGCTCGATCCGGCCATTGAAACGTTGCGCGTGCGGCAGATCAAAAACTTCATCACGATTCTGTTCTTTTCGCAGGGCACGCCCATGATGTTGATGGGGGATGAGGTGCGACGGACGCAACGTGGCAACAACAACGCTTATTCTCAGGATAACGAAATCAGTTGGTTCGACTGGCGCAATGTCGAAAAGCATAGCGAAGTGTTACGCTTTGTGCAGAACATCATTGCTTATACGAAGTCGTTGACGTTGCTTTGCGAGGAACGTTTTTTGACCGAAAATGTCGGGGACAAGACGCCGTCCATCACCTGGCATGGTGTACAATTGCACAACCCGGACTGGGCATATCATTCACACAGCCTGGCCTTCGAGTTGTATCATCCAGATGCGCATGAGCATCTGCATGTGATGCTCAACGCTTACTGGGAGCCGCTTACTTTTACGCTGCCCGCACCGCGTGAAAGCGAATGTTGGCGGCGCATCATTGACACGGCCCTGCCCACGCCGGAGGACTTCTGCACGCCGGATATGGCACCGCCGGTCGTGGCGGATGCGTATCGCGTCACGCCGCGCTCGGTGGTCGTGCTGGCGAGCATGCCTCAACATTGAACTTGCCAAAATTTCTATGTGTAGTATAATCTGCGGTGTATGCGGGCTTAGTTCAGCGGTAGAATGTCTCCTTGCCAAGGAGAAGGTCAAGGGTTCGAATCCCTTAGCCCGCTCTTTTTCTTGGCGACGTAGCCAAGTGGTAAGGCAAGGGTCTGCAAAACCCCCATTCGTCGGTTCAAGTCCGACCGTCGCCTTTTCCCATCCATACCACAAGCGGCGGGCATCTAAAAAGGGATGCCCGTTTTTGTAATCAGGGGCGGTGGCGAAATGGCAGACGCACCGGTCTTAAAAACCGAGGGATTTACATCCGTGTGGGTTCGAGTCCCACCCGCCCTACTTCATGAAAATCAATTCGACCGATAAAATCGCCGCTGGCAACCCAACAGCGGCGATTTTTCTATGGGGGGATCCGGAATGGTTCATAATTGGTTGACATTTTACACTTTGCCGCGCCCAACGATAAATCGTCGAGCTGTGTCTGCTTCGCGTCCACTTACTGCTATCATCGTCGGTGCAGGCCACCGCGCTTTGCTCTACGCCTCGTATGCACAGCACCACCCGGATGAACTGCGCATTGTCGGGGTGGCGGACCCCAATCCGCTGCGCCGTGAGATGGTGGCGAACCTTTATGGCCTGTCGTCGGCGCAGTGTTTCGAGACCGCCGATGAGGTTGCAAGCCGGCCACAGTTTGCCGATGTGGTCATCAACGGGACGATGGATCATCAGCACGTGCCCACGTCCCTGCCGCTGTTGGCGGCCGGATACGATATGCTGCTCGAAAAACCCTTCGCCACCAATGAGACGGAGATGTGGAATCTGGTGCAGACGGCGAAACGCTATGACCGCAAAGTCATCATCTGCCACGTGTTGCGCTACACGCCGTTCTACGCTGCCATCCGCCAGCAGGTGGCAAACGGCGTCATCGGCGATGTGTTCAGCGTGCAGACCATTGAACACGTCTCCTACCATCACATGGCCGTGGCCTACATTCGCGGCAAGTGGAGCAAGCCGAGCGTGAGCCACACTTCGATGTTGATGGCGAAGTGTTGTCACGACCTTGATCTCATTGCATGGATGAAGAGCGGCGTGAGGCCGCGCAGTGTTGCCAGTTTCGGCAGCAATTTCCAGTTCCGCCCCGAGAAAGCACCCGCGGACGCGGGCACCCGCTGCCTGGTGGACTGTCCCATCGAGGCCGAGTGTCTGTATTCGGCACGCAAGCACTACCTTGACCATCCCGACCGCTGGAGCTTTTACGTGTGGGACAGCCTGGAGCATATCCCCAACCCCACCATCGAGCAGAAAATCCACTCGCTGAAGACGGACAATCCCTACGGGCGCTGCGTGTGGAAATGTGATATGGAGGTCGTGGACCATCAATCGCTGGTGATCGAGTTTGCCGACGGAACGACGGCGACACACAATATGATCGGTGGGACATCCAGGCCGTCGCGGGCGATACACATCATCGGCACACGCGGAGAAATCCAGGGCGTTTTCGAGGATGGGCGTTTCGTCATCCGTCACATTGACCCACGACCGGGCCACGAGTACAGCGAAGACGTGGTGGACCTGAAAATCGGCGGCGACATGCACGGCGCGTTCGGTGGGCACGGCGGCGGGGATATGCGTCTGGTGGCGGACTTCGTGCGCGTGATGCGCGGCGAACCGGCTTCCATCTCGACCACGCAGCTCGAAGACTCCGTTGCCGGGCATCTCATCGGCTTTGGCGCCGACCGGGCGATGGCCGAACATCGTGTGGTTGATCTAGTTTTTGAGGTATAACGTATCTTACACATACTTCGCGGGGATCACCGGATCCCTGCTGATAACAAACCAACGAGGATAACGTATGGAAAAGCCACTCATTGTAGTGACCAACGATGACGGCGTGGAATCTGCCGGCCTGTGGGCCGCCGTCGAAGCCGTCGCGCCGTTCGGCGAGGTGCTGGTCGTCGCGCCGGATCGTCAATGGTCGGCGGCCGGGCGCTCCATGCCGCGCACGGTAACCGGCGAATTGAACGAGCAACAGCGTGAAGTCTACGGCGGGGACGTGGTGCGCGTCTACAGCGTGGACGCGACGCCGGCGTTATGCGTCGTCCATGCCATGCTGGAATTGGTGCCGCGCCAACCGGCGTTGCTCATTTCAGGTATCAACTTTGGCGAGAACGTGAGTACCGAAATCACCATCTCCGGCACGGTAGGCGCGGCGTTGGAAGCGGCAGCTTTTGGCGTGCCGGCGCTCGCCGTTTCGCTCGAAATGACGGTTGCCGAACACCTCACGGGCGGTGAGGCGAAGGATTACACGGCGGCGCAGCACTTCACCGCGCTTTTTGCGCGCCGCATGCTCGATCGCGCGCTGCCTTACGATGTTGACGTGCTCAACGTCAACGTGCCGGACAATGCCACACCAGAAACCCCGTGGCGGCTCGCGCGCCTGTCGCGGCAACGTTACTTCCTGCCGCTGGAACCCGATCGCCAGAACGGGAACGGACGTCCCGGCTACACCGTGCGGGACGATCCACATCGGGTCGAACCGGATTCCGACGTGTGGGCGCTGCGGGTGGCGCGGGTGGTTTCGGTCACGCCGCTGTCGCTGGATATGACTTCACGTGCGGATTGGGGGGAGGTGGAGGAACGGCTGCGGGGGAGGGGGTGAAGGTTATTTTTGATTGGCGCTTGACAGAATCCCCCTTGCCCCTTAAACTTGACGTAGGGTGAACATGTATGCAACGGCACAGTGAAATCCTGCGTTTTCAAGAGGGGCGGCGAAGCCAGCATCCCGCGCCGGAGGCTATGACGACAACCGCGCCGCCGGGAATGGCCGATAGGGCGGGGGAGCTGCTTGCCATTCTGGTTGATCTTTCACCGCCGCTGGCCCATCGCAGCCGCGAAATTCGCGCGTTGGCGGCGAGCACCTATTGGGCGTCGTCGGGCAGCATTGTGGCGCGGTTGCGGCGCGCGCTGGCAGAGGCCAACCGCCATCTCGTCCGCGCCAACCTCGAGGCGCCACCCGGTTCCAAGTGTTCGGGAAGCATCACGTGCGCCGTTTTTTCAGGGGATGAGGTCTTCTTCGGGCAAATTGGGGCGGCGTATACCTTTGTTCACCATCCCGATCATACGGTGGAAGCGTTTCCGCTCCGCAACCGCTTGCTGATTCCTCTGGCCGGCTCCCTTCCTCCTTCCATTCATATCGGTTATGCAACGCTGGAAGAGGGGGCCACGGTGCTCCTGGCGACGACGCCGGCGGTGGAATCCCAGCCCCGCGAGCGTTGGAAAACGATCCTTGCAGCCCCGGATCCCGAAACGCTTGTCGAGTCCGTAATTCAGACTATGGCGGAGAGCCAGGCGTCGGGCAGCTTTGTGATGATTCACCTGTTGCCTGAACCACAGCCGCAGGCGCAGGCTCCCCTTCAGAAAAAGGGCATTCTTCCAAAAAAAACCCCCGCCATCCCTGTAGCTCAACCTGCGCCGTCCACCCCCCTCGCGCTGCAACCAGCAGCCCCTGTTCCTCAACCTGCGCCGTCCATCCCTCTCGCGCCGCAACCGTCAGCCCCTGTTCCTCAACCTGCGCCGTCCACCCCCCTCGCGCCGCGACCGTCAGTCCCCGTTCCTCAACCTGCGCCGTCCACCCCCCTCGCGCCGCAGCCGTCAGCCCCTGTTCCTCAACCTGCGCCGTCCACCCCTCGATTCCCAACCCTCCCCCCTGTGCGCGAATGGCTGAAGCGTCTTATCCCCCCAAAAGGCGCCCCCCGTTACCGTGAGCGGCAGACGACCGTTGAACGCGCACGCCTGCGTCATGCGCTACGTACATTATTGCCCGGAAAGTTCAGGGGTATGAGAGCGCGTCAGACCCCACCTGCGCCAACGGAGAGATCTACCCTCATGGGCGGGCTGGTGCTGGGATTGCTGTTGTTGATGCTTTTTGTCACCGTGACTATGTATTTTGAGTCCGGCGGGCAGGCGCGGGTGGATGAGTACATCGCGGAGGCGCGCGCGCTGCGCGAAAGGGCGTTCACCAGCCAGTCCCCTGAAGACTGGAACCGGCTTCTGGAATTAAGCTCGCATATCCTCACCCTGGAGCGTCAAAATCCCGAAGCGGTGGCCTTGAAAAACGAGGCCCAGAGTGCCATTGACGCCCTGCAAAGCGCGGCGGTACTCGACGCCAGGCCGCAATTCGAGCTGGGGGTGGCGCCAACCCCACGTCGCCTTTTGGTGGCCGGAGGATGGGTGTACATCCTCAACACCGCCACCGATGAGATCATCGGGTTGCCGTTGCAGGCGGATGGCCTGGCCTTGATGGCCGAGATTCCCACGCCGATCCTCAAACGCGGGCAGACTTTCTACGGCGAGGTGGTCAACCATCTGGTGGATCTGGCCTGGGTGGAGCCGGGGGGAACTTATCCCAACGGCGCCGTCTTCATTTACAGCGATGGTGGCGTCGTTTACATCTACGAGCCGCCTTTGGGGCCGGGAGGAATTGCACGGCAGCGGCTTCAGGGCAATCTGGGGCCGGGCATGGTGACGCTCATGGCTACTTTTGGGGAACGGCTGTATCTGGTGCACCGGCAGGATAACCAGATCCTCACTTACGAGTCGGTCAACGGGATTTACGACACGCCGCGCGGCTACTTCGCAACCGGTGTCGCACCACGCCTTTCGGAAACCCTGGACATCGGGATTGATGGGCGGGTGTATCTGTTGATGGGGGATGGGACGATCAATGCTTATTTTAGCGGGGCGGAGGACCCTTCCTTCCAGGTGCGCAATTTGCCGGATCCAGAGGTGAAGCCGTTCGTGCTCGTCGTCGAGCCTGACGCCGATAAAGGGCAGGTTTATCTGGGTGATCCGCAACGTGAGCGCATCATTGTTCTCGATAAGCGCGGCAACTTTATGCACCAGTTCCGCCTTCCGGGTGACGCTTTGAAACAACTCGAGGCGCTGGCGATCACCGAGGAGCCGCATGTGTTGTATATGATTGCCGCTAATCGGCTTTACATCGCGCCTATCCCCGATTTTGTGGCGCATTGAGGTTATCAGTTTTCAGTTTGGTCAGGGCCTACGCAATCTGGCGGAACTTTAAACTAAGGAAGCGCGACGGCGTAAGTCCTGTTTGATGGATATGGAGGGAATATGGCACAACCGGAAACGCTGCGCACGTTTGTCGCTTTGCCGCTCTCATCGGCCGTCATTGAAAACCTGTCCGCCATCCAACGCACCCTGCGGCGCACTGCACCGGAACAGGCTGTGGCGTGGGTGAATCCCGACAATATTCATCTGACGTTGTTTTTCCTGGGGGATATTGTGCTCGAACGTCGCCAACCTGTCGAAGCTGCCCTGCGCGTTGTCGCGCGTAACGTGCGCCCGTTTACGTTCACCGTTCGAGGGCTTGGCGCCTTCCCGAACGCCAACCGCCCGCGCGTCATCTGGGTGGGGGTGGAAGAGCCAACCGGGCAACTGACGCTGTTACATCGCGCCGTCACCGAAGCGCTGGCGAACATCGGCTTTCAGCCTGAGGATCGCCGCTTTTCGCCACATCTGACATTGGGACGTGTCCGCCAGCGCGCCTCGCGGGAAGAGGCTCAAGCGGTAGGGGAGGCCATCCGTCAGACAGAGGTCGGCGCTCTGGGCGAGGTGCCGGCCGAGGAACTGATCTTCTTCCGCAGTGTGCTCAAGTCCTCCGGCGCGGAGTATACGCCGTTGGCGCGATATGGGTTGGGGATTAAGGATTAGGGATTGGGGATTGCGGTAGATGCGTTGCCACACACGCGCCGGTAAACCTCCAGGGTCCGGCGCGCAGTTTCTTCCCAGGTAAACGTGCGCACTTGTTCTTGTCCTTCTGCCTGCAAGCGGGCGCGTAGCTCCGCATCGTGGGCGATGCGCCAGCAGGCATCGGCGATGGTGGTGGGATCGTCGGGGTCAATCAGTAGCCCGGCCAGGCCGACGACCTCCGGCAGGCTGGCCCGGTCGGCGACGACGACGGGTGTGCCACATTGCAGCGCCTCCAACGCGGGGAGTCCAAAGCCTTCGTAGAACGACGGCATCGCCAGCAACAATGCGCCGTTGTAGAGCGCCACTAAGTCCGTGCCGGGGACTTGCTCGATGAAGCGCACCCACGGCTCCAGCCGCAGGGTTTGCACGCGCGTGAAGATCTCATCGTAGAGCCAGCCGGGGCGCCCTGCGATCACCAGGACGCGCTTTTCCCCGCGCGCGTGAAGCTGCGCCAGCGCCTCCAACAACCCCGGCAGGTTTTTACGCGGCTCCCATGTCCCCACAAAGAGCAGATACCCCGGTTCCAACCCGTAACGTGCCAGCACGGCCCGCGTCTCCTCCGGCGGCAACGGACGGAAATGCGCGTCGGCAGCCAGATGCGTCACCGTGACCCGCGCGGGGTCCACGTGCAGCAACCGTTCCAGGTCGCGCCGGGTGGCATACGAGTCGGCCAGAATTGCATCGGCACGGGCGACGGCCCAGGCGATCTGGTCGTTGTAATAACGGCGGGCATCGGCGGTGAGGTATTGCGGGTAGTAGAGGAAGTTGAGATCATGCACGGTGATGACGGTATGTCGTGCGCCCCAGGCCGGGGGGATAAAGTCGGTGCTGTGGAACACATCCAACTTCAGCGGGAGAAGCTCCAGACCCAGCCCCCAGCGCTCCAGACGGTGATGCGGCGGCGTCCATGCCGCATAAACACGCGCGCCGGGCACGGCCACAGGGTCGGATTCGCGCCGATGTTGAACCAGCGTCAGCGTCTCCGCCGTTAATTGGGCGGATAACGCTCGTGCCAGATGTCGCGCATACCGTGAAATCCCGCCGGGCGCGTAAGCATGCAGTCGCAGGTCTATGCCGATGTGCATGGAGAAAAGTGTACCATAGAATGAGCAAATGGGCGAATGAAAGATTTGTAAAATCTGTCGTTCGTGTTACAAAGGATGCGTTGGAGGAGGAGTTGCTGATGCCTGATCCGAATCGTGATTATTTGACGTTGACGCTCGATCAATACTGGTTTGCGCCGCCGGTGGCATTGTGGCGGGCCATCGAATTGCGCGTGCTGGCAACGGAGCCGTTCCCCCGCCCGGTGCTCGATTTGGGATGCGGCGACGGTCTCATCGCGCAGGTGCTCTTCGCCGGTGAAGCGCCTGTCGAGGTGGGCTTCGATCCCTGGTGGGCGCAGGTGCGTCAGGCGCCGGCCACGGGCACTTACGGCTGTGTCCAACTTGCGCGCGGTGAGGCGATGCCCTATCCCGACGCGAGCTTCGGCACCGTCTTCAGCAACTCGGTGCTGGAACACATTCCCAATCTTGATCCGGTGTTGCGCGAGGTGGCGCGGGTGCTGCGCCCCGGCGGACGTTTCCTCGCTACTGTACCCAGCGATATGTTTCGGCGCTTGCTGGCGGGGTACCACGAGCGAGCGGCACTGGGGGATACCATCGGTGCAGAGACCTACGCTGCGGCTGTGGATCAACGACTGGAACATCAACGTTATCTCACGCCTACCCAATGGCTGGAACGGCTCGCACGGGCCGGCATACGCCTGCTGTATGTCCGATATTACATCCCGGCCGAGGTCGAGGCGCTGTGGGATCGCGCCAACGCCACCTATGGTATTCACCCGAACAAGACGCCGTTTCACGGCAAGCCGTATTACCGCTGGCTGGCTTCTCCACGCCTGCGCAAGCTCGGCTACCAGAAACTCGTCCGCCGCTGGGTTGTGTGGGTGTTGAGGAGACGTTGGCGACACGCTTACACGGCGGATGTCCCTGAAGGCGGTGTCGGTGGCGGGTTGCTTGTGGTGGGAGAAAAGGCATGATCGCGGCGGAACCCTGGGACGCTTTTGTCGCCACCCATCCGGCAGGGACGATCCTGCAAACCACCCGTTGGGCGCAACTCAAGGCGGCTTTTGGATGGGATTGGGAGATCGTCACGACCACAACCACGACCACGGATGGAACCACGGATACAACCACGGATAGGACCACGACCACGACCACGGATACAACCACGGATGGGACCACGGGTGGGGCCACGGGTGGGGCCACGGATGGGGCCATCGGTGGGGCGTTGGTGTTGTATCGCACACTGCCGCTCAGGCTGGGGACGATCGCCTATGTCCCCCGTGGGCCGCTGGTGGATTGGGGTGATGCGGCGGCGGTGACGGCGACGTTCGCGGCGTTGCGTCGGGCTGCGCGGCGCCATCGGGCCTGGGCCTTGTGGCTTGAGCCGGAACTATGCGACACGCCGGAGGCGCGGGCGCAGCTCCGGGAACTCGGACTGAGGCCCGTCTCGCGCACCATCCAGCCGCCGCGGACCATCATCGTGGACATCGCGCCCGCGGAAGATGTCATCCTGGCGCAGATGCGCTCGAAGACACGTTACAACATCCGCCTGGCCGAACGCAAAGGGGTCACCGTCCGTGAGGGAACGCCGGACGATGCGGCGGTGTTTTACGCGCTGATGACCGAGACCGGTACCCGCGACACTTTTGGCATCCACAGCGAGGCATACTACCGGCGCGTGTTTGAGCTGTTCTTACCAACCGGACAGGCGGCCCTGCTGTTGGCGGAGGTCGAGGGGGAACCGGTGGCAGCGCTGGTCGTTTTCGCGCTGGGAACCAGGGCGTGGTATTTTTACGGGGCGTCATCGGATCGGCACCGCGAGAAGATGCCGCCTTACGCGCTGCAATGGGCGGCGATCCGCTGGGCGAAAGCGCGCGGCTGCACGAGTTACGATTTATGGGGTATCCCCGATTGCGATGAGGAGACGCTCGAAGCACAGTTCACCGAACGCAACGATGGGCTGTGGGGCGTCTATCGTTTCAAACGCGGCTTTGGCGGCAAAATCGTTCGCTGCGTGGGGCTGTGGGAACAGGTGTTACACCCGCTGTATCCCCTGGCGGCCAGACTTCGCGGTTACGGCGCAGAAAACGGCTAGAAATGTCAACGGACTGAACGGATTCCAACGGATTTTCCAGCTCTACCATTCGCGATTCGCCATTTTTTAGGAGTGCACAATGCCCTTTACATTTACCCGATTACAAATCCCTGATGTGATCCTGATCGAGCCGCGCGTGTACGGCGATGCGCGCGGGTTTTTCGTGGAAACCTACAAACATTCGGAGTTTGCCGCTGCCGGAATTCCCCGCGTGTTCATCCAGCACAATCACTCGCACTCGGCGCATGGCGTGCTGCGCGGGCTGCACTATCAGTTACATCCGATGGCGCAGGGGAAGCTCTTGAGCGTGGTGGCAGGGGAGATCTTCGATGTGGCGGTGGACATCCGACGCGGCTCGCCGACTTATGGACAGTGGGTCGGTGCGGCACTTTCGGCGGCGAATCACCATCTGCTCTACGTACCGCCGGGGTTCGCCCACGGGTTTTGTGTTGTCAGCGATATGGCGGATTTGCTCTACTATGTCACTGCCGAGTATTCCCCGTCCCACGAACGCGGTATCCTCTGGAACGATCCTGCGCTCGGCATTGCGTGGCCGATCGCCGAGCCACGGCTCTCATCGAAAGATGCAAACGCGCCCTGCCTGCGCGATGCAGAGAATAACTTCATCTGGGAAGGAGCATAACGTATGTATTACGTCACACTCAGTTGGGATGATGGGTTTAGCCGTTCGGTGACCAAAATTGCGGAGATCTACGAACGATACGGTTTACGCGCCGAATTCAACGTCGTGGTGACCTTTCACGAGTATGATCCGCAGACTTTTGGGGATTTCGGGCTGTGGAATGAGCTGCAAGCCCGTGGGCACCTCATCCAGCCGCACGGTTACGATCACAGCAACCTGGCCGAGATGCCGCTGGCGCAAGCGCAAGAGAATATCCTGCGCTGTCTGGAAGTCTTCCGGCAGTCACTGAACGGCTTCGACGCGCGCCGGACGGTGTTCAATTTCCCGTACAACGTTTCCACGCCGGAACTGGATGCCTGGCTGCCGCAAGTCGTGCGCGCTTTCCGCCTCTCCGGGGAGATGATTATGCCGTTGCCCACGCGCCACACCGTCCGCCTGACCTCTCCGGCTTCGGAGGACGCGGAAGCGATGCTGGACCGGTGTTTGGAAGCGTTGTTCGCCCAACCGGAGGGCTGGTTGCTCTACACGGCGCACGGCCTGGACGGCGAAGGCTGGGGGCCGTTGCGCAGTGTGTACCTGGAAAGTTTGCTGGATCGCCTGTTGCTGCGCGATGATGTGCGCATCTTGCCTACGCAGGCGGTTTTGGATACGGCGCAGTCTTAATCTTCCGCGGGAGGTGATGGGGGATGAACGGGATTCCGGGTGACCTCTATGAACGCCTGCAAGCGGCGCTGCTGCGCTGCGGCCCCTTCGACAGTGACCGCACGCTGCGCCCTCTCTTTGTGGATGCGCGCCTGAGCGCGTGGCGCGACCTGCTTCCCGAAGCCAGCAGCCGCGTGGAACGGGTGTGGGCGGTCATTGATGCGTTGAGCCGGCGCACCAATCCTGCCGGGGAGAATGCCCTGGCCTTGCTCCTGCGTGTCCTCGCCGAGAACACCCCGCCCGGCGACGCTTGCCACGGCCAACTGGCGGCGCTGGCCGGGGAGGTTGCAGCGGCGCTGCGCGCGGGCGCATCGTTTGCCGGCGCGCCACCAGCCCCGCCGTCTGCGGGTACGACGGTTTTCAACCAGCAAGGGCAGCAGGTGGGGACGCAGATCAACGTGGCCGGAGATTACTATGCCGCGCCGCCTGCCGGGATCACCATCATCGGTGACGGAAACGTGGTGGGAAATGGCAACACTGTCCACGTTGAAAAGGGCACAGGTACTACGGCCGCGTCGTCCGTTGAAGTCTCGGCCCTGCGCGCGCGCCTGCAACGGCTCGACGCCGTGGAAATCGAGAGCCTGTGCCTGGATCACTTCCCGACGGTGTACGACAAATTCGGGCGCGGCCTGCGGCGCGATGAGATGATCAACCTGCTGTTGGATCACTGCCGCCGCCATCCCGAAGACGCCAAGCGGCTGGCAACGTTGCTGAAGTGAGGTAGACGATGAAGACCTGTCCTCAGTGCGGTGAACAACTGGAAGATAGAGCGCGGTTTTGTTCAAACTGTGGTGCGCCACAGGAACAAAAGGTAGAACTGCCGCCACCTGATTTCTCCGGTCTCCGCGCGCGACTGAATCGTCTCGACGATCCTCAAATTGACGCCCTGGCGTTGGATCACTTTCGCGAAGTGCAGAACAGATTCGGACGCGGCATGCGCAAGGATGAGAAAATCAACCTTATCCTCGAACACTGCCTCCGCAACCCCGAAGCCGTCCCTATCCTGGAAAACTGGCTTAAACGGCAGCCCGCCACGTGCAATCCGCAAGATGCCCTCACCTGCTACCTCGACCGCGTCATCAAGGAGAACAGCCGCTTGCAACTGCAAGGCATCCGCTCGGCCTCCGGCCTGGTGAGCATTGATCTGGAAGAAGTCTACATCACCCTCACGGCGACGGTGCGCAAGACGGTGCGCGACGAAGAAGCGTGGGTGGAGGCAATGGCGAAACTCGCGCCCGGCGAGATGCAGCGCCGCGGTATGGAACGGCCGCGCGAGACCGTGCAGCAGGTGAAAGTGAAAGTGCAAGAGGCGCTGGCGATGCACCGGCGTCTGGTGGTGTTGGGCGATCCCGGCAGCGGCAAGACGACGTTGCTGCGCTATCTGGCGCTCACGTTTGCGCGCGGTTTTGTGGCGCAAGCTGTTAGCTTGCGGCAAGGGCAAACTGACAGTTTGCCCCATATTGTTCAGGAGCGTTTGGGCCTGGACGAACACCGCTTGCCCATCCTCCTGCCCCTGCGTGACTTCGCCCGTTACCTGGAAAAAGAATGTCCCGACATCGGCGCGGACGGTCCGAAACTGCTGCTGGATTACCTGCGATTGTACTTTACCAACCAGGACCTCGTCCTGCCCACCGATTTCTTTGTGACGTATCTCAAAACAGGCGCGTGCGCCGTCTTGTTCGATGGTGTGGACGAAGTCGCCAGTATGACCACGCGCCAGCGTATCGCCCGCATCCTGGAGAAGTTCACGCTGGCCTACCCGCAGAACCGCTATGTCGTCACCAGCCGTATCGTGGGGTACACGGGCGGGGCGCGTCTGGGCGCGGACTATGCCGTGACCACCGTGCGCAACTTCACCGACGCGGACATCGAACGCTTTGCGCGGTACTGGAACCGCGCCGTGGAAGTAGTGCTCGCGGGCGGCGCGACGGACTACGCCCTGCGCAAGGCCGAAGTCGAAGCGGACAAACTGATCAAAGCGATTCAGGGCAACGCCCGCGTGCGCGAGTTGGCGGTGAACCCGCTGCTCTTGACCGTCATCGCGCTCGTGCAGCGCGAAAATGTCGTTTTGCCTGATCGGCGTGCGGAATTGTATGAAAAAGCCATCGAGGTGTTGTTGGTACAGTGGGACGCCGGAAAAGGGTTGGAAGCCGACATTACTGTGCTGCAAGGGCTGGAACTGAACGCGGGCGACCGGCGCAGCCTGTTGGAACCCGTGGCGCTGTGGCTGATGGAACAGCACGCGCGGGAGATCGAGTTGGATGCGTTGCGCTGCCAATTGGGGCAGCCCTTTCAGACGATGCTTAAGGATGAGCGCCAGGCCAACAAAGCCGTGGACGGTTTTATTGCCCTCATCAACGCGCGCAGCGGCCTGCTCACGGAACGCGGGCAGGGCATCTACGCCTTCAGCCATCTCACCTTCCAGGAACACCTGGCGGCGCGGGCCATTGCCGACCGTGCCGACTATGTGGCCTATACCCTGGCGCGCCTGGGCGATTCGTGGTGGCGCGAGGTGGTGCTGCTGGAAGCGGGCTACCTGAGCACGCAGGGCAAGCGCCGCGCCACGGAACTGATCCGCGCCATTATGAATCATCCGCAGGAACCCGAACTCTATTACAACCTGGTGCTGGCGGCGGAGGCCGTGCGCGACGTGGGGCAGGCGCGCACCGAAGGCGACCTGGCGGGCGAAATCCAAGGGCGCTTGCGCAAGGCGTTCGAGACGCCGCTGAAGAAAGGTGCCGATCTGAAAACGCTGGTGCAGCGCCGCGCGGCGGCCGCGGAAGCCCTGGGCAAGATCGAAAGCGGCGGCTATGGCGCGCAGCCCGCCTTCTGGACCTTGCCCTACGGCGAGCCGGTATGGGTGGAGATTCCGGCGGGCGAGTTCTGGATGGGCAGCGAGAAGGGGCAAGACCGTGAAAAGCCGGTGCATAAGGTTATCCTTGATCGTTATTGGATCGCCAAAACGCCCATCACGAATGCGCAATACCGTTTGTTCGTGGAAGCGACCGGGCATCGCGCGCCGCGACATTGGGAGGGCGACAAAATCCCGCGTGGGCTGGAGAGCCATCCGGTGGTCAATGTGACGTGGCACGATGCGATGGCCTACTGCCGTTGGTTGAGCGAAGTGACCGGCAAGTCGGTCACTTTACCCAGCGAAGCGGAGTGGGAAAAGGCTGCGCGAGGCGGACTCCTCCCCCCCTCAATCCCCCCCAGTGGGGGGGAAGGGAAGGGGGGACGCGAATATCCGTGGGGGGATACGTGGAAAGAAGGTTATTGCAACTCTCGTGAGTTGGGTGTAGGTAACACGACACCGGTTGGCATCTTCCCGGAGGGCAAATCGCCGTATGGATGTCTGGATATGGTGGGCAACGTGTGGGAGTGGACGCGGAGTCTGTGGGGCAAATATGTCAATACGCCAGACTTTAAGTATCCTTACCGGGCAGATGACGGACGGGAGAACCTTGAAGCGGAAGCCCTCCGGGTGTTGCGTGGGGGCTCCTTAAACAACAATCGAAACAACGCCCGCTGCGCCTACCGCTACAGGAACTACCCGCGCAGCAGGCTCACGAACCGCGGTTTTCGGGTCGTGGTCTCCCTATCGCGCGCGTAAGCGCGCCTTCTTTGCCCTTTGGCCCTTTGGCCTTTGTATCTTTGGAATAACCTGGAAGAGCGAGAATGTGCGCCAAACGTCAGGCCGGGGCAGGCCGGAGGTCCCATCCGCGCGAAGCGCGTCGCGTTTGGCGGTTTTTTGCAGTTCAATAAAAGCGCGCTTTGGAAAGCGCGGCTACGATACGGAAAGGAGAAAGCAATGACAATTTTCGATCAACGCGGGCAGCACGTAACCTACCAATACAACGCCTATGGCAACATCAACTTCGGAGCGGTAGAAAACAAAGCGGAGTTATTGGGCGAACTCAAGAAGCTCCAGGAAGAATTGCGGGAAGCCATCAAGAAAGAAGCTGTGACCGGCGACACGGCTGTGGACGCCCAGTACAATCTGGACAAAGCTGTCCTTGAGGCGGAAAAGCCGCAACCCGACAAGAAGAAACTCGGCGACTATCCGACCACGGCCAAAAGTGTCCTGGAGAATGTAGCGGCGGTCGGCGGGTTGGTCGCCGCCCTGTCCAAGGCAGTAGAATTGGTCGGTACGCTGTTCTAATCGCTGTTTGCAACTTTCTCTACCTTACTCTATACTTACCCCCGACACAAAAAACAGCCCCGCAGTGTAACCAGCACTCGGGGCTTTGGCCGACGGCGATGACGCGCCGTAGCGGGCATAGAATACCATAACCGCCCCCGCGCGTCAATGCGGCTCAGAAGCCGCGCTCAGAAGCCGACGCCGGGGGCGTTATTTTTGAATTCAGGAGCGATTATGGAACAACCGCACCTCAACTGGATCGCCAACTTCATCTGGGGCATTGCCGATGACGTGCTGCGCGACGTCTACGTGCGCGGCAAATACCGCGACGTGATCCTGCCGATGGTCGTCATCCGCCGCCTGGATGCGGTGCTCGAACCGACGAAGGCCGCCGTGCTCAAGATGAAGGCCACCCTCGACCAGGCCGGGATCATCAACCAGGACGCTGCGCTCAAGCAGGCGGCGGGACAGGCGTTTTACAATGCTTCGCCATTTACCCTGCGCGATCTCAAATCCCGCGCTACTCAGCAACGGCTCAGGGCCGATTTCGAAGCCTACCTCGATGGCTTCTCCCCTAACGTTCAGGAAATCCTCGACAAGTTCAAGTTCCGCAACCAGATTCCCACGCTCGTCGAGGCCGATGTCCTGGGTTACCTCATCGAGAAATATCTCGATCCGAGCATCAACCTCAGCCCGGAGCCGGTACTCAACAGCGACGGCAGCGTGCGGCTGCCCGGCCTGGACAACCACGCGATGGGCACGATCTTTGAGGAGTTGATCCGCCGCTTCAACGAGGAGAACAATGAGGAAGCCGGAGAGCACTTCACACCCCGCGACGTGGTGCGACTGATGGCGCAACTTATTTTCCTGCCCATCGCCGACCGGATTGAGTCCGGCACGTACCTGCTCTACGACGGCGCGTGCGGCACAGGCGGCATGTTGACGATTGCGGAAGAGACGCTGGCGGAACTGGCCGCGCGACACGGCAAGGATGTCTCCATCCACCTTTACGGGCAGGAGATCAACCCGGAGACCTACGCCATCACCAAAGCCGACCTGTTGCTCAAGGGGAAGGGTCAGGAGGCCGAGACGATGGCGTTCGGCTCTACGCTCTCCGCCGACGCTTTCCCGACCCTCGCCTTCGACTTTATGCTTTCCAACCCACCCTATGGCAAAAGCTGGAAGACCGACCTCGACCGGATGGGCGGCAAAGGGGAGATGCGCGACCCGCGTTTCGTCATCACATATGCCGGGGACCCGGAGTACAGCCTCATCACCCGCTCCTCTGATGGACAGTTGATGTTCCTGGTGAACAAGCTCAGCAAGATGAAGCACGACACGCCCCTGGGCAGCCGCATCGCCGAAGTCCACAACGGCTCCTCGCTATTCACCGGCGACGCCGGGCAGGGCGAGAGCAACATCCGCCGCTGGATCATCGAGAACGACTGGTTGGAAGCCATCATCGCGCTGCCGCTGAATATGTTCTACAACACCGGCATCGCCACCTACATCTGGGTGTTGACCAACCGCAAGCCGGAGCACCGCCGGGGCAAAGTGCAACTCATTGACGCGACCCAATGGTATACCCCACTGCGCAAGAACCTGGGGCAGAAGAACTGCGAACTCTCCGACGCCGACATCCAGCGCATCGTGGACACCTTTCTCGCCTTCGAGGAAACGGAGCAGTCCAAGATTTTCCCCAACGCGGCCTTCGGTTACTGGAAAATCACCGTCGAGCGGCCTTTGCGCCTGCGGGTGAACCTTTCCGACGCCGCGCGTGCGCGGTTGCGCCGGGCCTGCGCCGCTGCCGGGGAAGACGCGTTGGCTGCCGCAGCCGATTGGATTGCCGCCGATCTGGGCCCCGGCCCGCACCTGGACTACAACGCCGTCGTGATCGCGCTCGAGAAAGCCGCCGGCTTCTCCCTCACCAAGAAGCGCCAGACCCTGCTCCGTGATGCGCTCACCGAAAAGGATGAAGCCGCCGCGCCGGTGGAGAAGGATGAAGTCAGAAGGAAGAAGGTGGAGGGCAAAAGCAAGAAAAAGTCTCAGCCTTCATCCTTCACCCTTTTTACTTCTGACTTTGAACCCGACCCCGACCTCCGCGACACCGAGCAAATCCCCCTGCTGGAAGACGGCGGCATCGAAGGCTTCTTCAAGCGCGAAGTGCTGCCTTATGTCCCCGACGCCTGGATTGACGAGAGCAAGACGCGCATCGGTTACGAAATCTCGTTCAACCGCTACTTCTACAAGCCGGAGCCGCTGCGCACGTTGGCGGAAATCCGCGCCGACATCGAGGCGTTGGAGCGGGAGACGGATGGGTTGTTGGAGCAGATTTTGGTGAATGTAGGGGAGTAGGGAGTATGGAGTAGGAAGTAAGGTTATGTTGTGGCCGGCCTTGAATATGGAGGAGGCTGGCGTTTATATTCAAGGTGATGTTAATATGGCGAAAGATGGTGTCCATATTAACGGTAACGGTTAATATGGCGGGGAACTTTGTCCATATTAACGGTAATGGTTAATATAATGCAAGAAAAAATCGTGCGACAGGATTTGGACAATCATGGGCAAAGATACTGACACTCGTTTAACCTCAGCTCGCGCCGGGCGCTATCTGCCACAGCCGGGCGGTTATCGTGCGTTTATCCCCGCCCCGCTGCCGCCGCATCCGCCGGTGCACCTGTCCGGCAGGCTACAAAAGTTACTTTCCGAGGCCGATCGTGCTTTGGGCCGCCTTGACGGTTCTATCCAGACTCTCCCCAACCCCGACCTGTTTGTCTTTATGTACGTGCGCAAGGAAGCGGTGCTCTCCAGCCAGATCGAGGGGACGCAAAGCTCACTGCAAGACTTGCTGGCGGCGGAAGCGCAAATTCTTTCCCCTGACCGGCCCCGGGATGTGAAGGAGGTCATCAACTACGTCCGTGCGGTGAATTACGGGCTGGAACGTCTGGCCGAATTGCCAGTCTCCATTCGACTTATCCGCGAGATTCACGCGATCCTGCTGGAAGGTGTGCGCGGTTCCAATTTGACGCCGGGTGAGCTGCGTCGTAGTCAGAACTGGATTGGGCCGCCCGGCTGCACGTTGGCGGAAGCAACGTTTGTGCCTCCGCCGCCCCACGAGATTCCCAATGCTCTGGGCGATCTGGAAAAGTTCCTGCACCAGGAGGACGATCTGCCCTTGCTCATCAAAATCGGGCTGACCCACGCCCAATTTGAGACGATTCACCCCTTCCTCGACGGCAACGGACGGGTGGGCCGTCTGCTCATCACCTTCTTGTTGTGTGAACGGGGGGTATTGCTCAAGCCGGTGTTGTACCTCTCGTATTACTTCAAACGGCAGCGCACGGCGTATTATGAGCACTTGCAAGCGGTACGCGACGCCGGTGATTGGGAAAGCTGGCTGGCCTTCTTTTTGCAGGGCATCGTCGAAGTCAGCGCGCAGGCCACCCAGACCGCCCGCAACATCCTGGCGCTGCGCGAGCGCCACCGCGCGCTGATCACAGAACGATTTGGCCGGGCAGCCGGAAATGGGCACCGGCTGCTTGAGTACTTATACGAGCGTCCCATTGTGTCGGTCAAAGAGGTTCAGGACCTCATCGGCACGGCTTTCCCTGCCGCCAACCGGCTGGTGAGCGAGATGGAAGCGCATAGCATCCTGCGTGAAGTCACCGGCCAAAACCGCAATCGCCGCTTCCGCTATGAGGATTACATCGCGCTGTTCGCCGATCCCGTCCCGGAGGCTTCCCAATGACCGCCACCCTCAAACCCTACCCCGCCTACAAAGACTCCGGCGTGCCGTGGCTCGGCGATGTGCCCGCGCATTGGGAGGTGCGACGGCAGCGAACTGTCACCAAAATGTTGGTCAGCAATGTTGATAAACACACACATGAAGGTGAAGTCCCTGTCCGTTTATGTAATTATGTAGATGTCTACAAACACAATATTATCACCGACCGTCTCCCTTTTATGCGAGCTACAGCATCACAAGAGGAGATTGACCACTTCCGCTTACAGATAGGTGATGTGCTCATCACCAAAGATTCTGAAATGTGGGACGACATTGGTGTACCCACGCTGGTTGCCTATGAATCTCCCGATCTTGTATGTGGGTATCATTTAGCGATTCTGCGTCCACGTAAAGATGTTATCTGTGGAGATTTTCTTTTGTGGGCGTTACAGAGTCAAGGTGTAGCGTCGCAACATTACATATTAGCAAATGGCATCACACGTTTTGGCTTATCCCAGGACGCAATCAAAAGTGTATGGTTACCCATCCCTCCCCTCGCCGAACAACGCGCCATCGCCGCCTTCCTCGACCACCACGACCGCCTGACGCGGCGCTACATCCACGCGCAGCAGCGCCTCATCAAGCTGCTCACGGAGCAGAAGCAGGCGCTTATCCAGCAGGCGGTGACGCGCGGCCTCGACCCCGATGTCCCGCTCAAGGATTCGGGGATTGAGTGGGTGGGTAAGATTCCGGCGCATTGGAATGTCCTTATGAATCATCGTATATTTAGAGAGGAGATTCGTCCCTACGATGGCTCCCCAGAGATACAACTGTCGCTTTCACAGCGTGACGGGTTGATTCCAACAAAAGATATGCAAGAGAGGTCTTTGCAAACATCAACCTACGATAATTGGAAAGTAACCCTACCTGGAGATTTGGTCTTGAATCGTTTCAAGGCACATCTTGGAGTTTTCTTTTGTGCTACACTTAGAGGCATAGTAACGTTTCATTACGGAGTTTTTTGTCCTCGCATCGAACTTGTGACAAAATATTTCGAGTTACTATTCCATACAAAACCCTATAGAACAATCTTTGCCGGTCGGTCAAATGGAATGACCGTTGGGCTGCAAAACCTTTCCAATCAGAATTTTTACGGCGTTCGTGTGATTATGCCGCCGATAAGTGAACAAAGAGCAATCGTTGACTTTGTAGAGAAACAGACTGCACAACTGGAATCTGCAATAGCAGCAGCCCGCCGCCAAATCGCCCTCGTGCGCGAATACCGCACGCGCCTGATCGCCGACGTGGTCACGGGCAAGCTGGATGTGCGGGACGTGGCCTTGCCCACCGATGCGACACCAGACACCCTCGAAGAGATAGACGCGGACTTCGATGACGAGGCCGCAGACACGGATGCTCTGGATACTCAGGAGGATGCCGATGCCGACAACGAATACCACGGATACCAGTGAAAAGGGACTCGAAAGCCTGATTGTGGCGGCCCTCACGGGCAGGCCGGTCAGCGCGACCCTGACCGCGGCCCGCGATGAGCGCGGGGCCTACGGCGGCGCGGGCTACGTCCAGGGCGATCCTCACGACTACGACCGCGACTATGCCGTAGACCTTGCCAAACTGCGCGCCTTCCTCGAAGCCACCCAGCCAGAGGTCGCGGCGCGGCTGCATCTGGCGGACGATCATCCCACCCGGCAGAAGTTCCTGGCGCGGCTGCAAGGCGAAATCACCCGGCGCGGCGTGGTGGACGTGCTGCGCAAGGGCGTCAAGCACGGGCCGGATACCATCATCTGCTTCTACGGCGCGCCCACGCCCGGCAACCGCAAGGCCGAGGCGCTGTTCGCCGCTAACATCTTCAGCGTCACCCGTCAGTTGCGCTACAGCAAGGATCAAACGCAACTCGCGCTCGACCTGTGCCTGTTCATCAACGGCCTGCCCATCGCCACCTTCGAGCTAAAGAACAGCCTCACCAAGCAGACCGTCGAGGACGCCGTCGAGCAGTACAAGCGCGACCGCGACCCCCGCGAGCCGCTGTTCCAGTTCGGACGCTGCGTCGTCCACTTTGCGGTGGATGATCAGGAAGTGCGGATGTGTACCCACTTGCAGGGCAAAGCCTCGTGGTTCCTGCCCTTCAACAAAGGCTGGAACGACGGCGCGGGCAACCCGCCCAATCCCAATGGCCTCAAGACAGCTTATCTCTGGGAAGAAGTGCTCACCCGCGAGAGCCTCACCGACATCCTCGAACATTACGCCCAAATCGTTGAGTCGAAAGACGAAAAGACCGGCAGGAAGAAGCGCGACCAGATTTTTCCCCGCTACCACCAACTCGACGTCGTGCGCAAGCTCCTTGCCGCCGCCCAACAGGACGGCGTGGGGCGCCGTTACCTCATCCAACATTCAGCCGGCAGCGGCAAAAGCAACTCCATCGCCTGGCTTGCCTACCAACTCACCGGCCTGGAAAAGGCAGAAGGCCGAAATGAGAAGGTAGAAATGAGAAAAGAGTCCGGCGTGCCTGCTCCTACTCCCTATTCCCTATTCCCTACTCCCCTTTTCGACTCCATCATCGTCGTGACCGACCGGCGCGTGCTGGATAAGCAGATTCGCGACACGATCAAGCAATTTGCCCAGGTTTCTTCCGTCGTCGGGCACGCCGAACACTCCGGCGACCTGCGCGAATTTATCACGGCGGGCAAGAAGATCATCATCACCACCGTGCAGAAATTCCCCTTCATCCTGGACGCAATCGGCGACGAGCACCGCCACCGCCGCTTTGCCATCATCATTGACGAGGCCCATTCCAGCCAGGGAGGGCGCACGGCGGCCAAGATGCACATGGCCCTGTCCGCGCAAGACGAACCGGAGGAAGAAGCCACCACCGAGGACATCATCAACCACATCATGGAAACGCGCAAGATGCTGCCCAATGCCAGCTACTTCGCCTTCACCGCCACGCCCAAGAACAAGACGTTGGAAATCTTCGGCGAAGCCTACGAGGAAGCGGGTGAAGTGAAACACCGGCCTTTCCACGTCTATACGATGAAGCAAGCCATTCAGGAAGGCTTCATCCTCGATGTGATAGCGCACTATACGCCGGTGGCGAGCTACTATCGCCTGATGAAGACCGTGGCCGACGATCCTGAATTCGACCGCAAGCGCGCGCAGAAGAAGCTGCGGCGCTACGTTGAATCCCATGACTACGCGCTCCACCAGAAGGCCGAAATCATCGTCGAACACTTTCACACGGACGTGCTGGCGCGCAACAAAATCGGCGGGCAGGCGCGGGCGATGGTCGTCACCCCCAGCATCCAGCGCGCCATCGCCACCTACTTCGCCATCAAAGACGCTCTGGCAGCGCGCAAGAGTCCCTACCAGGCCATCGTCGCCTTCTCCGGCGAACCGGAGTATGGCGGCAAGCCCGTCACCGAGGCCAGCCTCAACGGCTTTCCGAGCAACCAGATTCCCGAAAAGTTCAAAGAAGACCCCTACCGCTTCCTCGTCGTCGCCGAGAAGTTCCAGACCGGCTACGATGAGCCGCTGCTGCACACGATGTACGTGGACAAAGTCCTTTCCGGCATCCAGGCCGTGCAGACACTCTCGCGGCTCAACCGCGCCCACCCCCAGAAGCATGACACCTTCGTGCTGGACTTCGTCAACGACGCCGACACCATCCAGCGCGCCTTCGCGCCGTACTACCGCACCACCATCCTGAGCCAGGAGACCGACCCGAACAAGCTGCATGACCTCAAGGCCAGCCTTGACGGCGCGCAGGTGTACAACGAGGCTCAAATTGAACAGTTGGTCGCCCTTTACCTCGGCGGAGCAAGCCGCGAGCGGTTGGATCCGATTCTCGATGCGTGCGTCGCCGTCTACAAGGAAGACCTCGACGAGGATGGCCAGGTGGCGTTCAAAGGCAACGCCAAAGCCTTCGTGCGCACCTACAATTTCCTCGCCTCCATCCTCCCCTACAACAACGCCGATTGGGAGAAGCTCTCCATCTTCCTCAACTTTCTCATTCCCAAACTGCCCGCCCCCCAGGAAACCGACTTCGCCAAGGGTATCCTCGAAGCGGTGGATATGGACAGCTACCGCGCCGAAGTGCAGGCGTCGCTGTCCATTGCTTTGGAAGATAAAGACGGTGAAATCGAACCGGTGCCCGTAGGTGAAGGCGGGTGGAAGCCGGAGCCGGAGATGGAGCGGTTGAGCAACATCCTCAAGGAGTTCAATACGTTGTTCGGCGGAAGTGGCGCGTGGCAGGATGTTCACCGGGTGGAGCGTACCATCGCCGAAGATATTCCCGCCCAAGTCGCTGCCGATCCTGCCTACCAGAACGCCATACGTCACTCAGACCGGCAGAATGCCCGCGTCGAATTCGAGAAGGCACTGGGCCGCGTCATGATTGGATTAGTGACTGACCAGACAGAACTGTTCAAGCTGTTCAGCGACAACGACAGCTTCAAGAAGTGGCTATCGGATGCGGTGTTTGGGTTGACGTATCAGCCGCCGGGGCAACTGGGGCAGAGCAATGCGCTCTAATGGAACAGCTCTACTCATGTTTCTTGAAAGCATAGAGGCTACCCTTCTCAATCAAAACGCGGTAGCCGTCCTTTAGCTCTACTCCGCCGTCCTGGACAATCGCCTGGATGTCCTCCAGACTATGCCCGGTCAATGCTGTTGCTTGCTCAGGCGTCAACCATTCCGGCGCTTTCAGCTATGTTACTGGGGTAATAATCCGGTCAGGGGATGTCAAGATAGGCTCTTCCCCACTTGCAAACATAAGGCTGGGGCGGCACGACTCGAACGTGCGATACATGGATTCAAAGTCCATTGCCTTACCAGCTTGGCCACGCCCCAGTGACGAATGATATTATACCACAGGTCGCGCCATAGGCAATCGCAACAACCGGTGGCCGGCTACCCGCTCAGTTCTCGTCTGGAAACGGCGATGTTTTGTGCACCCACACCCATGTCCCCGGATTGGCAGGGCCGCTGTAGACAATTTTGGCGTCCGGTGGCGTGTAAGGCGTCGTCCACTCGAAGAGCCACTTCGCATCCGGTATCGAGAGGTTCACACAGCCGTGGCTGCGGGTGAAGCCGAAAGCGTTGTGCCAGTAGGCCGCATGCAGGGCATACGCTCCATCGAAATACTGCGTCCACTCTACGTTCTCCAGATAATACCATCCCGGATTATCCGGCCCCACGTCGCGGTTGATCATCGGTGTGGAGGGCAGCTTGGCCCAGATGCGATGCAGGCCGTTGGGCGTCCACGTGCCGGAACGTCCCGACGAAACCAGCGTCGCAAAGACCATCCGCTCACCTTCGTAAGCCGCCAGCGTTTGCTCGTAGGTGTTCACCTCGATCCACCGCTCATCAGGTCCAACGCCTTCCGGGATCGGGTCAACATCTACCCGCGCGGTGAAGGATTGCTCTACCCATTGATCTTGCCCGACCATGTACCACAACTTGTCTCCCAAAAATTCTTGGGCGAAGATGGTGATGACGTCATAACGTCGGAAGACGATCTCCTTGCGCGGTGTGCCGCCGGGAACTTTGGAGGGGTTGACGTCGCGGTTGATCCATCCGAAGGGATAACGGGGCTGCTCCGTGAGCAGGATGCCGTGGAAACGTGAGGGGTTGGTCAAGGCAACGTGGTCGGCGAGGATGAATTCGTCCTCGTTGATTTCGTACCAGCGTTGACCGTTGTACTCCACTTCGCCGAGCACGCTGACCCAGTTGTCGCCTGCCAGGAATTCGCGCACGGGTGGCAAGCCGGCAACGGCCTCTTCGGGGTGGCGGTAGGTAGCGGCCGGCAGTGGACGAATGTACGCGAAAGTGTACGGCGTGATGGCATCTTCGGGGCTCTCGATTTCCTTGACGGCCAGCTCCGGTAGAGGATTGGGGAGTGTGGCGCGCAGATATTCGAGGCGCGTTTTGCGCGCCCCCGGACTGTAGGCGGGACAGCGTCCCGGGTAACGCTGCGTTATCTGCACCGAGCAAATGTAATCGGCAGAGACATCATTGAGGAACAAATCCGGCCCGGGATTGGGCAGTGGCGCAGCCTGTACGACCGCCGGAACCACCAACAATAATAGGGCTAGAAATAAGAGCTTGCAATAACGTGACATAGAGCCTCTTCCACTCCTGTTCGTCCAGGAAATGGCATACCTGTTATAGAAATGCCGAATGAATAAATGACGTCATTATACCACGAATTGTTCCCCTACGAATATCGTTAAATACACCTCGCAGGGCTTTATCATTCTCGTTACAGCAACTTGATTTGGCTTCGAGCGGACCGCCAGATTCGCGTTGCTCAGCTTCTATCAGCTAAAACGGGGAACTGGCGGAGCAAGGCGTTCCTCTCAGAGCAAGAATGATAAGGCCCTGATACACCTCGCCACACTCGATGCCTTGCAACGATGCTTCTTTGTTCTATAATCAAGATGTAGGGTAGCATAGGATTCCGAGCGTTCCAACGACTTTCCGGGGAGACGCCGGTGCTACCGCCTATATGCAAGCACGAAAATTCATCAATGGATTGAACGGATTTTTTCTCTTCAAGCCGTTTCATCTGTTGTCATTTTCGAGGGAGCAGTCAAGATGAATGTTCTAAAAGAGGCGATCCGACTGATCACCCAACCACCGGGGGATCTGGTCTATTTCCTGGTGACACTCTTTGCTTTGCAGCAGGCGTTCTTCCCTGCGCTGATTGCGCGGCGGCATGCCCCTGAAGCTCCGCTGCCGCGCCGTTGGCTTTGGACGCTTGGCGGGCTGTTGTTGGGACGGGCGCTGCTGATCGTCATTGGGCTGTTGGGGGTCGTGGGGTTGCTCGTTCCCGCGCAAATTCTGCCTCCCCTCGAACGGTGGCTGGAATTTGCCGGGGTGTTGCTGGTGATATGGGCTGCGGTGTTGGGGACACGCGCGGCACGCTGGCAGACGGTCCTTATGGTCATCCTTCTGATCGCCAGCCTGGTCTTTTACGGCGTGACGGCTGCCCTATGGCCCGCCTGGGAAGCCGCTTCTCAGGCCTTCAACGGCTGGTTGTTCGAACAGATTTGGGAAATCCTCACCCTCGCCATGTTGCTCATCTATCTCCTGCTGACATTGCTTATGCGACCGCAGGAGTGGGCATGGGTCGTGGGGATGGGCCTGTTCTGGCTCCTGGGACACAGTGCGCAGTTGCGTTGGCCGGATGTCCAAATGCACTTTTCCGGCTGGCTGCGGCTGACATCCCTGGTCGTCCTGCCTTTGCTTTCGGTGCTGGTGCATCGGCAGGTTGCGTCTCCGGCCGGTCCGCCATCGCCGGCAATCCCCGTGCTGGACAGGGCCTTATTGCAGGACACTTTGCAGGGTGTGGAGTCGGCCCGCGATCTCGACCCGGCGCTGATTATCGCCTCATCGAAACTGGCAAATCTGCTCGATGTGGATGTTTGCGCGATCGCCTTAAGCAGCGAAGGCGATCAACCGGCGCTTAAAGTGGTGGCCCTGCATCCCCCGAACGCTGCGCAAATCGAACCTCCCGTTTTGTTTCTGGATGACTATCCCGTTTTGGCCGAGGCTTACACGCAACAGCGCGCGCAAATTGTGAAGCCAACGGCGCAAGCGCTCTGGTTGACCGCCCTGTATAACAAACTGGGCATCCAGAAAGTCGCCCCTTTGAGCATCATCCCCCTGGCGTCCAGGGACGGCACCTTGGGGTTGTTGCTTCTTTCCAATCCTGAGAGTCAACGCCCGTGGTCCGACGGGGCCTTCAACACCCAACAATTGGTCGCCGCTCTGTTTGCGACTTCCGTCGCCCGCGCGCGCAAGCAGACGCAAGACCTGTCATTTTTGTCGCGTCTGCGGGGACAGGACACGGAGCGCCAGAAGTTGGAGAGCGCGTTGGAACAGGCGCAGACGGAAATACAGGCGCTCAGTGGTCGGATTGCAGCTTTGACACAGGAAATCCAGGCACGCGAGAAAGAAATCCTGCAACTTAACCAGGAACTGACATCCCGGCCAGAGGCATTGAGCGAGACGGAGATCAATTTCTGGCAGGAAGAGGTTCAGGAACTGGTCAAGGAACGTGAGACATTGCAGGGTAAGATTCAAGAGCTGATGCGGGACATCGAGGTCCTTCTGCACGAACGCGGCCTCCTTGCAGACAAGATCGCCAACCTCAGCACCGGGTTGGAAGCCCTCACCGAAACGCGAAACCAGTTGCAAACACAGTGTACGACTCTGCAAGAAAAGCTGGCCGAGGCCGAGAAAGAATTGGCCTCCTTTAGAGAGAAACCCGTCAACGGGGCTACGGTGGGCCTGGTGGTTGCCAATGCGGAGGGGCAAATTACAATGGCGGACGCTGTCGCACGCCGTATGTTGCACCTCCCGCAAGGCGACGTCACCGGCTTCCCCATCAACGGCGTTTATCCCGATCCTCGCTGGACCCAAACGGTAGATGCGCTTCTCGTGCGTAACGTCCCCAATAGCTTAAAACGCGCCCATCTTACATTGACGATCGAACAGCTCACGATTGAGGCCGACCTGGTGACATTGGTGGGCCGCGATGGTCAACCGGATGGCCTGGCGGTCACCTTGCGTACTTCTGAAAGCGAGGCCGAGCGTCAAGAGGCCATTATCGGCCTGGCGAATGAATTCCGCACTCCCATGACTTCGATCACCGGCTATACCGATCTGCTCTTGGGCGAACAGGCCGGCATCCTTACCGAGATGCAGCGGCAGTTCCTCGAAAGGGTCAAAGCCAACATCGAGCAGATGAACCGCTTGCTAAACGATCTGGTGCGCACGGCTTCACCCGACAGCCGCCCCATTGAGATCTCACCGCAGGCGGTCAACCTCATCGAGATCATCGAAGAGGCAGTGATGGGGCTGGCGGCGCGCTTCCGCGATCGCAAACTGGCCGTGCGTCTGGACTTGCCGCCCCAACTTCCCGCGGTGCGGGCCGACCGCGACAGCCTTTACCAGATATTGCTGCGCTTGATCTCCAACGCCGCCTTGTGTTCCAGGCAGGGCACCGAAGTCGTCATCAGCGCGCGCCAGGATGATGCATCGAAGGGCGGGCAATTCATCCGCATCTCGGTGGCCGATACCGGCGGCGGCATTGCGCCGGAGGATTATCCGCGCGTGTTCCGCCGTTTCTACCGCGCCAGCCAGCCTCTCATCCAGGGCATGGGGGAAACCGGGGTGGGTATGGCGATGGCCAAAACCCTGGTCGAAGCCAACGGTGGGCGCATCTGGGTGGAAAGCCAACCCGATGTCGGCAGTACATTCAACTTCATCCTGCCGATCAATGCCGCGAAGAAATAGCGAGGTCAAAGGTTGGAAAGTCGGCCGGTTTCTCGCTTTTTGGGCGCCCTGATAACGGGGGTTGTCTCCCTCGCTATGGTGTTGGGAAGTGTCCTCCTGTCGCAGGTGGACCCTATGCTGATGGTACAGCGTCCCACCCGCGTGGTGCAGTTGCCGACGACCACGTTGTATCCCACACTGGCCCCACTTACACCCGGCGCACCTCAAACGCCGCTCTATTCGCCAACACCCCAGGATACCGCCACACCTTGTCCCTATCCCACGGGTTGGCGTCCCTACGAGGCGCAGGCCGGGGACACGCTCTCGCTGTTAGCTAATGCGGCGGGCAGCAGTGTGGTCGCCTTGATGCAGGCCAATTGTTTGACCACGGCAGACATCCGGCCCGGTGACGTGATTTACCTACCGCCCCTTGCCTTTGCAACACCCACCGCAGTCGTGTATCGTTGCGGACCGCCACCGACGTGGCGCATCGTCTATGTGCAGCGTGGCGATACCCTCTATAATCTGGCGACACGTTACGGCACAACGGTCGAAGTGATTCGCCGCGCGAACTGTTTGGTGAGCGACACCATCTATATCGGGCAGGCGCTCTACCTGCCGCCGGTCGTTCCCGTGTTGCCGACGGCTACGCGATGGCCAACGCCGTCGCCGACTCCGTCTCCTACCCTGTCACCGACGCCGACACCAACGGCCGAGATCACCGAAACGCCGACCGCTACGCCGACAGAACCGGTCACGTTGACCCCGACGGAGACGGCCACCCCAACCCCCACGGAGCCGGCTACGCCAACCCCCACGGAGCCGGTCACGCCAACTCCCACGGAGCCGGTCACGCCGACCGTTACAGCGACACCGTCTGAACCTACGCCTACGGCAACGCTGTCGGCGCCTACCGAAACACCAACGCCGACGGAAACGGCAGTTTCACCCACCGAAACGCCGATGCCTTCACCAACATCTACGCCCACAGGATGAGCGCGCGAACACGGAATATCTTCTATATCACCAGTTTTATCTTGTTGACCGTGTGCCTGTTACTGGCGGGGACGTCTATCCCTTCGCAGAAGACAACCGCCTTGCCCGACACGCCATTGGGGATGCCGACACGCGCGCTCACTTTTACCGTTGTTCCTACCGCTACACCGACGCCTATCCCTGACCCGACGGCCAGGCTGCCCGTTCGTCCTTCTATGACGGCGACAGCCACTGCCCGCCCGGCGGTGACGCCGTACCGTCCCCGCCGGACCGCCACGGCGACGCCACAACTTATCCCCCCGCGCACGGTGCGCCCCGTGAAGTCAGTTCCACCATCGCCGACCGGGGTCTTCCACGCCACCGCCACGGTGTCTCCCACTGCCTCCTACACTCCGACGGCGCTGATAGCGGCGGAGATACCCGGTGCGCATGGGCATCCGACACTCGCCGATTTTTGGGACGGGCGGGCCGAATTTGTCGTGGATGTCGTGGATACAGGTCTGCCGCTGGGTGAATCCGATACGCTGGTGATGGCCAACGGTGAGCTGTGGTCGTATGTGCATGCCAGCACCGTCTCCGCAGGCGTCATTGACCGCTGTGGCGATCCCGTGCCGTTTCCCGGTTGCACCGTCATCTATCGCAGTGTAGATGGGGGACGCAGCTTCTTTCACGAGACGCCGTTGCTTTGTCAGTTCGAGTGTGCCACATGCCCGTGCGTCTCGGAGACGGATCACACCGACCAGCAGCAGTATCCGCGTCTGGCGTACAACGGCGCGACCCTGTTTCTGGCCTACGAATATCGGGGGCGTGTGCGTTTGCGGCGTTCAACGGATGGGTTGAACTGGAGTATGCCGGAGCGTGTCGCCGACACCGGCATTTGGAAGCTATGGCTGCGTTCGTGTCGTCAGGAGGAGCGCATCCATCAGCATCCTTTTGTCCCCTACGATTACGAGTGTCTGGCGGGAGGCCCGCCGGGCATCTTTGTCGAAGGGGGGCGGCTGTACGTTTTTGTCGGTCTGGGACAGAACCCCGGCGCGATGGGGTGTTACGTCGGCAGCGTGACGACGACCGGAGAGCATTTGACCCGCTGCCGATCCAATCCGCTGTTTGTGGGCGCCGCCGAATACGGCCCGCTGGAAGAGAAAGGGCCGCAGACCAATCCTTACTTTGATTTCCGCACCATCAGCTCCGCCGAAGTGCAGCGCATCGGACAGCGTGTCTATATGCTTTACGAAGGAACGCGCGGTCCCGGCCCCGGCGATGCCGGCGATTCCCAATTCGGCCTGGGGTTAGCGCGCAGTCTGACCGAAAACGTGGACGGCCCCTGGGAGAAGTACCCCGGCAACCCCATCCTTGTGGCTCTGCCCGGCAACGTCGGCGTGGGGCATGCGGATGTCGTCGTCATCCAGGGACAGACGTTCCTGTACACGTCGCTCAACGGCTACACCCGCAGCCGGTTAGCGCTGGTGTGGAAGTAAAACCATACAGCTTCAAGCGGATCGTTATCCACTAGCTTCAAGCGGATCGTTATCCACCAGCTTTAAGCGGATCGTCAGATCCGCGTTTCTCTTCACTAGCTTCGAGCGGATCGCCAGATCCGCGTTTCTCTTCACCAGCTTCAAGCGGATCGCCAGATCCGCGTCTGACCGCCATCCACCAGCTTCAAGCGGATCGCCAGATCCGCGTCTGACCGCCATCCACCAGCTTTAAGCGGATCGCCAGATCTGCGTCTGACCGCCATTCACCGGCTTCAAGCGGATCGCCAGATCCGCGTTTGACCGCCATCCACCAGCTTCAAGCGGATCGTCAGATCCGCGTTTCTCTTCACTAGCTTCAAGCGGATCGCCAGATCCGCGTTTCTCTTCACTAGCTTCGAGCGGATCGCCAGATCCGCGTTTGACCGCCATTCACTAGCTTCGAGCGGATCGCCAGATCCGCGTTTGACCGCCATACACCAGCTTCGAGCGGATCGCCAGATCCGCGTTTCTCTTCACTAGCTTCAAGCGGATCGTCAGATCCGCGTTTCTCTTCACTAGCTTCAAGCGGATCGTCAGATCCGCGTCTGACCGCCATCCACCAGCTTCGAGCGGATCGCCAGATCCGCGTTTCTCTTCACTAGCTTCAAGCGGATCGTCAGATCCGCGTTTCTCTTCACTAGCTTCAAGCGGATCGCCAGATCCGCGTTTCTCTTCACTAGCTTCAAGCGGATCGCCAGATCCGCGTTTGACCGCCATCCACTGGCTTCGAGCGGATCGCCAGATCCGCCTTTCTTAAGCGCTTGAAATCACCTGGTAAAACTCAACGTTTGTTCTGAGCATACCCCGGCGCGAGTCCCAAGCGCACGAAGAGCCACGGTCCACCCGCACCGCCCCAGAACCCCATCAGCGTGTAGCGGATGAAGCGAAACAGCAGCGCCGGTTCCAGCCCGGAGAACGCCGCGCGCAACCCGGCCCATAGCCCGATCATCACTGCTGTCCCCACGGCATAGCGGGCCACCCGTTTCCACACCCCACCGTCTACCTCGAAGCCGATCCAGCGCGCCTGGATCACAAACCCGAGGCCCATCCCCAGCAGCGTTGCCCCGCCGGTCACCCCGTCTTCGGTGAGGAAGATGAACATCAAGGGAATCGAGAGACACGCGACAAGCGCCATCTGCACACCCGGCGATTGTCTTGCGATCCATGCTTCGCCGCGTTCGCCCCATCGCAGATAAGCGAAGAGCAAAATCGCGCCGAGAATGTAGCCGCCGAGCAGGTCGTGGGGGAAGTGAACGCCCAGGTATAACCGCGACAATGGCACCAGCACGATCAACAATCCGGCGACAATCCACATCCAGGTGCGTCGCACCTTCGCCGCCAGGTAGCCCCACACGGCCAACGTGTTTTGAGTGTGCCCGCTAGGCAATCCGCCAGAACCGCCCACGTCGGAGTAGGCCCATACCTGCGTGCTGTATTGGGCGGGGCGCGGCTGATTGAAGAACTCCTTCGCCACGGCATTGACATAAGCGGAGATGAGGAATAGCAGCGTCACCCGTGCGCCTGTGCGGCGATCCAGACACCAATAGATGAGGGGGAGAAAAAGCAGGAAGAATAACTCGTCGCCCACAAACGTCAAGGCTTTGAAAGGGAAGTCCAAAGCCGGATGAAACCGTTGTAACCACAAAATCAGCGCGATACCCCAATCCATTAAGGGTTGCATAGTTCACCTCCTCAAGTGGTTCGAACGTGGGCCCATTACCCCAATATCTGCTCCGGCGGCTTACTGAACAGATTGGCCGGTGCTTGTGGGGGAATCAACAAGCGCAGTTTCCCCGGCTCGATGCCGATGGTGGCCGGTGTGTCTCCAAAAGGGTCGCCGTCGAGGTGGACGGCGACCGGCGGGACAGTCTGTACCTGCATCGTCCGCGCAAGCGCGTGCATCACTTTGGGATCGTGACGGTAGGTTCCGCTGAAAAGATGCAGTAAATGCCGCAAGATGTATGAAAACCCCAGGCCTTTGAAGACGAAGATGTCCAGCAGGCCGTCATCCATTCGCGCGTGGGGGGCGATGTTAAAGAAAGCCGCGTAAAGCTGGATGTTACTGGCCAGCGCCATCAAGGCGCGTGTGCGGAAGGTGCGCCCTTCGATGACGATGCGCGAGCGCACGCCACGGAACTCGGAGGCAACCGCGAAGCCGGCAATGATATAGGACAACGTGCGTAGTCGTTTGGCGTAGCGTGGGCGTGGCTCGATATGCACCGTAATCTCTGCATCGAGGCCCAAGCCGGCCCAGCAGACAAAATACCGCTCATTGGTGATGCCTACATCCACCCGCTGCACGCGGCCCCCGCACAGCGCTTCTCCCACATCGCGCACGTACAACGGCGCCGTCAGCGATAGAATGGGCATGCGCAGTTGGTGCGCCAGGATGTTGCCGGTTCCTACGGGAACGATGCCCAACGTCGTCGCTGTGCCTGCCAGACCATTGACGACTTCGTTGATCGTACCGTCCCCGCCGGCGACCAGCACGATGTCCATATCATCCTGCGCTGCTTGCCGGGCATATCGAGTAGCATCGCCGGGTTGTTGAGTTTGCACAAGCTCCGTCTGCCAACCGGAGGTGTGCAAATACTCGGCCAGACGTTTAAGCGTGCGTGTCATATCCCACGGACCGGCGGTGGGATTATAAATCAAAAGCGTTTTGTACTTCATTTTGAGTCCTGGATTCTTCTGCCAGACTCTGCCATGTCTGACCTGTGAAAGTATAACATAAGCTCCCATAGATGCAATGGTACATAACATGCACCTCGAGCTGGCGTTGCGCAATCGCTAAACTGTGTTATACACACCCATACTATCTTACAGATGCGTTGCCCTTGATGAAGTGTAACGCATCTATGTGCAGGGGGAATTTCAGGATCATGGCACAGGAAACTCACACGTTCGAGGCGCACTTGAATGAAGAACAGTGGGCAATCTGGACCGGACTGACCAGTCCGGCGAAAATCCAGGCATTTTTGGATAGCACGGCTTACGCTGCGGAGAATGTCAACCGCAGCCCATTGCGCGTGTTGCGCGACCGCCGCGCGCATTGTCTTGACGGCGGCTTGTTCGCCGCGGCGGCGCTGCGCCGGCTTGGGTATCCGCCGATTATCGTAGACCTCTTGCCAGAAGAGGGTGCGGACGACGATCACGTGCTGGCAATCTACAAATACAACGGTTTCTACGGCGCTGTCGCCAAGTCGAATTTCGTCGGGCTACGCTTCCGCGATCCGGTCTACCGCACGCTACGCGAGCTGGTGATGTCGTACTTCGAGGTGTTTTTCAACATCCACGGCGAAAAGACCTTGCGTGCCTATACCGTGCCGTTGAACCTGAATCGTTACGATCCACAAGAATGGCTGTGGAACGATGCGGCTGCCGATGCCATCGAACAGCGTCTCAAGACGCTGCACCGATTTCCTGTGTTGTCGCCGGAGCTGGTAGCGATCCTCACGCCGGTGGATGCGCGCTCCTACGAGGCCGGTATGTGGGGCACGGATTCGGCAGGGCTGTACCAACCCAAGCGTTGAAAAGCAGACGGTAGACGGGGGCAGCAAGCCCTGTCTACCGTCTACTGTTTACCCATTCCGCATCCATACGGATCAAGCGCGCCTTCTTCAGATTCTCGTTCATGATCCAGCGGACGTCTTTATCGTCGCTGGCGAGCCATTTTTCCATGAGCGGCTTGCCCACATCCGGCAGCGCACAGACGGCGACGCTCCAGATGAAGCGCCTTACTCATTACTCGTCACTGCCCTAACTCTACTCTCTTGCGGCCTCGACCATCGCCTTGACGTTTTCCATCCTGGCTTCATCAAAGAACGCGCCGTTGCCCACGATCAAACCGCCACCTTGTCCGGCGGTCTCTATCAGCCGTTTGACATATTCCCTGACCTCTTGCGGCGTGCCGAGCCGCAGCATGGAGGAAGGGACATTGCCGATGAGGCAGGCATTTTGGCCGAGCGTCTGTTTGACCTTCGCCATGTCCGTCTGGTCAATCATCCACACCGTCTTGCCTCGCGGCACGTCCTGGATGATTTCCAGGCGCGAACTCCAATGCCCTTCCAGCGCGGGGAAGGGAATACAACCGTTCTCGATCAGGCCGAGCATAACTTGCTTCAGCGTGGGCCAGTAGAACTTTTTGAATTGTTCGTCGGAGAGGAAGCCGTCGGCGCCTTTGTGCAGCGGGATGAAGATCAAGGGCTTCCCGGTCTGTTGTGCCGCGCTCACGCCCATCCCGATCATGATGGGAACCAGGCGGTCCATCGCAGCGAGCAGCTTGTCGGGGCGACGATAGATGTCCAGCATGATCCCCTTGGTGCCCCGGAGGGTGTCGCCGAGGACGTCGAACGGCGCTTTGGTGAAGCCGCCGAGGATCGTCGGGAATCCCAACGTGGTCAACTCCGCATCCGAGGCGCCCATCGCCATGGCCCATTTCAGAGCCTCTGCCCCGGCCTCGAAGAGCTTCTGGAAGGTCGCCTGCACGGGCGGCAGCGCGAACGGGACAAAGTTGAAGGCCACACCGTACATTTCCAGGATGCTGGTATAGGGCGCGAGCATCGAGAACCCACCCAACGCGCCGAACACGCGCGGCAGGTAGAAATTCCTGAAGTAGAACGACGGATCCGTCATGAAAAGGTCGTACTCATCCGCCGTCATATATTCGGCTTCGTTACACTGATAGCAGTGTTCCGGCGCGACCCCGTGACCCGGCCAGGAATACAGCTTGTAGTCGAGAATCTCATAGAACTTGCCCGGCCCGGGTGCCGAGGCGCCGATGTGCATATCCGGCTGTAACTCCAGGATGAATTGCTTGAAGGCCGCGGTACATTTGTCGTAATCGTACATGGCCTCTTCGACGGTCATCCCGGCATTGAGATAGGGGAACATGCTGGGCAATACCGTGACCGGCACGCGATCGGGTTCGCGTAACTGAATGGCGTCTTTGATTCTGGTGATGCTGGCCTGGTAATTGGCTTTGGCCTCCGCGCTTTGGAATTGCACGTCATTCCCATCAGGGCCTTTCGGCGAAAGCAATCTTTGAAAAGCGGCTTCTAGCTTGTCCATGGTTACCCTCCTATCCAACCTTTGGCTAACTTAACGGCGGCCATCGCATCTTTGCCGTAGGCATCCGCACCGGTAAATTCTCTGACAGCTTCATCAATCTGACCACCGCCGATCATGATTCTTACCTTGTCGCGCAGGCCGGCCTTGGCGATGGCTTCGACCGTCGCCTTCATCTCATCGAAGGCCAGGGTCAGGAATCCACTCAGGCCGACCACCTGTGGTTGAAAATCCCGAATTGCAGCGACAAATTTCTCCGCCGGAACGTCCACCCCCAGGTCGAAAACTTCAAAGCCGCTGACCCTGAGCATGAAGACGACAATGTCTTTACCGATGTCGTGAATATCTCCCTTCACTGTGCCGATGAGCACCTTGCCGAGGTGTTCTTCGACCGCGGCTCCGGCCAGGCCGGGTTTGACCATCTCCATGATCTGGTTCATCATCTCGCCGGCCAACATCAATTCGGGCAAGAAGTAAACGCCCTCCTCATAACGCCGGCCGATGATATCCATGGCCGTCCTGACATCGCTGAGAATGGTCAACGGCGGCGTGCCACTTTTGACCATCTCTCCGACCAACGCAAGGGCCTCGTTTTCCCTCATCTCAGCAAGCGCATCTACCAGTTGTTGCGACATACTTGGCCTCCTTTGAATTTAGTTTGATAGTCGTTAGTCAGATAGCCCTGCGGTCATTTTCGTTTTGGGGCTGTACCATCGGTTCGGTACACTCCTTTCAACCAGGTTGACCGAAGCTACAGGTCCCTCTATGCCTCAGGTTTGTTGAACACCCCGGCCCGGTAGGCCCGGACGTAGTTCAAACAATAGGGATCACGTCCCAACACCAGCTCGGCCGCTAACAATGTGGCCCGCAGTTCCTTATCCAGCGGATCGAGGATGGCACAATCCAGCCCGGCGGCCAGCGCCAGGGTCAAAAAAGCGCGATTGACGTAGGAACGCGCCGGCAAACCATACGAAATGTTGCTCAGCCCGGCGTTGAAATGGACGTTCGGGTAGGCAGCGTGCACTTCGCGGATGGTATCGCAGAAAATCACGGCACTCTGCGTATTGGTGCTGAGGGTCATAGCAAGCGCGTCCACATACACACGGTTATCGGGGATACCGGCAGCGCGAGTAGCCTCCAGGATGCGATGGATCACTGTCACCCGCGCGGCAGTGCTTTCAGGAATTCCCCGCTCATCCATGGCCAGAGCGATCACCGGACAACCGTACTCCACCACCAGAGGTAGCACCCCGTTCAGCCGCTGCGGTTCACCGCTGATCGAGTTGATCATCGGCGTCTTGTTGACGACTTTCATAGCCGCAGCCAACGCCTGTGGATTGGCGCTGTCGAGCGACAGCGGTGTATCTACCACCGCCTGGATTGTGTTCACCAGCCACACCAGATCATCCGGTTCTCGATCGGGGTGCGTGCCGGCATTGACATCAAGCCAGGTCGAACCGGCCTCGGCCTGGCGGCGCGCCAGATGTTGAATATAGCGAGTCTCCCGCTCGGTGATAGCCTGGGCTACTTGTTTGCGCGTGCCGTTGATTTTTTCGCCAATAATCTGCATAGTTTGCTCCTTTCAGTGGATATGGAGTACGGAGTAGGGAGTATGGAGTAGGAATATGTTCCGCTTACTCCTTACTTCTCGCCTTTAGGCAACAATCTTAATTGTACTCAGGTTCCGGCGAATGCAAATGGTTTGATGACGCCCGCTACAGCGCCGCGTGCTTGGCTTGAATCGCATCGGCCAACGCCTCGAGCGCCGCGAACGCCTCCGCGCGCGGTACACCTTTGCATAATACCGTGTCGAGGAGTTCGACCTTGAGATTGGGGATCAGTTCCGCGATTTGCTCCACGGCTCTGGTGCCCCAGCCATACGACCCGATAATGGCCGCGTACTTGAGTTTGGGGCGCAGCGCGTTGGCCAGGTGCGTGGCCGAAAACACACTCGGATGCGGCCCGCCGTGGACGGTGGGCGTGCCGATCACAATCGTTGCCGCATCCACCAGCGCCATCGCCAGCTTGCCGATGTCGGTGGTGGATAGCTCGAACGGCTGCACCGCTACGCCGCGCTCGGCCAGGGCTGCGACCAGGTAATTGACCATCATCCCGGTGCTTCCGTGCATCGAAATGTAAGGCAAGACGACGAGGTTCGAGACCCGATCGGAGACCCAGTCTGCGTAGGCGGACAAAATCCCGTCGGGATGATCGTAGATCGGGCCGTGGCTGGGCGCGATCAGGTCGAATTCGACCTCCCGCACTTTTTGCAGGTCTTTCGCCACCATCTTGCGGAAGGGCATCATAATCAAGCGTTGTCATATCGGGCAGCGTCTCTGGCGATGCACCCTGTGCATACTTTTTGTAGTGTTCTACTGCTTTCTTCCGTGTCTTTTCACTGGATAGGAACTTACGATTGAAGTCTGTCATAAGCGCCTCGATGATGCTATCCTGCCGAAAACTCTCATTCAAGCGTATCCAGATATTCGGTTAATCGCGCTTGGAATCGCGCCCAGTTCTTCTTTACTACTTCGTTTTGTAAACTTCGCGGCGATGTCGTACAAAATGCACTGTGATGCTGGTTTCAGCTTTGCTGAATGTATACAACACCCGATTGTTCAAATGCGCCAAATCTTCGGCTGCGGTTGGCGTAAACTCGACGTGGTACATACTACCAACTCAGCCCTAACTTGGCAGCGACGTTATCTGCCGTTATTGTTTCGCCGCCTGCGTCAATAGCCGCCAGTGAGTGCTGCAAAAGGCTCTGGAAGTCTTCGCGCAACTCCAAGCCCGCATCGGGGTCGCGGAACAGTTCCATAAGTGGCGTTATCGTTTCTTGGTGTATCGCACGCCCGTAATGTTTTCGAAATCGGCGTCTTGTGTCCACACTGTAGCATGATGCGCGCGAGCTGTAGCCAAGATTATACTGTCGGCCATGGGCAAGCTCAAATCTGTTGAAAGCTTAGCTGCATCCAACGCAAGCCGCATATCCAGTTCGATTATTTTTCCGCACGCCATGGCAGCGACCGCTCGTAAGGCTTCATCTTCACCGCGCTGTTGAAGCACACGCTTGAACACTTCGTACAAACTAATCGCGGGAACAATCAACGCTGTGGTATTTTCGATAGCCGGTGCGAAGAAATTTGCATTAGGGCCATCTGCGAAATATTCAAGCCACCCCGAAGAATCCACGACATTCATACGCGGTCTGCTTCTCGCTCAACGGTCGTATCGATGCCTGTAAGAAACCCGCGCATCTCCTTGATGGGTTGTAGCGGGATCAACTCTATACGATTTTGATACTGAATGACTTGAATGTGTTGCCCTGGCCAGATGCGGAGTGATTCTCGAATTGCGCGAGGGATGACGACCTGGAACTTGGGTGAGACCATCACAGTTTCCATAAGATCACCTCATTGATGAATACTTTATACTGCAATTCTAGCACATGGGAAGCGAAACAGCAAACTACAGATCTACTTTGTCTTCTTCAACCCCTTACTCACCTCATCCGCCGCGATCTTGCCGGTCAGGATTGAGGTCGGCAGCCCGGATGGACTGAATGACCACTGCCCCGCTTGAAGGATGCCGGGAATCGGGGTGCGGACCGAATTGAAGATCTTGGGCAGCCGGTTTTCGACCGGAATCGTCGGGTTGGTAAAGGCCCAGCCGGTGATCGCACCGTCCGTATTGCCCGTGATTCTGGCGATGGACAGCGGTGTGGCGGAGAATTGATCGAGGACGGCCGCCTTGATCCCCGGAAACACGGAAGCCTCCAACGTATCGAGGATGCACGCCTCGCTGAAGGCTTTGAAGTCGTCATACCACCCCATATCCTGGATGTGTTTCGTGAGGGTGTAATCGAACAACATGCTCACGATGAGTCCCGTTTTGCCGGGGGGCGCCAGCGTGGGATCGCGCATCACCGGGCACGAGATTTCGTAGGTCGTCAGGGCAAAGAACTTTCGTAGCCATGCCTCGATAGCCTCGCGGGTTTCACCAACAGGGATCGGCCCGGCACTGGTTTGGCCTTCGCGGCGTGGCGTGTAGAAGAAATGCGCGCTGGCCCGGCGCTCGAAGTAGCTTTTATCCAGGTCCAAAGCCAGGTATGTCGTGAAGACCGAATCCCCGCCTGATTTGTCGGCGACGGCGGCCCGGCGTTCCAGGACGGCACGTCGGATGGCATCATCATGGATGGCTTCCGGGGCGATGCTCCGGTAGAGCGTCTTCAAATCGGCGGCCCAGATGAGACCGCGATAGCCGTGCGTCTGGCCTTGCGCGTCGGTCACGCGCCGCTTCTCCGGGTCCACGGCGACGATGGCCGTGTTTGTGCTGATCGCGCCGCCGTGCGCTTTGATGAACTGCACCAGTTTGTCGGGCAATGCCCCGGTGCCACCACGCGGGTAATTGTAGTCCAGGTACAGCTTGACTTGAGTTTAGATTTACATAACAAAAGAGGGCACCTTAACAAAAACGAAACTGC
>DAOSNS010000008.1:0-127334 GCA_035373625.1 Anaerolineae bacterium | reverse complement strand
CGTGGTGCTGGTCTATCACGGGTGGGAGTTGGTGTATCGGGGAGAAGTGCGGGGGAAGTAGGAATTGGGGAGTATCCTAATCCCTAATTCCCAATCCCTAATCGCCACTTTCAAGGAAGGTCATTATGAAAAGTCGTCAGATATATCGGGGATTCACCTGGCTGTTGCTTATCAGTGTGTTCATCACAACCGGCATGACACCGGCATCGGCGGTGCGTGAAGGACTTCCTCAGGTTATGCCGACGGACACAGCATTTGCGCCGGGAGAGCTACTGGTGCGCTTCAAAGCCGGGGGCACGGCCAGCACCAAGCAACTCACATTGGAAAAGTACGCGATGAGCGCCATCCGCTCGCTGTACAGCAGTGATATCCAACTGATGCGCGTGCCAGAAGGCCGGGAGCTGGAAATCGCCGCCGCGCTCAATGCCGATCCCGGTGTGGTCTACGCCGAACCCAACTACATCTATCACGCTTTTGACTTGATTCCCAACGATCCGGCTTACAGCAACCAATGGGCGCACACGATCATCCGGTCGCCCGGCGCGTGGAGCATCACCACCGGCAGCAGCGACATCGTGATTGCGGTGATAGACTCCGGTGTGGATATGACCCATCCCGACCTGGTCGGTAAACTGGTCGGTGGACACGATTTTGTGGACGACGACAACCTTCCATCCGACGAGAATGGCCATGGCACGCATGTCGCCGGCATCGCCGCCGCCATCACCAATAACGGCGTGGGCGTGGCGGGGATGTCGTGGGGGGCAAAAATTATGCCGCTGCGGACACTGGATAACAAAGGCAGCGGCCTGAACTCAGATATCACCGACGCCATTACCTGGGCTTATCAAAACGGTGCAGACATTATCAACCTGAGCCTGGGAGGGACATATTACTCCCAGGCAATGCAGGATGCCATCAACGCAGCGCATGCGGCAGGAACCCTGGTGGTCGCGGCGATGGGCAACTGTCGCATCGGCGGCTCCGGCTGTCCTTCGGCTAATCCCACCCAATATCCTGCCGCGTTCAACAATGTGATGGCCGTCGCCGCAACGGATAACGGCGATCACTACGCCTATTATTCTCAATACGGCAGTCACTGCGACATCGCCGCGCCCGGTGGAGAACTCGAATCTTATCAAGACCCCGACGGTATCTACAGTACCATGCCCACCTATGCCGTATATCTGACGACATACTACGGCTATCACAACAACTACGACTACCTGCAAGGCACTTCGCAGGCGACGCCTTACGTCTCCGGGTTGGCCGCGCTGATCTGGTCTATGAACCCGGCGTTGACGCCCGACGAAGTGCAAAGCCTGATCGAGCAAACGGCGGATGATCTGGGGCCGACCGGAAAAGACCCGGACTACGGTTGGGGACGCATCAACGCCCAGAAGGCCCTGGCAACATTGAACCCGCCGGCCGCGCCAACACTCAACGCCATCGCCAATCCCGATGGCGACCACACGTACACCGTGACATGGAGTATCGTCGCCGATGCGGTCAGCTATCAGCTCGAGGAATCCAGCACCATCGGCTTCAATGCCCCGATCATGCGCTACAACGGACCGAACACCCAGGTGCTCGTGACCGGACGCGAAGTCGGGGTGTGGTACTATCGCGTCCGCGCGGTCAATGAGGCCGGTATCGCCGGCGAATGGAGCGACATCCAATCCGTCACCGTCCTGCCCGCTGCGCCCCTTATATCCCCCATCGCCAATCCCACCAATGCCGACGCTTACATCGTCAAATGGTCGGCGGTCCCCGGCGCCTATAGCTATGAGCTGACACAGGATGTCTCATCCACCTTTATCAGCCCTATCACCCGCTATATCGGCACATCCACAGCTTACAATGTCACCGGGCAGCCGGGGGGGACGTGGTACTATCGCGTGCGTGCGCTCCACGGTGGCCTTATCGGGCCGTGGAGCACGCCGGTCTCCACCACCGTCGCCCCTGCACCGCTGACGCCCCCCACCCTCACCGTCCTCAGTGATGACCGCGATGGCAATTACGCCCTGGAGTGGTCGGTGGTGAGCGGTGCAACGGTTTACACGTTGGAAGAAAGCCTCAATCCTTACTTCGTCAACCCGCTCGCTGTTTACATAGGTGCGCAATCCATCTACACCGTCACCGAACAGCGCGGCGGACAGTGGCATTACCGCGTCCGCGCCGCCGGACCTGCCGGTCGCAGCCCGTGGAGCACACCTCAGACCGTCATCGTGACCAGCTATATCCACCTGCCACTGGTGCTCAAAAATTACACACCTCCCATCCTCGAAATCGCCATCCCCAATGGTGATTTCGAGAGCGGCCTCACCCATTGGAGCGTATACTCTGCGAGAGGTCGGGTGGTGATTGCCAACACGTTTACGGGCACCGTGACGGCGCATAGTGGCATCTGGGCCGCGTGGCTTGGTGGCACCAACAACGAACGTGCTTACATCCAGCAGCAACTGGCCATTCCGGCCACCACTCCGTATCTGCGCTACTGGTACTGGATTGATTCCGCGGACAGTTGCGGCTTCGACTTCGGCAAGGTCTACATCAACAACGCGCCGCTCAAAACCTACAGCCTGTGCTCGCCTTACAAAACGAACGGCTGGATCACAGACACGCTCGACCTGCGTGCATATAGCAATCTGACCGTCACTCTCAGCATTTCGGCGACGACGGACACCAGTCTGATTAGCAGTCTCTTTATAGATGACTTTATTTTCAAATCAACGCCATAACACCAAAAAGTCCAAACGTTACATCATTCCAGGAGGTATCCATGACACAATACATCGCTGCCATTGACCAGGGCACGACCGGCACGCGCTGCATTCTCTTCGATCACAGCGGACGTCCCGTTATCTGGTCCTACGAAGAACACGAGCAAATTTATCCGCAGCCCGGTTGGGTGGAACACAATCCGCTCGAAATCTGGGAAAAGACGCAAAAAGTCATCCGCCAGACGTTGACGCAGGGCAACATCCCCAGCGGGGCCATCGCCGCCGTGGGGATCACCAACCAGCGCGAGACGACGGTGGTATGGGACCGGCGCACGGGCCAGCCGCTCTACAACGCTATCGTCTGGCAGGATACGCGCACCAAAGGCATCTGCGACGCGCTGGCGCTTGAGGGCGGACAGGATCGCTTCCGCGCCGTCACCGGGCTGCCGCTGGCGACCTACTTCGCCGGGCCGAAGGTGAAGTGGATGCTGGACAACGTCCCCGCCGTGCGCGCGGCTGCCGACAAGGGCGACGCGCTTTTCGGCACCATAGACACGTGGGTCATCTGGTGGCTCACCGGCGGGCCGCACGGCGGCGCGCACGTCACCGACGTGACCAACGCCAGCCGCACGCTGTTGATGAATCTTGAGACGCTGGATTGGGATGCGGACATCCTGCGCACACTGGACATTCCGCGCTCGATGCTGCCGGAGATTCGCGCTTCCAGTGCGCCCCGTCCGTACGGGTTCACGCGCAAGGAAGGGCCGTTCGGCGAGAGTTTGCCCGTCACCGGCGACCTGGGCGACCAGCAAGCAGCGCTCGTCGGGCAGACGTGCTTCACGCCCGGCGAGGCCAAGAACACTTACGGGACGGGCTGCTTTATGCTGCTCAACACCGGCACGGAGATCGTGCCCTCAGCGAGCGGCTTACTGACGACCCTCGGCTACAAGTTCGGTGACGCGCCCGCCGTCTACGCGCTGGAAGGCTCCATCGCCATCACCGGCGCGCTGGTGCAATGGCTGCGCGACAACCTGGGCTTCTTCGACCGCGCCCCGCAGATCGAAGAGCTGGCGCGCCAGGTCGAGGATGCCGGTGGGATGTACATCGTCCCCGCCTTCTCTGGCCTCTTCGCCCCCTACTGGCGCAGCGATGCGCGCGGCGTCATGGTCGGGCTGACACGCTACATCACCAAAAACCACATCTGCCGCGCCGCGCTCGAAGCCACCGCCTACCAGACCCGCGATGTGCTGGAGGCGATGGAAAAGGACTCCGGCGTCGCGCTCACCTCGCTCAAGGTGGACGGTGGCATGGTCGCCAACGCACTGCTGATGCAGTTCCAGGCCGACATCCTCGGCGTACCCGTCGTGCGGCCCACCGTCACCGAGACGACGGCGCTCGGCGCGGCCTACGCCGCCGGGCTGGCCGTGGGCTTTTGGGAAGACCTCGACGCGCTGCGACAAAACTGGGGCGTGGACAAGGTCTTCGAGCCGCGAATGGCGGCGGACAAGCGCGCGGCGCTATATGCGGGCTGGCAGAAGGCTGTGCAACGCACGCTGGATTGGGTGGAAATGTGATATACTTTGAGCATCAGAAATAGAAACCGGAGGTGTGTAATGACTACACCCAATATCACCTATAATCAGATTCTCAATCTGACAAAAGGGCTAGGACGCGAAGAGCAGTTGCAATTGCTTGAAGCGCTTACACAATGGCTAAGACATACTCCAAAAACACAAACTTCGCACAGTATTCTGGAGTTACGTGGATTAGGTAAAGATATATGGCAAAATATGGATGTGGATGCTTACATCAACCAGGAGCGTGATTCATGGGATGGCTAGATGTCTCGTTACGAACACCCGATGCAGTTCAAATGGCAACAGCCATGTACGCTGGAGCATCTTATTTGCTAACCAATGATGCACGTTTACCCGACCTGCCAAACTTGAAACGATTAGTGCTGGATGATTACATCCACTAAATTCACATCGGAGTCAATATGCAAAAATCTTACGACATCATCATCATCGGCGCGGGCATCGTGGGATCAATGGTCGCTCGCACGCTCGCGCGTTACGACCTCGATATTTTATGGATCGAGAAAGAGTCCGACATCTGCACGGGGGCGACGGCAGCGAATTCAGCCATCATCCACGGCGGCTACGACGCGGTACCCGGCTCGCTCAAGGCGCAAACAAACATCGCCGGCAACGCGATGTGGGATCAGCTTGCCGCCGAATTGCAGTTCCCCTTCGCGCGCACCGGCACGTATGTCGTCGCCATCGGCGCGGCGGAGCTGGCAGCGCTGGATGAGCTAAAGCAACGCGGCGACATCGGCGGCGTCCCCACCGAGATCATCTCCGGCGAGGCAATGCGGCAACGCGAACCGGCGATCAATCCGGCGGTGAGTGGCGCGTTATACTGTCCCACGGGTGGCATCTGCGATCCGTGGGCCGCGACGATCGCCGCCGCCGAAAATGCCGTGATGAACGGCGTCGAACTGCGCCTGAACACCGCCTTCGAGGACTTCATCTGGGAGAGCGAATCACAAATCACGAATCATGAATCACGAATCACGAATCACGCCTCACGCATCATCGGGATCAAGACGAATCAGGGTGACTTCTATGGGCGGTGGATCGTCAACGCCGCCGGGCTGTTTGCTGATGAAGTGATGCATAAGGCCGGGGTGCGACCGGAGTTCACCATCACCCCCCGACGCGGCGAGTATTTTGTGATGGATCGCGCCAGAGTGCAGATCAACAACGTGCTCTTCCCTGTGCCGAGTAAGGTCAGCAAGGGCATCCTCGTCACCACGACGCTGCACGGCAACACGCTGGTCGGTCCCAACGCCGAGGAGATCGCCGACAAGACCGACGCCGCCGTCACCGCCGAGGGAATGCGTGAAATCTGGGAGGGCGCGCAAAAGCTCGTTCCCGGCCTCAGCCAGCGCGACGTGATTGCGACGTTCGCGGGGCTGCGTCCCGGCGGCAATGCGCCGTGTCTCACCTGCGCCACGCCGTACAACAAGGACTTCATCATCGAGATTCCCGATAGCGTAGCGGGTTTCGTCAACCTGGGCGGGATGGAGTCCCCCGCCCTCACCGCCGCGCCCGCTATCGCCGAGCGAGTGGTGGCCCTGCTTCAGGGCGCGGGCGAAGATTTGCGCGAAAAAGCGGATTGGAATCCCATCCGTCCGGCGCGCCCGGTCTTCCGCCACCTCGACCGCGAGGCGCAGGCGGCGCTCATCGCCCGCGACCCGCGCTACGGGCGCGTCATTTGCCGCTGTGAGACCGTCACCGAAGGCGAGATCGTCGCCGAAATCCACGCCCCCATCCCCGCCACCACCTACGACGCCATCAAGCGCCGCACGTGGCTCGGCACCGGGCGCTGTCTCGGCGGCTTCGACATGCCGCGCGTCGTGGACATCCTGGCGCGGGAGTTGGGCGTGTCACCGCTAGAGATAAGCAAGAAGGGGCAAGGCTCGGAATTTCTATATCGCACGACAAAAGCGTGGAAAGTGTAATATCTTGGGTCAAAGAAGTGTCGTTATTACACCCGTCGTTGTCCCGATTCCGCCACAACTGGAGGTATTGTTAAAGCAAATCACGCCGGACAATATACATCACGAAATCACAACCGGGCCGGCGCAAGGACTGGAGACTATTCTTATGGAAACGATTGCCATTGACAGTGTGACTGTTCCTATCACCGTGGAATACCTGGAAGAGGATGGAGTCTACAAGATCAGTTGTCCGCTTCTACCAGGATGCCATGCCTGGGGCGAGACATTGGACGAAGCTATGCGCTCCATTCCAGGAAATATCCGTGCAATGCTAGAAGCACGTCGCGCGAAACATGCTCCTATTCCGGCATTATTCGAGGAGACAAATCAACACACACCATTTGTGCTCCGCATGGTACCGGCATGAAATATAGAGAGTTGGCCAAGCGATTACGCGATCTGGGCTGCGAATTTGTTAGAAATGGCGCTGGTTCACACCGCATCTGGTGGAATCCGGCCAATGAGCAGTACACAACGATTCCTGATTGGGGCAGCAAGGACCTCAAAACAGGAACATTGCGTAGCATTTTAGCGGATCTAGGATTGACTCTAGCTGATATCCAGAAAAACAAACAATGAGAGCCATGAAAAAACTTAAATCGGTCTACGACGTCATCGTTATCGGCAGTGGCCCCGGCGGATTGGCGGCAGCGATTGCGGCCAAGAAGGGCGGGGCGGACGACGTGCTCGTGCTGGAGCGCGACATCGAATTGGGCGGCATTCTGTTGCAATGCATCCACAACGGCTTCGGCGTGGAGACTTTTAAGGAGGACTTGCCCGGCCCCACGTACGCGCAGCGGTTCGCGGACGAGGCCAAGGCCATCGGCGTGGAGTACCTGCTCGACACGATGGTGCTGGATGTAACGTCCGACCGCCGTGTTTTTGTGACGAGTTCACGCGGCGGCCTGGTGGAATTGCAGGCGCGGGCGATCATTATGGCGATGGGCTGCCGCGAGCGCACCCGCGCGCAGATCCGGATCCCCGGCCCGCGCCCGGCGGGCGTCTACACAGCAGGGACGGCGCAGCGATGGGTCAACGTCGAAGGCTATATGCCCGGCAAGCGCTTCGTCATCCTCGGCTCCGGCGACATCGGCATGATCATGGCGCGGCGGCTCACCTTCGAGGGCGCGAAGGTCGAGGGCGTGCTCGAAGTGATGCCCTACCTCACCGGCCTGAGCCGCAACTACGTCCAATGCCTGCTCGATTTCGACATCCCGCTGCACCTGTCGCATACCGTCAAGCGCATCATCGGCAAGAACCGCGTCGAGGCCGTCGAATCGGTAGCCGTGGATGAACGCTGGCAGCCCATCCCCGGCACCGAAGAAATCATCCCCTGCGACACGCTGTTGCTCTCCGTGGGCCTTATCCCGGAGAACGAGCTGTCGCTCAAAGCCGGCGTGGCGCTCGACCCCATCACCGGCGGGCCGTATGTGGATGACGGCTTCCAGACAAACGTGCCCGGCATTTACGCGGCGGGCAACGTCGTTCACGTGTACGACCTGGTAGACTGGGTCACGCAAGCGGGAATGACGGCGGGGAAGCGGGCGGCGCAGCAAATAACAAATGGCAAATGGCAAATGGCGGATGGCGAATCACGAATTACGAATTATGTGGCAACGCGAGCAGGCGAGAATGTGCGCTACGTTGTGCCGCATAAAGTGAACCCGGAGACGCTCACCGAAGATACGGTGATGTTGCAGATGCGGGTGACACGCCCGCTGGAGCAGCCCGTGCGCGTCGAGGTGCGCGACGGCGAGACGGTCATCACGCACAAAAACGAGCGTTACGCCCGTCCCGGCGAAATGGTCAACATCACCCTACGCGGGCGCGACTACGACGCCGTGCGCAAAGCCGAAAACCTCACGGTGCATGTCGTTCCACGGTAAATGGCAAATGGCGAATGGCAAATGGCGAATGGGCGAATCAAAGAATCAGCGAATCAGCAGAATTCTCCCATTCGCTGATTCTCATATTTTCAGGAGGATAGTTATGACCGCAACCTTTACCCTCAGTGCTTTTGGCGATGAAATCGCTCCGGATTTGGAAGAACAACTACAAACGCTCAACGCTCTGAATGTCGGCAGACTGGACCTGCGCGGGGCGTGGGGCAAGAACGTGCTGCGGATGGACGACGATGACCTGGAGCAAGTGGTCAAGCTGTGCAACGCGCACCACATCCAGGTGGCCTGTTTGGGCAGTCCCATCGGCAAATCGCCGATTACAGAACCCATCGAGTACGAAATCGGCAACCTGACGCGCATCTTTCAGGTCGGCGAGGTCGTCGGTTGCCGCCGTGTGCGCCTGTTCTCGTTTTACCCGCCGGATACCAGCACCAATGAACATTACGACGACTACGTTGAGGAAGCCGTCGCCCGCCTGGCAAAGCTAACCGAGATGGCGGAACGCGAGGGCTTCGTGCTGCTGCTCGAAAACGAAAAAGGCATCGTCACCGACACACTGGCGCGCTGCGAAGCCGTCATCAAGGCGATCAACCGCCCGGCTTTGCGCTTCCTGTGGGATTCGGCCAACTTTGTCCAGGTCGGTGAGGAGCGGGTCGTCGAGCGTGGCTGGCCGATGGTTGGCGAATTCATCGGCTACGTCCATGTCAAAGACGCAGTGCTGGCCGATGGGCATGTCGTCCCCGCAGGCGAGGGTGATGGACAACTCCCGCTGCTGCTCACGCACCTCAAGGAAGCCGGTTACCAGGGTGTGCTGGCATTGGAACCACATCTCAAAATCGCCGGACACAGCACCGGCTTCAGCGGCGCAGAGGGGATGAAGATCGCCGTCACCGCACTGCGCAAAGTGATGGCCGAGACTGGTTGTGTTGAGACAAGATAAGTGTCAACGGATTAAACGGATTTTAACGGATTCAGAAGAAATCCGTTTCATCCGTTTAATCCGTTGACATTCTCTTTGGAGGATGCTATGCCGATTACCGAGAAGATGATCTGCATCACTTGTCCGATGGGGTGTTCGGTGGAAGTGACCCGCGAGGGCGAAACGCTGCTCAGCGTGGATGGCAATACCTGCCCGCGCGGCGAAGCCTACGTGCGCCGCGAGCTGACCGATCCCCGGCGCATGGTGGCGACAACGGTGCGCGTGAAGGGCGGCCTCCATCCGCTTGTGCCCGTCTACACCGCGCGACCATTCCCCAAACCGCGCATCTTCGAGCTGCTGGAGGCACTGCGCCAGGTGGAACTCGAAGCCCCCGTGGCGACGGGGCAGGTTGTGCTGGCAAACGCGCTGGATACGGGCATTGACATCCTCGCCAGCCGCGAGATGCCGCATTCTGCATAAAACAATCGAACCCGATGGCGGTTGCTATCGGGTCCGATAATCTGCTTTTACCACGCTAACGCCAATAAAGCTTGCGTCGGATCACAGTCCGACACGCTGCTCACAGTTCGATATTGCTAAATCGCCATACTTCCGCTATAATAAGATTATGGACATGCGCCAACGTTCGAATGGGATCCTGACAAAGATCGCGCTAATCAGGAAAAGCACGGCATCGCTTTTGGCTTGGCTCAGTATGCTTTTGCAGATCCAAGCCGTGTCATTCTAAAGGATTTGACACACAGTACAGAGAACGAAGAGCGATTCTATTGTCTTGGCAAGGTTGGTGAAGGCATTGTGACCGTGCGATTCACATATCGCGAGGGTCGTATACGAATTTTTGGCGCAGGTTACTGGCGAAAAGGGAAGCAGATATATGAAGAACAAAATCAACTATAGCGATGAACCATTGGGCGAAGTGCAAGTGGTGGCAGATTTTCTACCCCCACCGTCCGAATTGGTATTCCGGGAAGATACAGTCAAAGTCACAATTACGCTGAGCAAGGCCAGCGTTGACTTCTTCAAACAAGAAGCGACGAAACACAAGGTCTCTTACCAACAGTTGATTCGTCGTTTGCTGGATGAATACGCGCATTATCACGCTGGTTGAGTGAAACCCACATCAAACGCAAACCGCAGGTAGCTCGTGAAGCTACCTGCGGTTGTTTTGGAACAAGCTCAACACCCGCCGTTATGCGGCTCCTGCTCCCATATCCGCAGCCCATGGCGGCTCAGATAGATCGGGATGCTCTTGTACAGCGGGTTCGCCGCCTCGATCGCCCGCAGCATCTCGCGCTTGGTATAGGAGAGCGCCGGGCAGAGCAGCGTCACCGAGCCGCCCTCGCCCCCCGCGCCGTTGACCTTCCAGCCGAGCGCGCCGTAGCTTTTGGCGATCTCGATCACCTGCCGCGCGTCGTGGCTGATCAGGTCGGGATGCAGGCGGCCTTGTGCTTCCGTGTTCTCGATCATCGCCTGACCCAGCGCACGAAAGTCTCCCGCATAGACGGCATCCCGCGATTTCTCCGCCGTCACCCGCAGGTCTTGCAAACGCTTGCACTCCGGGCCTTCGTTTTCCAGCTCCGCGATGACCTTCTCATGCACCTGCGACGAGACATGTGATTTCCCCAGGAAGATTAGCGCCAGCCGCCGTTCGAGTTCCCACCAGATGGCATTGGAAACCTGAATTTGCGACACCGAGGCATACGGATACTTGTAGACTTCGATAAAGTTGATGCCACCATACGCCGAGCACAGTTGATCCTGCACGCCCGACTGCTGCTTGAGCATTTCCACTTCGACGGCGTGCGCGGTGTTCGCCACTTGATGGGGTGTCATCTGCCCCGGCGTGAGCCGATCCAGCGCGCCGATCAACGCCACCGAAACCGCCGCCGATGTACCGGTCGAGCAGCCACTCGGCGCTTCGGAATAGATCGTCGCCTGGATTGCGTATTCCTTCGGCACGCCCATCCGTTCGATAGCCGCTTCCAGCAGCGGGTGGCGCTCATAGCCCGGCTCATCCGGGTGGACGGCGAACCGCTCGCCGTAATTCTCCGCGTAAAGGACGATGCGCTCCGTCCCCCGCCCGTAGGGGAAGACCTCGATCTGCACTTCGACGTAAGGGTACACGCCGATGTTGAAGATTTTGCCGTGCCCGGCGAACCACGTGTCCGTCCAGCCGCCGTTGTCGCAGATGCGAATTGGCGCGACGCTGTTGATGACGCGCAGTGGACGGCGGTTATATTGCTCATTCATCACTTACTCCGTACTCCCTACTCCATACTCCCTACCCATAGAGCGGCCCAAAGTTCGCGCAGGCGCGATAGTCGGCGCCTTGCGGTTCCATTGCGCCAAACGCGCTCCACGTCGCCGGGCGGAAGACCTTCTCCTCCGGGACGTTGTGCATCGAGACGGGGATGCGCAGCATCGAAGCCAGCGTGAGCAAATCCGCGCCGATGTGGCCGTAGCTGATCGCGCCGTGATTCGCACCCCAGTTGTACATCACCGTGTACACGTCGCGGAACGGCCCGCTGCCCGTGACGCGCGGCACGAACCACGTCGTAGGCCAGGTCGGGTCGGTGCGCAGGTCGAGCTTGTCGTGCACCTCTTTCGGCAACTCGATGATGACGCCTTCGGCCAGTTGCAGCACCGGCCCCAGACCCTTCACCAGGTTGAGGCGCGACATCGTCACCGGCATGCCGCCGCGCGTGACGAAGTGTGTAGACCAGCCGCCGCCCCGGAAGTACTCAAGGTTGCCCGGATGCCACGTCGTCGCCTTGAGACACCGCTCCACTTCCTCCGGCGTGATCTCCCAGTAGGGCTTCATCACCGGCTTGCCGTCGCGCTCCTGCTGCCCGGTCGCATCAAGCGCCGTCGGCCCGGAGTTGATGAGGTGCAGGAAGCCGCCGGCCGCGTCGCCGGTCAGCTCGTAGCCGGTGACGCGCTTGACGGCCTCCGGGCTCCAGTAGGTGCGCACATCCGAGAACATCTGCGCCGTGCCGGTGAGCAGGTGTCCGAAGAGCATCGCCACGCCGTTGAGCGCGTCGTTCTCCGTCGCCACAATGTAAGGTTCGCGGATGCCGTTCCAGTCGAAGGATGAGTTGAGGATCGCCTCCATAAAGTCGCCGTTGGGGAAGTGATCGGTCCACTGGCGTTGCCCCTGGAAACCGGCGGCAATGGCGTTACGCCCCAGCGCCTCCTCTTCGTAGCCCAGTTCCGCCAGGCGCGGGTTGCCCACCATCAGATCGCGGGCAATCAGCGCCATCTGCACCGAAAGCTCCCAATCTTTATCTTTCTGCGCGCGGCTGCGCTGTTTTTCCGGTGGATTGCGATCCACGCCTTCGGGACAGTGCGCCTTAACCCAGGCCAGGGCGTGCCCGAACTCCACCGGATCGTAGATGCGCTCTTCGAAGCGGCGGACGAACTCCGACATGTCCACAAATTCCACGCGCATCCCCAAATACTGCTCGAACAGCCACGGCTCGACAATGGAGCCGGCGATGCCCATCGAGACGCCGCCCATCGAGAGGTACGACTTGCCGCGCATGGATGCCACAGCAAGCCCCGCTTTTGCAAAGCGCAGTAACTTTTCCTGCACATCTTCGGGGATGCGGTTATCGCCTGCGTCCTGTACGTCGCGCCCGTAGATGCTGAAGGCCGGTAGTCCCTTCTGCGTGTGCGCCGCCATCACCGCCGCCAGGTAAACCGCCCCGGGTCGCTCGGTGCCGTTGAACCCCCACACGGCTTTGGGGATGAGCGGATCCATATCCATCGTCTCCGCGCCGTAGCACCAGCACGGCGTCACCGTGAGCGAGACGCCAACGCCCGCGCGCGCGAACTTTTCGGCGGTCTGCGCCGCCTCCGCCACGCCACCGATGCACGTGTCGGCAATCACACACTCGACGGGCAAGCCGTTTGGATGGCGCAAATTCTCGCTAAGAAACGCGGCGACGGTCTTCGCCATGCCCATCGTCTGTGCCTCCAACGACTCACGCACGCCGCGCCGCCGCCCATCAATCACCGGGCGAATGCCAATCTTGGGCATACTCCCGATCAAACGGTTATGCGGTTCGTTCATCTTCATCATAGCCTCCACGGGGAATTAGAAATGAGTAACGAGTAACCAGTAACCAGCAACCAGTAACCAGCAACCAGTAACCAGCAACCAGTAACCAGTAACCAGTAACCAGTAACCAGTAACCAGCAACCAGCAACCAGCAACCAGCAACTAGGACCGAGCCGCCCACTGCCCGCCGTGATCGTGGGGACCAAGCCACAGCCTTTGGCCGACGGCCCAGCCCCAACCGGCAAGTTTGAGGGTGACCGGCAGTTGCATCCAGCCAGCCTTGATACGCTGCTGCACGGCCTCCCACGACGGCACACCGCTGACGGCGTCCGCCGCTTCGACATTGCACGCGCCCACGGCTACTGCGCCGGTCAATGTAGCCTCCGGCGACAGTTTGTGCAGCAATCCGGTCAGAAATCCGGCGATGGCGCAATCGCCCGCCCCGGTCGTCCCCACCAGGTTGGCGCGGAACGCCGGCGCCAGCAACTCACGGTTTGTCCACCCTGCGGTAAACTCAGAGCAGGCGCGCCCACCGAGACCCAGACACTCTCCCAAGACGCGCAGTCGCGCCGCTTCGGGCGTCGTGCGCAGGTAGATGCCCTGGCTGCCCAGCTTCAATCCGACAACGGCGGCGCCCCACCCCACCAGCCGCCCCGCCAGGTCGCTGAGCAGGTCGCCATCCATCTGCGGAAGGAACTCGCCGTTTTCTTCCAGGATAGCATAACGCGCCGGGTCCACCATCAGCAGGGCTTCCTCCACACTCGGCAAGAAAACATCCACCTGCGGGAGGACCCGCACCAGCCATGCGGGCCAATCCACTTTCCCGGCCTCGGCGTGCGGATCGGGTCGGCTCACGTCGAGCGAGGTGATCAAATTGTGCGCCTTCACGCGGCGGAGCAGCGTCTCGAATTCCTGTCCGGCATCCCGATAGAAGTTGCGCATCAGCGTGGGATAGCCGAAATGGAAGATGTGGGCACCGGAACACACGGCGTTTTCCAATGCGGCGTCGGGGACATCGGCGGCGCAAAACGTGTCGTTGGGGCCGGCGTAATGGAGAAAGGTACGATCAACATGGGGTGAGCTGAAGATAATGGTATAGGAGCTATACTCGCCCGCCGCAATCAACATTCCATCTGCCAACGCGGGATCGTAGCTGCGGAACACATCGAGCGTCGCCCGTCCGAAGGTGTCGTCACCCACTTTGCCCATCAGGCGGACGGGGACGCCGAGCCGGTGCAGCGCCAGCCCGGTATTGGAGACTGCGCCGCCCGTCGAGATCGTCATCGGCCCCACATTGACCAATCCGCCTGGCACGAGCCACGTCGCCAGGTCGTGGCAGGTTGCAGGCAACGTCGGAATCACGTCCAGGCACACATGCCCGGCGACGATGATCGCAGCAGAAGTGGATTTTGACATATCAAGTAGCACCAAGCGTGAATGAGCGTATCAGCTACGCATCATTTATTCCTTGTCTGCCCCGCATTAATCCCATCCAGCACCCTTACCTGAAAATTTGCCGCCGAAGCGTCCAGCAGGGCTTTGATATCAGGGTTGGGCGTGGCGAGGACCTGTCGCAGGACGCGGCCCAGTTCATCGTAAAGCTCCGGTGCGGCCACAGGCGGTTCGCCGCGCACGACAACGCCGGAATTGATGAAGTCGGCGTAGTTTGCCACGGGCACATTCGCGTACTTCTCGATGATGGCCGCGCGCTGTTGGCCGTATTCGCCGGTAAAGACATTGATGTACGGCAGTCCCACGATGGCACCACTTTCGGCCTGCATCTGGACGGTATGCTCCAGCGCCACCAGGTCGAACTCACGCCAGGTGTTGAAGGCCAGCGCCGCCTCCAGCACCTCCGGCGCAGACGCGGGGTTGTACAACCACACCTCCCCCGTGCCCAGCGTCGCGTTGGCGCCGCCGTTGGGCATGCGTCCGAATCCCACATCTTCAATGTTCAGGTCTTTCAGGTTGCGGATCATCCAGCCAAGCGTGTCGGCGCTGGCGATGGTCATGGCAGTTTTCCCGCCGACAAAGTCAAGCACCAGAGCATAGTTGCCCCAACTGGTGATGTCGGATGTGGTCGCGCCGTCCTGCCAGCGCAGATCGTGCATGAACTGCATCGCGGCCACCATGGCGGGATTGTTATAAACGGCAATCCACCGGCCTTCCACCTGCTGCACCACATCCCCACCGAAGGACATCATCATCGCCACGCTCATCCAGCCACCGAGCGCGCCCTCGTTGCGGATGTTGAAGCCGTCCACACCCTCAAGATTGGCATGAATATGTTGCGCATACGCGCGCACTTCATCCCATGTCTGCGGCGGCTTGTCGGGATCGAGACCGGCCTCCGCGAACAGCCGCCGATTGTACATCAGCCCCAGACCGTTGGCGGCGTGCGGCAGACCGTAGATGTTGCCATAGGCATCTTGCGCCAGCGTCAGCAGCGCCGGGTGATAGGCCGCGCGATAAGGGGTGTTTTCCACATAGGCGGTGATGTCCGCCGCATAGCCGGCCTCGATGAGCGCGCGGGCATCGGTCAACGACACGGCGTAGGTATCTTCCAACGGACTATGGGTGTGGGTGATGAATGTTTGCGGGTCGTAGTGGTAAGTGCTGGGATTGATCACCACGTCGGGACGGAGAAGGCGGAAGCGCTCCAACATCCAGCGCTGGCGCTGCATGCCCAAAGCGTCATCCGGCAACGCGGCCTCGCTCACGCTAACGATCACCGGTTGCAGCGGTGTGGGTGTCACCTCGACGATTTTCTCGAATGGGACTTCAACGGTGATTTCGCGGGTAACAACAATTTCCTTCGTGACCTCGACCGGGACTTCGCGCGTCACCACCACGGTCACGGTTTGGATCACTTTTTCGGGCAACGGCGTCGCGCACGCGGCAAAGGCCCCCGTCATCACAATCAACAGAACGAGAAGTGAGCAGCGAGAAATGAGGGATAAGGAACAAGAGATGAAGTATCTCATAACTCTTATCCCGCAATCCCTAACCCTTAACTCGCAACGCTTCACCCGCAACCCTCAACCCACAACCGTAAACGTCCCCACAACGACCGGTGCGCCGGTGCCGGGCTGCCCGCCGCCGACCGCCACCTCGAAGACGCCCGGTTCGATCACCCGCTGCCCATCGTCGGTGACGAGCGTCATCTGCTGCGGTGCAAGGGTGAAGGTGACGGTCTGTTGCGCGCCGGGTTCCAGGTGAATGCGCGTGAAGCCCTGCAATTGGCGAATCGGGACGGGTACCGAAGCCTCCACATCGCGCACATAAAGCTGCACGACCTCATCGCCGGCGCGCTTGCCTGTATTCGTGACCTTCACACTCACCGTGAGACTTTCACCGGCGCGGAGGGTGTCAGCGCTGAGGGTCAAGTCGCTGTAGGCGAAAGTGGTATAACTCAGGCCGTAGCCGAAGGGGTAAAGCACCTCGCCGTCAAAATAGCGGTAGGTGCGGCCTTGCATAGCGTAATCGCGGAAAGGCGGCAAATCATCCACCGACTTGTAGAACGTCACCGGCAGCCGTCCGGCAGGGTTGTAATCGCCGAAGAGCACATCTGCAATCGCCGTCCCGCCTTCCTCGCCGGGATACCACGCTTCGACGATGGCCGCCGCGTGTTCCTGGGCCCAGTTGACCGCCACCGCGCTCCCGTTGAGCAGGACGAGCACCAACGGTTTGCCGGTCGCCGCCACCATTCGCAACAGCGCTTCTTGCACTTCCGGCAGGGCAATATCATCGCGGTCGCCGGTGCTATGTCGTCCATCCTTGACCCCTTCCTGCTGACCTTCCTCGCCTTCGACAAGCTGCGAAAGCCCCATCACGGCGATGACCACATCGGCCTGCTGGGCAATGGCGATGGCTTTGGCAAAACCGGAGGCATCATGGTCACGAATATCGCAGCCGGGCGCGTACAAAACCTCCACGTCCGCGCCGACTTTGTTGCGAATGCCTTGCAGCGGCGTGACCGAACGCGACGGCCAGCCGAAGTAGTTCCCCAACAAGACCAGTTCATCGTCGGCGTTGGGGCCGATAACGGCGATTTTCTTGATGGCGGTCTTATCCAACGGCAGGAAGCCGTCGGCGTTTTTGAGCAGCACGATGGACTCGCGCGCGGTTTGCAGCGCCAGCGCGCGGTGCGCCTCACAATCGTTGACCTCAAAAGGAATTTGTGCGTAAGGCACCATCTCCGGCGGATCGAACATCCCCAGCTTGAAGCGTAATGTGAACAGCCGGGTCAGCGCCCTGTCAATCGTCGCCTCGTCAATAAGACCCTGCTCAAACGCGATAAGTAAATTGCCATAGGTTTCGCCGCAGTTCAAATCACAGCCGGTCTTCACGGCCAGCGCCGCCGCTTCGGCGGGCGTTTGCACCACCTGATGGTACGCCCAAATGTCCCTGATCGCCCAACAATCGGAAACGATGTGTCCATTCACCCCATCGGGGCCGCCGAATTCCCATTGCTCGCGGAGGATTTTTTGCAACAACGTCGGGCTGGCACAACACGGCTCGCCGTTGGTACGGTTGTACGCGCCCATCACCGCCGCCACTTTGGCCTCGCGAACACACGCTTCGAAGGCCGGCAGATAGGTCTCCCACATATCGCGCGCGTTCACCCGTGCATCGAAATGATGGCGTTCGTTCTCCGGCCCGCTGTGGACGGCGAAATGCTTGGCCGTTGCCGCGACCTTGAGATACTTCGGGTCATCGCCCTGTAAACCTTTGATAAACGTCACGCCCATCCGCGCCGTCAGATAGGGGTCCTCGCCGTAGGTTTCCTGTCCCCGGCCCCAGCGCGGATCGCGGAAGATATTGATGTTCGGCGTCCAGAACGTCAAGCCGTAATATTGCTCCGAGCTGCCGTCTTCTCCAAGCGCGGCATGGTGCTTGGCGCGCGCCTCGTCGGAGATCGCCACGGCGACCCGGTGCAGCAGATCGGTATTCCACGTCGCGGCCATACCGATGGCCTGCGGGAAAACTGTCGCAATGCCGGCACGCCCCACGCCGTGAAGGCACTCGTTCCACCAGTTGTAGGCGGGCACGCCCAGCCACTCGATCGCCGGCGCGCCGTGCAACATCTGGGAAACCTTCTCCGGCAGCGTCATACGTGAAATCAGGTCAGCGACCCGCGCCGCAATTGGTTGTTTGGGATCAGGGTAGATACTTCCTTCGGGTGTGTTGATCGCTTTCATGGTTACTCCTGTGAAAATTCGTTTGAACGTTGAAACGTCTGAAGTTATTTTTATACAACCGCTGGCGAACCAATGGTTGATGGTGCCCCCCCTGCGTTTGAAGGATCAGCAATTGGTGATCGGCAAATCACTTTGTGCGCCCGCCGCCCTTGTTTTACTCTCATTATTCTACATCAAAAAGTACGGCTTGCAACAAACAGGGCTTTATCATTCTCGTTACAGTGACTTCAACCAGCTTTAAGCAGATCGCCAGATCCGCGTTGCCCAATGCTTCGAGCGGATCGCCAGATCCGCATTGCCCAACGCTTCGAGCAAATCGCCAGATCCGCGTTGCCCAACGCTTCGAGCGGATCGCCAGATCCGCGTTGCCCAATGCTTCGAGCGGATCGCCAGATCCGCGTTGCCCAACGCTTCGAGCGGATCGCCAGATCCGCGTTGCCCAATGTCACAACGCCCCCACTTGCCCAAATCTGAAACATCGCTTAAAATGGTGCTGCATCGTCCGGCGACAAATGGTCGGAATCCCCACCTTGTTGACGTGTTTGCGCGTAAGCCCCGAACAAGTTCGGGATTCCGGTTTGGGAGGGAATCCGGGACCGGGGATTAGGGATCGGGCAGTATCCTAATCCCCAATTCCCCATCCTCATCCCTAATCACTATTCTCTAGGGAGGTTTTTTTATGATAAGCAAATCCGCCACCTGGCAAAAACTATTGGAGCAGCGCCACGGCACGCTGTTCTTCGGGCGCGAACGTGAACAGGAATTATTCCGCCTTAACTTTTTGTATCAGGTTCCCGCTTATCTCATTTTCGCCGTCCACGGACCGGATGGCATCGGCAAAAGTGCACTGCTGTCACAATATCACACCATCGCCCAGGAGCACAACGCCGTGACCGTCCAGGTGGACGCAGCGCAGGCCACAGCCATCCGCGAACAGACCATCCTGCAAACGCTGCTCGGTATGGCGCAGCAATTCGCTGCAGCCGGAACGCCGTTCACCGCCTTTGAAGAACGTTACGAGGAATACACCGTCTGTACACGCATGGTTGCCGAGGATTTCAACACGCCCGCCGGCGTCTTCGATTTGCTCGGTGACATCGCCGAGGCGCAGGAGGTGCGCACCGAGGCGTGGAACAAGTACCTGTTTGAGCGTTTTGGCAACCCGACCAAAATCGCCCTGGTCAAAACGCCGGTCGAAACATTGACCCAGATTTTCGTCAAGGATATGAACGCCTGGGCAACCGTGCGCCCGATGCTCTTGTGCTTCGATGACTGGGAACATCTCGCCCCGCACCTGCAAGGGTGGTTGCAGGACTGGCTCACGCGCTACGAGATGCGCACCAATATCTGGGTGGCGCTGGCAGGGACGCAGCCGCCGGATGAGACGTGGACGGCCTTCCGTCCGGTGATGGCTATTTTCGAGCTGCCACCCTTCACCGAAGCAGAAACCCGTGCCTGTCTGGCTTCCGCCGGCGTTGCCGATGCCGACCGTGTGAACGACATTCTCACTTTCTCGGAGCGATTGCCGGTGATGGTGCGCCTGCTGGCGAGCGCCACAGGGGGAAGCGCCGGCGACCTGGCGCTGACGCCTGTGGATCGCTACCTCAAATGGCTCGAACCGCCGGAACGCCGCGATATCGTCCTGCAATGCGCTGTCGCGCGCCGCCTGGATGCGGATGTCGTCCGGGTCGCCACCGATAGCAGCGATGCCGCGTTGGTCCAATGGTTGCTCGAATCCCCGCTGGTGATCAAACAGCCGGGATATGGGCGTTATCACCCGGAACTGCGCCGCCGCCTGCTTGCTTTCGCCCAACAACAGATGCCCGCGCTTGTCCAAAGCGCCCACACGCGGCTCCACGACTATTACCGGTACCGGCGCCGTAGTGCCGGAAACGGCGGCCTCACGCTGTACCGTGATGCGCGTTGGCGCGGCGACAAACTCGAAGCGCTGTATCACGGGCTGATGCTGCGGGACGTACAAACCATCCAGGAGGGTGTGGAGACCTTCCTGGGAGCTTTGCGGATCTACTACCCCCTGGCCGGCGAGATCGCCGCGACGTGGCAAGAGGCCGCCGAAGCACAGTTGACGCCCAATATCGTCGGTGAATGGAACACTCTGCTACACGATGGCTGGCACGCGCTCGAACATCAGGACTGGGAGGCGGCGCTGACGTTCTGCGAAACCTGTGCCCAACGCGAGGACCTCAGTGCAGCGGCGCAGCGTGAAATCCAGGAGATTCGCCGAATCGTCCTGGCGCGGCTGGGACGCTTTGCCCCCATGCCGGAGGCAGAACCCACGGTCGAAACACCCGAACCGGAAGCCGAGACGGTGTCGGAAATGCCCGAACCGGAAATCGAAGCCGTGCCGGAAATGCCCGAACCGGCGGCCGAAGTGGTGCTAGAGACACCCGCACCGGAGGAGATCATCCCCGAACCCACCATTGCCGTAGCCGAGGCAGCGCCTGAGGGTACGCAAAAAGAGACGCCTTTCAAGGTCGCGGAACTCAAGCACGAGGCCATGCCCTCCCCGCCAGAGGTGATGCCGGAGCCGTTGCCCGACGTGGATCGAGAAGCCAAAACCGTGCCCATCCCACGGTTGCAGGTCAAAGAGACGCCGATGAAAGAAGACCTCGCCGGGCCGCCGGAAGCCGTCACGCCAAAGGTCGCCGAATCCCAAACCGCGCCCGCAGAACCTCTCATCACCCAGGAGCTGGAAGCGCCGGAGGTCTCCCCTACCCCCGACTCTGTACTCCCCACTCCTACCCCGGAAACGCCGGAAGCGTCCCCGACGCCTGACTCTGTATCCCCAACTTCCGACTACCTGCGCCGCGCTGCCATTTATCTCAACATGGGGGAATACGAGAAGGCCATCCGGGAATTCAACCAGGCACTCGCGCTCGACCCAACCTGTACCCAGGCGTACTACGATCGCGGGCTGGCCTACGCCCAACGTCAATATTATGAACAGGCCGCCGCCGACTTCAGTCGGGTCATCGAACTCGATCCCCAACACGCGGACGCTTACTACAATCGAGGACTGATCTATGCGCGGCAGGGCACTTTCGAGCAGGCGCTGGCCGATTACAATCAAGCTATCGCCCTCAATCCCGATGATCCGCTGGCTTACAACAGCCGGGGCAACGTGTATTATCACCACAAAGACTATGCGCGCGCCCTCGCGGATTACGATCAGGCCATTCTGCGCGACCCCGACTATGCCGACGCTTACCTCAACCGGGGACTGACCTACGCAGCACAGGAAGAGTACCAGCACGCTATCGCCGATTACAATCAGGCCATCGCGCTCAATCCCGAAAATGCCATCGCCTACAACTATCGCGGGCAGGCATACATGCGCTTGCAGCAATACGCGCAGGCATTGGAAGATTACACGCAGGCCGTCACGCTCGATCCCCATTACGCCGTGGCCTACAACAACCGGGGGCTGTGCTATGTGCGCTTGAAACAGTACGCGCAGGCCATCGCCGAATATCGGCAAGCGGTGATCGCCAATCCGCAATATGCCACGGCCTATTACAACGCCGCCTGCGCCGCCGGTCTGATGAACAACGCCAGCGTGGCCTGCACCTGGCTGGAAAAGGCAATCGAGCTTAATCCCCGTTACCGCACCATGGCCCAGCGCGACAGCGACTTCGACTTCATCCGCGGCAACAAGCGCTTCCAGGCATTGCTGACGGAGGATTAGGGATTGGGGATTAAGGACTGGGGATTGGGAAGTGGGGATTAGGAATCGGCAATTGGTGATCTGCCATTCGCCATTCACCATTCGCCATTTTTAGGAGGACACTTATGCAACCTTTTGCTTATCAAGCACCGGCATCCGTCGGGGAGGCGGTGGCGCTGCTGGCCGATCCACACCGGGAAGCGCGTCCCTTCGCCGGAGGAACGGATCTTCTGGTGCAGATGCGGCGCGGCCTGTATGCTCCAGAGATGTTGGTGGATGTCAAACGGATCCCCGAACTGAACCACATCACCTTTGACCCCGTCGAGGGGTTGACTATCGGCGCGGCAGTCACTTGCGCGTGGTTGTGTGATCATCCTGCCGTGCGCCAGCACTACCCCGGCCTGGTTGATGCGGTGTCCCTCATCGGCGGCGCGGCCATCCAGCGGCGTGCCACCCTCGGCGGTAACCTGTGCAATGCCGCGCCCAGCGGCGACTCCATCCCTGCGCTCATCGTCCTCGCCGCGACGGCGACGATTGCCGGACCGCAAGGTACCCGTAACATTCCCGTCGCTGCGTTCTGCACCGCGCCGGGGAAAACCGTGCTCCGTCCCGGCGAACTGCTCGTCTCCCTGCGGCTCCCGTCCCCCACACCGCACAGCGGCGCGCGCTACCTGCACTTCACACCACGCGGCGAAATGGACATCGCCGTGGCCGGGGCCGGTGTGTGGCTGGCATTGGATGCCGACGGCACAACCATCGCCGATGCGCGGATTGCCCTTTCGGCCGTCGCCCCAACGCCGTTGTTTGTCGAAGCCGCAGGGAAAGCACTCGTCGGCGCGGCGCCCACCGACGAAGCCTTCGCCGCAGCAGCCGCGCTGGCACAGGAAGCCGCACGCCCTATCAGCGATGTGCGCGGCACGGCCGCGCAACGCCGTCACCTGGTCGGCGTTCTGACCCGCCGTGCGCTACACGGAGCCTATCAACGCGCGAAAGGAGAAGCCTGCCATGACTAACAAAACCCTCGTTTCCGCCACGATCAACGGTGAAGCCGTCGAATTTCTTTGCGAACCCCAGCAAAGCCTGCTCGAATGTCTGCGCGACATTCTGGGGCTAACCGGCACAAAGGAGGGTTGCAACGACGGCAATTGCGGCGCATGCAGCGTCTTGTTGGATGGGCAACTGGTGAACTCGTGTCTGGTGCTCGGGGTCGAAATTCAAGGGCGCAATGTCACGACGGTCGAAGGGTTGGCGGATTGGCGTGGACTCCATCCCATCCAGCAAGCGTTCCTCGAGGCAGATGGATTCCAATGTGGCTTTTGTACACCGGGGATTCTCATTGCCACGAAAGCGTTGCTCGACCGTGAACCCCATCCCAGCGAAACGCAAATTCGCGCCTGGCTGTCGGGCAACCTGTGTCGCTGCACCGGCTACGATAAAATCGTCCGCGCCGTGCAAATTGCTGCCGACCATCTAAGCAGCGTCGCCGATTCATCCATCCACTGATTCGCCAATTCGCCGGTTTGCTGATTCGCTGATTTCCAGGGAGACGGCGGGGCTATCGCACATTATACAAGCACGAAAATTTGTCAACGGATTCAACGGATGAAATGGATTGAAAAGAAAAATCCGTTCGATCCGTTGGCATTTTTGAAGGAGATAAACGTATGACCACACCCGATAAAAAACCGTTCAACGTCATCGGCGAACGCCTGCCCCGCTACGACGGTGCAGACAAAGTGACCGGCAAGGCCGTTTTCGGGCCGGATGTGACGTTGCCGGGGATGCTCTACGGCTTTGTCTTGCGCAGTCCCCACGCGCATGCGCGCATCCTTTCCATAGACACAAGCCGCGCCGAAACCCTGCCGGGCGTCTACGCGGTCGTCACGGCGGCAGATTTGCCCCCGGCGGAAGATACCGATCAACGGTACGCGCGCGACAACACCCTCGCCGGCGATAAAGTGCTCTATGCGGGGCAGGCGGTCGCCGCCGTCGCCGCGCGCACCCCGACCATCGCCGAAGCAGCGGCCCGGCTCATTGTCGTCAAGTACGAGGTGCTGCCGGCGGTGACGGACGTGCTGGAGGCCATGCGCGACGATGCCCCCATCCTGCACGAAGAGATGCGCACCCGTTCGCCTGCCGGACGCAGCGACAAGCCAAGCAATATCGCCGAGCACTTCCGGTATGTGAAAGGGGATCCGGCGCGCGGCTTCGCCGAGGCCGATGTCATCGTCGAGCGCGAATTCCGCACCGTCACCGTCCACCAGGGCTACATCGAAAGCCACGCCGCCACCGCCACCTGGAGCGACACCGGCACACTGACGATTTACACCACCACGCAGGGATCGTTTGCCGTGCGCGATCACGTGGCCTGGCTGTTACACCTGCCGCTGGCCTGCGTGCGCGTCGTGCCCACGGAGGTCGGCGGAGCTTTTGGCGGCAAAAACACCAGTTATGTGGATGTCGTCGCCGCATTACTGGCCCGCAAAGCGCGGCGCCCGGTCAAAGTGACCATGCCCCGCCCGGATGTCTTCATGGCGACCGGGCCGAGTTCCGGGGCCGCCTTCCGTGTGAAAATGGGCGCCACGCGCGATGGGCGCATCACCGCAGCCCAGGCCGAGTTGTACTACGCCGCCGGCGCATATCCCGGCTCACCGGTCGGTTCCGGCGCCAACGTGATGTTCGGACCGTACGCCATCCCCAACGGGCAAATTGACGGTTACGACGTGGTGACAAACGGCCCCCGCGTCTCTTCATACCGCGCGCCGGGAGCCACACCGGCCAATTTCGCCGCTGAAACGGTGATTGACGAATTGGCCGAAAAATTGGGCCTCGACCCCATCGAATTCCGCCTGCGCAATCACGCCAAAGAGGGCGATGTGCGCCTCGACGGCGGAACACACGGCCACATCGGCGGTATCGAGACGCTCGAAGCTGCGCGCGCCTGCGCGCATTACAACGCTCCATTGGGTGATCCCCGGCCGGGAATGCGACGCGGACGCGGCGTGGCACACGGCTATTGGGGCAACTGGGGCGGGCGTTCAAGCTGCACTCTCACCGTCAACGGGGACGGGACCGTGAACCTGGTCACCAGTTCGGTGGACTTGAGCGGCACGCGCACGACCCTCGCCATGCAGGCCGCCGAGGCCCTGGAATTACCGCCGGAACGGATCAAACCGGGTGTGGGCGACACCGACACGACCGGTTACGCCGACGTGAGCGCGGGGAGCCGCACCACCTACGCCACCGGCATTGCGGCGATCAAAGCGGCCCAGGACATCATTGCGCAGATGCGGAGGCGCGCAGCAGAGCTGTGGGATGTCCCCGTGGAAAACGTGACCTATGCCCAGGGCGTATTTTCCGCCGGCAACGAGTTCCGTTTCACCTTCGCAGAACTGGCGCAGCTTGTGACCAGATTCGGGGGCGCCGTCAGCAGCCTTGTCAATGTGGATGTGCCACAATGGGGCGCAGGGTTCAGCACACAGATCGCCGATGTGGAGGTAGATCCCGAAACGGGCAAGGTGACATTGTTGCGCTATACCGTCGTGCAGGATGTGGGTCGGGCCGTCCATCCGGCCATGGTCGAAGGCCAGATGCAGGGTGGCGCGACACAGGGCATCGGCTGGGCGCTTTATGAGGGCTACGCCTACAACGAGAAGGGGCAAATGCTCAACGCCAACTTCCTCGATTACAAAATTCCCACGGCTCTGGATGTACCGTTGATCGAGACGGTGATCGTCGAGGTGCCGTATCCAGAGCACCCGTTCGGCGTGCGTGGCGTGGGTGAACCACCGATTGTCCCGCCGCCCGCCGCCATCGCCAACGCCATCTATCGCGCCGTGGGTATCCGCCCGGACCGCCTGCCGATGACACCCGCGCATCTGCTGGAGAAGATGGGGGTGATTTGAGCGTTGGAACGTCGCCCGCGTCTACTTGAGGCTCAAAGCAATGCGAGCCGCGACGCAAGCGTTGTTGACCAACAGGCTCTCATTGGCGCGTTTGGTGCGCGCATCGCTGAGCGCGACCATGCGGGCGAGGATAAACGGCGTAATGGCCTTGCCGGTGATGCCCTGAGCATCGGCCTCGGCGACGGCCCGGGCGATGAGCGGCTCAACGTCCGCAGCGGGGATCTCATCCTCGATAGGAACCGGGACGGTCACCAGCATCCCTTGCGATAGCGCCAGCGCCCGCTGGACGCGAAATACCTCCGCCACTTGCGTTGCCTCTTCGACGCGCAGATCCACTTTAAGGCCGGACACCCGACTGTAGAAGGCCGGGAATTCGTCGGTTTGCCAGCCCAACACCGGCACCCCCCAGGTTTCCAGGTATTCCAGTGTGCGCGGCAGGTCGAGGATGGACTTCGCGCCCGCGCACACGACGATCAACGGCGTGGAGGCCAGTACCGGCAAGTCGGCGGAAATGTCCTCCGGGTGCCCGCGATGCACCCCGCCGATGCCGCCGGTCGCAAAGACACGAATCCCGGCGCGGTGCGCCAGTAACGCCGTCGCCGCGACGGTCGTGCCGCCGTGGACGCCACGCAATCCCGCCAATGGGAGATCTCGCACACTCACCTTGACCGCCGTTTTATCGGTCGCCAGCGCCTCTACCTGCGCTTCGCTCAGTCCGATGGTTATGACGCCGCGCCACAGTCCGATGACGCACGGCACCGCCCCCTCCGCGCGAATTGCCGTGGCCATCCGCAGGGTGATGTCAACATTCGCCGGGTAAGCAAACCCGTGCGTGATCAACGCCGATTCCAGCGCGACAAGCGGCTGCCCGGCATCTATAGCTTGTTGAATATCCGGTGAGACATAAAAATCAACCACGGAAATCCTCCCTTGAAAATCCGTTTGAATGTTACCTTCATCCAACCACCGGCACTCCGAATTCTGTGTCAACCCAAGCGTTTAGGCTTAGCCTGCCAGCAGTTGCATCCCCAGTGCAGCATAGACCTGCGCGGCGGCGTAGACCTGCCCGATTTCGACGTATTCGTTGACGGTGTGTGGTAATGCAGGATTGCCCGGTCCGAAGCCGACGGTAGGCACCTGCGCCACGGCGGCGGTATACGCGCCTTCTGTCGCAAAATGCCAGCGTGTCATAGTCGGGCGCAGGCCAACCGTTCGCACGGCCTGCGCCATGGCCTTCACCAACGGGTGACGTTCCTCCAAAGCCCACGGCAGCGACGCCCGCCGCACGCGATAGACCTTACCGGTGTGTGTTGTTACCTCTTCCTCGATCACACGCACTTCCGCATTGGCGCCTTCACGGGTGATGATGCGCTGAATTTCCAGCACCGCCATCGCCTCGGTTTCGCCGATGGTCAAACGCCGATCCAGGGTCATCTCGCAGCGGTCGGGAATGGCGTTGCGGCTGACGGCGTTCGAGCGGATGTCGGTGACGGCAAGCACGCCCGGCCCCAGGAAGGGATCATCCGCCAACTGTCCGGCCAGGATTTCCAGGTTGAAGATCAGACGCGCGGCGCCGTAAATGGCGTTGCGCCCGAGTTCAGGCGCCGAAGAGTGCGCCGAGCGACCTTTGACGGTCAACGTCATCTCCACGTGGCCACGCTGCCCACGCACGATTTGGAGATGTGACGGCTCGGCAATGACGACCCAATCGGGATGCAGGCCATCCTCCTCAAACAGCGTCCGTGTGCCCGTCCCCTCGGCGGGTTCTTCAAGGACGACGCAGGCCACCAGCAGTGGCCCCTGCAGGGCGACACCACGCTTTTTCAACAATCCGGCAGCATACACGGTCGCCGCGAGGCCGCTTTTCATGTCACACGCCCCCAATCCGTAAAGGCGTCCTTCGCGGATTTCGGCACCAAACGGATCCACGTTCCAGGCGTCGGGATCGGCAATTTTGACCGTATCCATGTGACTGTTAAGCATGAGCGCGGGGCCATTTTGCGGTCCGACACGCCCCACCACGTTTCCCGCCGCGTCCATCCACACATCATCGAAACCCAGGCGTCGCATTTCCGCCATCACCAACGCCGCGACGGCGCCTTCATCCCCGGAAAAGCTAGGGGTTCGCACCAGGGCGCGGAGAAAATCGAGCATTGCTTGTTGCTCTTCAGCCGTAAGTTCAACCAGAGAGGAATGCATATTTTTTACCTCGGTCGAATGTCAATACGCACCGTCACCTAAAAGCACTTTGGGAATGGTACGCACCATAATGGCAATATCAAGCCACGGTGACCAGTGCTCAATGTAGTACAAATCCAACAGGACCATCTCATCAAAAGTCAGTTCGCTGCGCCCGCTGGCTTGCCACAGGCCGGTCAGGCCGGGGGGGACGGTCAGACGCTTCATGTGCCAGGGCTGATACTGCTCCACCTCGGCGGGGATGGGGGGACGCGGGCCAACGAGGCTCATCTCTCCGCGCAGGATATTGACGAGCTGCGGTAGTTCGTCCAGGCTGGTGCGCCGCAGGAAACGTCCCACCCGTGTCACCCGTGGGTCGTCGCGCATTTTGAACGTCACGTCGTCGTGTCCGATCGCTTCTTTCAGCTCTTCCAGCTCCTCTTCGGCACCCACCCGCATCGAACGGAATTTGTAAATGGTGAAGCGTTTGAGATTCTTGCCTACCCGTTCTTGTTTGAACAACACCGGCCCCGGCGAATCACATTTAATCAGCAAGGCGATGAGCAGCAAAAGCGGCCATCCCAGCAACAGCCCCAGACTGGCCACCACGAGGTCCATCAGCCGTTTGATGATCAGCGCGACCGGGCTAAAGGCGATTTCGTGGACCTCGATAAGCGGCACACCACCCAGATCGCTCACCTCGACACGGCTCAGGCTCATCTGAAACAAGTCGGGGACCAGCCGCGCCGCCACATTGCGCCGTTCGCACTCGCGCAGGATGTTCAAAATGCGCCGCTGATAGGCCCAAGGCAGGGTGATGATGACTTCATCTACTTTCTCGGCGTCAATGATCCGTGGGAGCTGATCGAGATCACCCAGCCCCTTGATGCGACCAAGGCTACTTTCACCTTTATCCGGGTTGTCGTCCACATAGCCGACAATCTCATAACCCAAATCCGGCCGCGCCACCAGCGTTCGCATCACCCGGCGTCCTACCTCACCGGCGCCGACGATCAGTGTGCGCCGGACGCCGATCCCCTTACGTCGCAGGTGCGCCTGAATCAACAAGGCCAGCGCGCGCCCTAATGCCAGCAAGACGATCATAAAGAAGCCGGCTTCCAAAAGCAGCAGCCGCGAGTAGACCAATGGCCGGAAAGCAAAAGCGACCGCGAGGGCGATCACAACGGCCGTTGCGACGGCTGTGGCGACCTGGTAAACCTGATCAATCCACACCCGTCCGCGCCAGTGGCTATAGGCTTTATTGATCCAGAGAACAAGCGGAACAACGACCGAAAAAAGCGCGGAGAAAGGGAGATAAGCACGAAACGGCGCATCGAAGACAATATCCACAAACCACTGCAAACGATAGCGCAGCACATAAGCCAATCCCATCGCCACATTGATCATCACGACATCCAACGCGATGACCCACACCGGCGCGGCATTGCGGTTTTTTGTGCTCATTCACACCTCTCAGCTTGTCGCTAGAACTTGCCGATACAGAGCCGCCGTCTGGCGCGCCGTCTCCGACCATGAAAAGCGCGCTGCATGCGCCAGCCCGCGCTGACGCAACGCTTCACGCAAGGCTGTGTCGGTCAACAAACGCTGCAACCCATCGGCAATCGCGGCTTCATCGTCCGGCGCAACCAGCAAGGCCCCATCCCCCGCAGCCTCGGGCAGCGATGTGCGTGCGGCGGCCAAAGTCGGAACCCCGCAGGCCAATGCTTCCACGACCGGCAAGCCGAAGCCTTCATAATGCGAAATGTAGGCGAAAGCCTCGGCGGCATTATACCAGAGCGCCTGCGCCTCGGCCGCCACAAAGCCGGGTAAGTGAACGCGCGCGCTCAACCCCAGGCGCTCCACCTCCGCGTAGACCTGTTCATAAAGCCAGCCTCGTCCGCCGGCCAGCACCAGATGCAGGTCAGGGTCGCGCAAACGAGCAAAGGCGCGCACCAGTTGCGGCAGATTCTTGCGCGGTTCCAATGTGCCCAGGTAGAGCACAAACCGTTCGGGCAATTGCATCGCCCGGCGGAAGGTTGCCACCTCTTTCGGCGGAAGGGGACGAAAACGCGGGTCAACGCCGTGATAGATCGTGTGTACACGCTCCGCCGGCACCCTCAGGAGCGTACGCACCTCACTGGCGGTGAAATTCGAGACGGCGATCACGGCGGCGGCGCGGCGGCATGCGATGCCGGTGAACGTTTGCAGATACAGGCGATTGCCACGTCGAAAAAACTTTGGATGGCGCAAGAAACTTAAATCGTGTACGGTGATGACCTGCGGGCAGGACGACAGCAACGGCCCGACGAAAGCCGGGGCATGGAGCAAATCGGCGTCCAACTGGCGCAGCAACCAGGGCAAGCGGCCCTGTTCCCAAAGGATGCGCACCTCCGGCCGGGTGGTCGGCACACGTGAAAAGATGACCGGCAGATCGAAGTTTTCTACCGCCAGTCCTTTGTCCCCCAGGAGCACCCGGTACTCCAGACCGTCTGGAACATCGGCCAGGTGGCGCAGCAGATTCATCACATATACGGCAATGCCGGCGCTGCGGTACGAATCCGCAGCGGTGAGCAAATGCGCGTTAAATGCGACCAGACGCCGCTTCTCTGTGTTCATAAGCAGCTTTCATTATAGCCCGGTTTGAGGGAATGACAAAGCAAAGGAGCACAGGCATTAGGGCTATCACATTTGGGAAACTCTGCTTTGTCCCGCCGTGCTGTCTGTTGTGCCGCTAAAGCGGCGTCTTTAGGCCGTATTCAGTTGCCGGAAGCGGCCAAATGTAATAGCCCTGGCACGGGCATTTGCCAGATAAGGTGACTGGGATAGAATAAGGGTCGTGGAGGAAAACAGAATGACTGAGATTGACAATGCCAAAACCGCCGTGCATATCATCGTCCACGGCTACGTACAGGGCGTGGGGTTCCGCAGTTTCGTGCAGACGCGGGCGCTGGCAATGGGACTGGTGGGTTGGGTGCGCAATTGCGATGACGGCACCGTCGAGATTTGGGCAGAAGGTCCGCGTGACGCATTGGAACGTCTGACACGTCAGGTATACAGCGGCCCCCGCTCCGGTCTGGTCAGCCATCTCGATGTAAGCTGGCACGCCCCCAAAGAGACATTTAGCGGTTTCCATATCCGCTGGTAGCCATCCCAACACCATGAACAAATTCAAAAAGCTCCAAACCCTCGCCTGGATCATCCTCCTGACCTCCTTTGTCATCTGTCTGGGACTGGCGATCGGTGTGCCCCTCGGCGCACGCTGGCTGTTGTTGAACGTCACCCGTCCCCTGAAGATCGTCGTTCAACCACGGGACGGGGTGGTTTCCCTGCAACCGGCCCAAAACGGCCCGGCCATCCTGCTCAACCTCGGCGAAAATACCGAGGTGATGGCCGATAGCACCCTCAAACTCACCGAAAATGCCGAAGCGTGGCTGCTTTTCTATCATCCCGATAACGCCACAGGAGACACAACCACGGCGCCGATCGTCACCGTACAGTGCTACGGCGATACCGAAGCTCTCGTCATGGACGCCCGAACTCCGCGCTTTGCTCTCAGTCGGCTGCCACACAAGATCACATTACGCATCCGTCGCGGGGCCAACATACAGATCTCCATCGAAGGCAACACCCGTGATACCCTCCTGCGCGTCGAAACCCCGCACGGCACTGCCGAAATGGGACAGGGCATTTATCGGGTCGTTGTCGAAAGCGAGCAAACCGAGTTCGCGGTCAGCAGTGGGCAGGCCTCCGTTCCTAACCCGGCAACCGGTGAGAAGTTCATACTGACCGAGTTGCAACGCGCAGAGTTGACCGCTGCCGGCTTGAAGGAAATCTATACCGGCGAACGCGATATCCTCCGCAACCGCAACGGCAACTTTGAACAACCGCTTGAAGGCACCTGGAAAATCTTTGGACGTACCGCCTTCGCCAATGAAGACAGCGGAGCAGTACGCCAGACGATGTTGGGCGACAACCGTCACATCATCTTGCTTGAACGGGTGGGACAGGGATTTTCGGAGACCGGCGTCACCCAGGAAATCAACCAGGACATTCGCGGGATCAAATCGTTGCGCGTGCGCGCGCGCCTGCGTGTAGATGCTCAAACTCTCAGTAGCTGCGGCTCGTTGGGCACCGAATGTCCTGTTATGATCCGCATCAAATTTACCGATCAGAGCGGCGCGGTGCGAGAATGGTTGCAGGGCTTCTACGCCATCGAAGGTACCGACAAACCGTTTTGCCAGAGCTGCGAATGGCAAGCCGTGCATATCAAAGTGGCCCAGCCCGGCGTATGGCACAGCTACGAATCCCCCAACCTGCTGCCCCTACTCCACGAGAAGGGCATCGAACCGGTCAGCATCCAGCGGGTGGATATTTATGCTTCCGGGCACACCTACGGCGCGGCAGTGGATGAAATCGCCATCCTGGTAGGTGAATAGCCCAATTTCCGGCTCAAGAATAATCATGACATCTCAACAACAGAAGACTTCAATCTATCCACTTGGCAAACTTCCTCAGGCCGATCTCGTCGAGTTACTGCGCCGCCCGCTCGGCGAACCGGACCCACGGGTGATCTTCGGGCCGGGGCTGGGGCGCGACGCGGCCGTCATTGATTTTGGGGACCGTTATCTCATCGCCAAAAGCGACCCTATCACCTTCGCCACCGATGAGATCGGCTGGTACGTGATGAACGTCAACGCCAACGACGTGGCCTGCCTGGGTGCGCAGCCGCGTTGGTTCATTGCCACGCTGTTGTTGCCTGAAGGCAAGACCAATCACGCCCTGGTGGAGCGCATCTTCACGCAACTGCATACGGCAGGCCATGAGATCGGCGTGAGCGTTGTCGGTGGGCATACAGAAATCACGCACGGTCTGGATCGGCCCATCGTCGTTGGCGCGATGTTCGGTGAGGTGGCGCCGGAGCGTCTGGTACGCTCAGATGGCGCACGGCCCGGCGACGCCCTCATCCTCACCAAAGGCATCTGCGTGGAAGGCACGGCAATTCTGGCACGTGAAGCCGCCGATCGCTTGCAGGACAAAGTCACTCCGGCGGTTCTGGAACGCGCCGCGCGGTTCTTGCACAATCCAGGGATCAGCGTAGTGCGCGATGCGGCCATCGTCGTAGCCGCCGGTGAAGTCCATGCCATGCACGACCCCACGGAGGGCGGCATCGCCACCGGCATCCACGAGCTAACCGAGGCTGCCGGCGTGGGTGCGGTATTGGACGCTGCAACCTTCCCCATCTACCCGGAGACGCGCCTGCTGTGTGCGGCTCTGGGGCTGGATCCTCTCGGCCTCATCGCGTCCGGGTCCCTGCTGGCGGCCGTCGCCGACCACAGCGCGCCGCGCATCGTGAAGGCTCTCCGCGCGGCCGGCATCCCTGCCGTCGTCATCGGTGTTATCCGGGAGGAACCGGGGGTCATCGTGCGCGATGGACACGCCGCGTATCCTCTTCCCACGTTTCCACGCGACGAAATCGCACGCTTATTCGAGGACCTATGACACCATCCAATTTCCCGCCTTTATCCCAAATTCCCTCCGACCGCGCCGATGGACACAGCTCCTGGGTTCACCGGGCGTTGATTTTTAGCGGCCTGCTGGGGCGCATCCAACCGTTGAGCTTGTTGCCGGCCTGGATCGCGCTGGTGGCCATCGCCGGATGGCCCTGGCGTTCCCTGCAACTGCCGGCAACCCTGGTAAGCGTGTTTTTTCTGGCCGTAGATTGGGCAATGTTGGCCCTGCTGCCGGTGAGGCGACGCTCGTGGGGACCGGTCACACCGTCGCTGCTGGCGTTGACGCTGGTGCGTGTGGCGCTCTTATGGATAGGCGCGTGGCTTGTGCCGACGACGACGGGGCTGGCCCTCGTCGCGGCCATTCAGGCGTTGATGAGCGCCGCCGCAATTCACGCGACCTGGATCGAGCCATTCCGCCTCACCCTCACACACATCCATTACCATCCGCCGCACTGGAAAGAGGCCCCACCGCTCCGGGTCTTGCACATCTCCGACCTGCACTTCGAGGGCTACTCGCCTCGGGAACATGCCCTGTTGGCGCAAGTGGCCAGGCTGCGCCCCGACCTCATTTTACTCACCGGCGATTACCTTAACCTATCCTCGGTGTACGATCCAGCAGCCCAAGAAGGCGCGCGAAACCTGCTGGCGCAGCTTCACGCGCCGCTCGGCGTCTACGCTGTCACCGGCAGTCCCGTTGTGGATGTCGAAGGCATCGTGCCGGGGATCTTCGCCGACCTGGACATCCACTGGCTCAACGATCAAGCCGTGACCATCCATCACGGCGACAACACGATCCGGCTTCTCGGCGTGCGCACCACCTACGACATAGACCGTGATACGGCGGCATTGAAGCGGTTGACAGACCCGGCAACCGATAATGCCTTCACCCTGCTGCTCTATCACACCCCGGACCTTATGCCCGTAGCCACCGAAGCCGGCGTGCACCTGTACCTGTGTGGACATACGCATGGTGGGCAAATCCGCCTGCCCCTCTACGGCGCGGTAGCAACCAGCTCGCGTTTTGGGAAGCGTTATGAAATGGGCCTTTACCGAAATGGGGCATGCACCCTTTACGTCAGTCGCGGGTTGGGGATGGAAGGGCTAGGGGCACCGCGCGCACGGTTTCTCGCGCCACCGGAGATCGGCCTGTGGACGTTCAAGCCCAGGTCCCATTGACGGAACGACGAATCGTAGTATGCTGGGAATGAGCTTGAGTTGGTCAGGCAGTCGCGCTCCGGGACGCTTCGCGTTGCCGGGGTGAGGAAAGTCCGGACTCCACAGGGCACGGCGCCGGGTAACGCCCGGGCGAGGTGACTCGGGGACAGGGCCACAGAAACAGACCGCCGCAGGTCGTCAGACCGGGTAAGGGTGAAAAGGTGGTGTAAGAGACCACCGGCGCGCCGGGCAACCGGCGCGGCCAGGCAACCCCCGCCGGGAGCAAGGCCAAGCAGGAGGGAAGGCCCACAGGGTCGGGGGGCGGCCCGCTCTCTTCCCTTCGGGGACAACCTCCGGGTAGGCTGCTAGAGGCGTGGGGCAACCCGCGTCCCAGATAGATGACTGCCGACGACAGAATCCGGCTTATAGACCGACTCAAGCTCACCCCGGTTGCCAAACTGCCGTTTTGTGGTAAGATACCCCCTGTGCATGTGGACGGACTTTCTGCTCGTGGCGTCAGACCATGAGTAATCCCATAGAAAGGAGGTCAATCCGTCTTGGCTAAACAAACGAGTAAGCAAAATTACGAACTGTTGTTCATCATCAATCCGACGCTCAGCGAGGAAGACAAAGAGAGTCTCCTGGCGCGGGTGCGCGGATACCTCGAACAGGCAGGCAGCGATATCGTCACCTTCAAAAACTGGGGGTTACGTCGGCTTGCCTACGCGATCAAAGGTCAGAAGGAAGGGCAGTATTACCTGGTGAATTTTTCCATGCTGCCGGAGAGAGTGGCCGATTTCCGCCGCAATCTCATCCTCGCTGAAGGCGTCTTGCGTGAGATGATCGTCCGTATCGAAGGAGAGTTCCCCCCTGAAAGACCCGAGCGCAGCCCACGCCTTGAAGCAATCCCAGTATTCGACGAGGACATAAACGAGGACATCCTGGACGAAGACGACGAAGAAGATTAAGTAGTCTCATTATAAGAGAATCTGATGGCACGCGGACTCAACAAAGTAATGATTATCGGTCGCCTGGGCCGTGAACCGGAAATGCGTTTCACCTCCGGCGGTCGCCCGGTGGCATCCTTTAGCGTGGTGACAACACGCGGCTGGACGAACAACGATGGCGAACGCCAGGAAGAGAGCGAGTGGTTCCATGTCGTGACCTGGGGAGGATTGGCAGAGCTGTGTAAAAAACGGCTCCACAAAGGTTCGCAGGTCTACGTCGAGGGGCGATTGCAAACGCGCTGTTGGGATGGGCCAGATGGCGAGCGGCATTACCGTACCGAACTGGTGGCCCAGGAATTGATTTTCCTGGACGGATACGAGGGTTCATCCGAAGTCGAAGAGGAAACAGAGTTCTTCGCAGACGAAGAACTGGATCATCCAAACCTTTTGGATTAAGGGACTTCGCATCAACCAGCGGTCTTTTTGTCAACAGATCAAACGAATTTTCAACTTTTCAGGAGGAGATTCGGGACTAGCGATTGGACAATATCCTAATCCCCCCTCCTCAATCCCTAATCACTATTCTCAAGGAGATAAACCGTGAGCGATTTTAAACAGCGTCGTGGACGGCATTTTGTGCCACGCCGAAAAGTTTGTTACTTTTGCAACGAAAAGAGCTTAACGATTGACTACAAAGACGCCGACTTCTTGCGCCGCTTTATCAGCGACCGTGGCAAGATCCGCCCGCGTCGCCAGACAGGCGTATGCGCCAAGCATCAGCGGCAACTGGCCGTCGCAATCAAACGCGCCCGTCACATGGCGTTGCTGCCCTTTGTAGCAGAAATTCAAAGATGAGCATCAATTCTATCATCGGCCGGGCATAGGGATCCTATGCCCGGCGATTGTTGGAGAATCCACTATGGCTAAGCAACAAAAGCTCCCCAAAGAATTAAACCGCAGACAACTTGCACGCCGGGAAAAAGAGAAGCGGCTGAATCGGATCCTGATAGGGTCGGCGATTGGCGTGGTTGCGCTCATCGTCCTGGTCCTGGGATATGGCCTGCTTATGGAACTGGTCATCAAACCCGGCAAACCCGTGGCGAAGGTTGACGGCGTCGCCATTACCACCAAAGAATTTCAAAGTCGCCTGTACTACGAGCGTTTGTTGATGCGTAATCAGTTACAGGCATACCAAAACTATCTGCTTCAAATTGATCCCAACGACGAGGCCATGCAGAGTCTTTCCCAGCAAATACAAACCACGATTAGCAATCTGGAAACGCAACTTTCGGAAACGATGGCCTCTGCAGTTGCCAAACAAGTGCTGGACAGCATGGTCGAGGAACGGCTGGTGCAAAAAGAGGCACAGGCTCGAGGCTTGACCGTCAGCCAGGATGAAGTCAACCTGAGCATCGAACAAATGTTGGGCTACGATCGCACGATTACAGCCACGGAGACAACAACAGCTACTGCGACACCACAAGAGAGCTTTGACTCGCTCTACCAAAAGTTCCGCGAGGACATCCTTGGGGAGAGCAAGCTCTCCGAAGAAGCCTACCGCACCATGGTCGAAACCAATTTGCTCAAAGAGCAACTCAAAGCGGTCCTCGGTGCAGACATTGAGCAGACTGCCGATCAGGTCGAAGTCACTTTCTTCATGCTCAAAAGTGAAGAAGATGGGCGGGCATTGCAAGAACGTATCAACAACGGGGAGGACGTGAAAGCGCTGGTCGAAGAGCTGAACAATGATGACAGCACCGATACAGCGGCTTACGATTTCCCCTGGTTGCCGGCCGGCTACATTGGCGGGCAATTGGGGCCAACTCTGGAGCAGGTGGCTTTCAACACACCGATAGGGAAAGCGGCAGAACCGACGTTAGGCTCTGATGGACGATACTATGTCATCTATGTCAGTGGCCATGAAGAACGCCCGTTGAGCGAATCACTGCTTGCGCAAAACCGCGAGCAGAACTATACTGCCTGGCTATCGGAACAGAAAACGCAACGGTGTGAGTATCTTGACTGGCAAAAAGCGGTATTGACAACCCCCTAGCCGGTTTTGAGTGTGTCTCGCCAAAAAGCCCCTCTTGAACGAGGGGCTTTTCTGTAGACGTACCATCCAATTAACCTCAGTGGCCAGAGAGAATTTCTGATTTTCTCTGTGTCCTCTGTGGTATCCGACCGATAGCGACAGCAGAGCTATGCGACCAGACGCTTGGCCTCGATCACATTGCGGATCTGTCCGATCTTTGCCAGCACACGGGTAAGCGTCGCCAGATCAGGGACCTCCAGGGTCATATACACCGGCAAGATATTATAACGGCTACGTTTGCCGGTACTTACCGAAGCCATGTTGATGTCATTATTGGCTATGACTTCGGTGATGTCGTGCAACAGTCCGGCGCGATCATACGCCGTAATCACGATTTGGATCGGGAAGGTACGCTTCTCTTTTCCCCATTCCACTTCGATAAGGCGTTCAAGGTCCTCCGGCCCCATCCGCAAGATATTGGGGCAGTCCTGCCGGTGAATCGTGACGCCATGGCCACGGGTGATGTAGCCCACAATTTCCTCACCGGGCAGGGGATTACAACAGCGGCCCAGATGCATCAGCAGTCCGCCGGTGCCCCGGACATTGATCCCATCGGTTACGACTTCTGTCGGCGGCGCCGTTGGACCGGTATAAAGGTCCTCTTCCGCAATGCCTTCTTTTTCTTCTTCCTTCTCGGCAAACTGCTCGACGTAACTTTCCAGGCGTCTGGCGATGGCATCACTGGTGATGTCGCCTACCCCCACCGCGACCAGAAAATCCTCAAGGGTAGCATAACGCTTACGGAAGAGATCGGCCACTTCTTCGACAAAGAGCGGTAAGCCCAGGCGTTTCAAAAGTTTATCAATCACCAGACGTCCCTGGGCGATATTCTGCTCCTTATCCTGCCGTCTGAACCATTGCTTGATCTTCTGTCGGGCATGGGGTGTCTTGACATAACCGAGTTCTTCGTTAAGCCAATCGCGGCTTGGGCCGCCCTTACGCCCGCGGATGATTTCAACCTGCTCCCCGGTTTTAAGCTGGTAATGTAATGGCACCCACCGTCCATCTACCTTAGCCCCCCGGCAGGTATGGCCGATCTCGGTATGCACCGCGTAGGCAAAGTCAAGCGGCGTCGCGCCGACAGGCAAATCAATGACCTTCCCGCGCGGCGTGAAAACGTACACCCGATCTCGAAACACATCCGAACGCACCGAGGTCACAAGATCACGCGCATCGCTGGTTTCCTGCGTGTACTCCCGAAAGCTCTGGCGCACGGTCGTAATCTGCTGCATGGCCTGATCGCTCAAACGCACGCTCTGCTCTTTGTAACGCCAATGCGCGGCGACGCCGAATTCCGCGATTTCGTCCATATCATAGGTGCGGATTTGCACTTCCAGCGGGGTACCATTTTGTCCGATGACGGCGGTGTGCAAACTCTGATAGCCGTTGGGCTTGGGGTTAGCAATATAGTCATCGAACTCGCCGGGGATGGGTGTCCACAGATGATGCACAATGCCGAGCACTTGATAGCACTGATTCTCGGTGTCCACCAGCACACGCAGCCCCTCGGCATCGTAGATACGCGCAAAAGGCAGATTCTTCCGCCGCATCTTATGGTAGATGCTGTAGATATGCTTGGAGCGTCCTTTGATCTGCGCCGGGATCTCCTCACGTTCGAGGGCCGCCCGTAAAACTTGAATATGCTCGGCAACCCGCGCCTCCCGCTCCTCACGGTGCGTGTTTAGAAAGCGGGTCAATTCCTCGAACATAGGGGGGTTCAGATACCGAAAAGCCAGGTCTTCCAGTTCCGCTTTCCAGACCCAGATGCCCAGGCGATTGGCGACTGGCGCAAAGATCTCCAACGTCTCGCGCGCCATGCGCTGCTGATTCTCCGGGGGCAGGGGATCCAGCGTCCGCATATTATGCAGGCGGTCGGCCAGCTTGATAAAGATGACGCGCACATCATCCTGCACCATCGCCAGGAGCAGCTTGCGCAGACTCTCCAGCTCTTGCAGGTCGCGGGTACGTTGACTGTCTTCCTTGACCAGGTCCTCAACCCGGTCGAGCTTGGTCACCCCCTCCACCAGCACCAAGACCTCCTTGCCAAACTGCGCCTCCAGCTCTTCGCGGGGGATATGGCAGTCTTCCAGGACATCATGCAACAATCCGGCGGCAATCACCGCCGGATCGAAGCGCATTTCGGCCAGCAGATAGGCCACGTTGAGAGGATGCTGGATGTAAGGCTCGCCGGATTTACGGGTTTGGCCGTTGTGAGCAGTGCAGGCGAAATCGTAGGCACGGCGGATGAGATCGTAGGACTCAATTGTCAGAGGCCCACTGGGGAGCCTCGCAAGGATATTTTCAATAGAAATGTCAAGACTTTGCGACATAACACTCTACTACATCACAGCACAACTCGATAGAACTTTATCTTCGATCCTTATGCGCCATCAAAATATCACTACCTTACTTCTCGGTAGTGTCCCTTCACAACTGAGATAATTTCTAGTGTTCTTTCAAGAATTGAATGACGGGTAGAGTTGCTTGAGCTTGATGCGTACATCCTGAGTGGTAAATTGCCAGTTCACCGTAGTGGATTGCGCATTCCGCTGTTCATACCACGCGGTGACACACTGTTGCAGTTCAATCTGTGAGGCCACGCGCGTTGGCAACCCTTGGCGGGTAAGCACGCTCAATTCAATCTCAGCCACGTTCAGCCACGAACCGTGCTTTGGGGTAAACACAAACTCGAGTTTGGCTACAATCGCCCGCGCACGTTCTGGTGTAAAACATTCATGCAAAGCAGCTTTCTTATGCGCGCTAAGATTGTCTTGCAGCAAGGTAATCTTCGACGCGTTGGGATACAACTTCAGAGAGACCATTTGCCGGTTCCGCCCTGGTGGGGCCGTGATATGTGGGGGGAAGCATTTTCCTGCTTCACCAACGGCGGCGGCGCAAGGTACGGCGATGGCACAAACACGGGCCGGGCAGGCCGGAACGGTATCGGAGTGCATAATGCACGACCTGCACGTGACCCAAGTGCAGGTGGACGAGTTGTGGACCTCTGTGCACAAGAGGGAGCGTATGCTGAAGGCCTGGGAGCGTCTGCACGTTGACCAGCGATTCCTTGCCGCACTACATCCAGGCGGTCTTGCGCGTCTTTGACGTATGGATTCAATCCCGGCGCAAAGGGCTGCATGGCCGCTTTCTCAAGCCACGCCAGGTCCCACCAGAGGGCTTGCAGTACGCCACGGTGCACAAAGAGCGGAAGCAAGGAGCATCGTCGCGGTCACGACCCAGATCGTCTACGGCAGCCGCGAGAAGATCCAGGCTCTCTTGGAATCGCTTGGGTAGAAGATCAACATCGCCTTCGTCGAGCGGGTCAACCCGATGCTGCGCCACCTGGTCAGCCGGTTGCAGTGCAAGACGTTATGCTTCTCCAAGAAGCGAGAGTACCTGGTGTATCGTCTGCACCTGGCATTGACCTATTACCACTTCACCAGATACCACGCCAGCTTGTGGGGAAAACTGCCGGAGCCAGTCCCGACACGGGGCAGCGGCTCACCCAAGAAGTGGCAACTGCGCACACCCGCTATAGCTTCTGACCTGACGGATCACCAATGGTCTCTGAAAGAGTTGTTAATGTGCCCGATACCAGGATAGTTACTACCTGGCACTGCCCGATAGACTCATCGGCTCATGCGTTCAAGACCCGCGTTTCTTGAAGCGCGGGGAACAAGAGCATCTTGAGCCAACCTGAACTATGCTTCGGATGCCCTGCGTAGCGTCCAGATGGCCTTTTCGTCATTTATCTCAACTGTCGAGAGACATTACCCAGAGAACAGGCAAACAAATTAAAGAAACGGTAAGTGTTAAACACTTACCGTTTCTTTGTTAAAGTCTAGTGTTCAGATTACTTAGAGAAAGTGTTATAGACACTAGAACGGTCGCGATAAATGATATTAACGGTTGCAATCAGCTTGCTGCCAGCAGGTGCTTCAATGTAGGCACCGCCAATGAAACTATCCCCCAGAGCTGTTGCGAGCTCCGTATCCGTAGGAAGCCCTGCTACACCGCCACTGCCGTTGCGTGAGTTAATACCAATACCAGCATTGGGACCTAGTGTAAAGTTATCCACTGCAAGCACCGTAGCACCCGTGCCGTCAATGAATCTAATGTTAATCACACGACTTACATTTTCAGTATTGAGCAAGTTGATCGCAGACCACTGGGACCAACCCTTCGAATCAATACGGCGATAGTAAGCAGGAATGAAGATCTTCTCACCAGCTTGAGAGGGAGATTTCATAACGTATGCACCCGCATAGTTCTGCGTAGAGGCAGCCCAGAAAATGTTGGAGGAACCAACAATGTTAGCTGTAGAAGTTACAATGACTGAGCCAGCCCAGTTATCACCCAAAACCTCAAAAGTGCTGGCTGGCAGATCACCACCAGTACGGGTGTTCAAGCCGGTCGCAGCATAAGCACCGACAGTACGCACAAGATGCAAATCGGTGTTGCCAGTCGAACGGTTGATATAGTTGAAGTGAATATCAGCTGAAGCGCCAGTTGTGTTCTGGACAACAACTGCGGAATAGATATTCCAACTACCATCGGCACGTTTAGTTCGGAAAGCAGAGGGTGCATACAAGGTTGTGTCTGCTTGCCCCAAACCTTCATAAGCTGCATCCCAGTTCTGCCACGTAGTTTGAACAATCGCATAAATTTTGTTGGTAGACGTAATGTAACAGGCGCCGTCGTTTGTGGTACCAAATCCATCCGCAACCCCTGCCGGAATATCAGCATCTTTACGCAGGTCAAAACTCTTCTGCGAGTATCCAGGAATGGTTGCTACTTTAACACCTTCAAAGCCACCCTGGCGGTTGTAGTAATTCATATAGATAGTAGCTTGCGCACTCTCTGTATTCTGCACGTAGATCTTCGAAACCTGGTTGGCCTTGGTGGGATCACCGGTAAGTGGAACACGCTTCAAGTCGGGCAGGTACAATTGATTAAAACCTTGCATCCCTCCCACATAAGCATCCTGGGTGCTGCCGTCCTCGCGACCCGTCGCTGTCCAACGCACACTCACAATGACGCCGACCTCCGCATCAGAGGACATAACAGCCGAGCCGACCCAACCATCAGGCAATGATGTGCTAGGAATATCCCCAGTCTTGAATTCCTTCACCGCCAAAGGCTTAATGGTAGTGGAAGGTTCGTTATAGTCAACATTTCCATCAACATCATAGTAAGCAATGGTAACGGCGGCATCGCCCTCACTAATGTTCTGCGTAACAAGGTTAGTCACGCCAGTCCCGGGTGGCAGTACAAGGTCCGCCAAGACAACCGACGGCATCATCAAACTTACAACAAGCACTAGCAAAGCAACAACACGAAATGAGCGTTTCATATTTTACCTCCTCTAGATTGAACAGAATAGTTTTTGGCTAAAGTGGGACTTTAGTCTAGCCTTAATTATAGGGAATCCTACCCCAAAAACAATACTTCCTTTGGGTAATTCGATTAAAGTGTCAGATCCAGATTACTATTGGCTAGTAAGCTCCCTCAGCTGTGATAACGGAGATGAAAGTCTTGAGCAGAATACGAATATCCATCAATACCGAGTAATTATTTATGTAATACAAGTCATATTCCACAAACTGGTGCATGGGTAATCGGCTTCTCCCATTTACTTGCCACCAGCCGGTCATTCCAGGGGGAACCGAAAAACGCTTTCTTTGCCAAGTCTCATAACGGTCCACAAAAAACGGCAGTTCAGGGCGCGGGCCAACCAGGCTCATTTCTCCTCTTAACACATTGTAAAGTTGTGGCAACTCGTCCAAACTGTAACGCCGTAGCCATCGTCCTAGGGGGGTGACTCGCGGGTCGTTGGGTGACTTGTATTCGTAGCGTCCGGGCTCGGTCTCTCGCAACATGTTGTAGAACTGCTCTTCCGCACCCGTGAACATCGTACGAAATTTATACATTGTAAAGGGGCGGCCGTTCTCACCGATGCGAGTCTGTTTAAAAATCGCCGGCCCCTTTGAAGTTATTTTAACCAACATGGCAATTCCAATTAAAAGAGGCGAAAGTAAAAGGAGGAGTACTGAACTAATGATCAGATCAAACACCCGTTTAACCAGACGGGACGAGACATCCAGAGCAGGGTCACGAAAACCAACCATAAGCAATCCATTCCAATACTTTGGACGTGGAGGTGAGAAAGCCAAATCTAGTACATCAGGCACCCATTGCACGTCTACAGGGTATTTTTGCAACTCCTCAATAAGTTTCTCCAGAAGGTGGTATGCAGAGGTTGGCAAAGCAAGCACAATCTGGTCAACATTCAGGTCTATGAGCAAGTGCGAGATATCTAAAACTGTTCCAACAACAGGAGCTCCTTCAATGTCTCCTCCCACTTCGTCAGGGTTGATGCTTACCCATCCCACCACCACATTATTTTGCCAGAATGACATATCTACCGCGACCTTGAATTGCCGCGCCACACGCCCAGTTCCTACAATCAAGATACGGGTGAGATGAAGACTTTTGCAATTGAGTCTTTTGGACCAGAATATGATCACCAAACGGAACACACTTAAAAGAAGCCAATCAAAAAGTAGAAAGTATACAAACAAAAGTCGGGGGATGTAGATCTCGTACAAAAATGTCATATACAGAGAGCCAGCAAAGAAAAGAGCAGCTATCAGAACCCCCATACCTATGCGATAAATGATATCCTTTGGGCTGGATAATCTATAGGCATCGTATAAGTGTAATAATAAAAACGTAAAAGTCCAGATAATAGCTATGAAAATGTATATCTCTACTCGTAAAATAGGTGGGCGGGTAAGTAGTGGGGCCCCCAACAGAGGAAACAAGAAACGTACCAAACGTGCTAATTGCATTGCAATCTGCGTTAGTAGCATATCACCCAAATAAAGAAGCACTATGACATTGGAGCTATAATCTTTAGTCATCGCTTTAATCTCATTTTTTAATCTAAATGATGCGGATACCATGCTTGCGAAAATATCGCACGATACTCTTAATGTGCTCAATCGTGAGGCGATTGAACCCCCGTGCGCTGCTTCGATGATATTTGTGGATAATCTGGGCATCTGGAACAAAATAAACGGCAAATCCGTGCTGTTTAAAACGGTAACAAACATCTATATCTTCATAATACATATAAAAGGCTTCATCAAACAATCCAATCTCGAAAATAGGCTCGCGCCGCAGAATCATGCAAGCTCCCAATACCCAGTCAACCTGACGTACTTCGTCATGAGGCCAGTCTTGCAACAGAAATCGCCGATAAAAATGGGGGAGGTAGACTTGATCTAGATGCAACCAACGCCAAAGGATTGTCGCCACACTGGGGAATTCACGGCAGGTATACTGTAAACGGCCATCCGGGTAAAATGCCTTACAACCAGCCACAGCTGCATCAGGTGTAACATCCATAAATGTCACCAAGGTTTCCAATGCACCCTGCAAAAGCACTGTATCCGGGTTCAGAGAGAGTATATAATGTCCTTGACTAAGACGTAACGCATGATTGAGATTGGCCGCAAAACCTCTGCGATTACTATTAACAACAAGTCTAACCTGGGGAAATGCTGCCGCAACGAAAGCCGCACTACCATCTGTAGAAGCGTTATCCACAAGAATTACTTCTACAGCAAGTTTCCCCACCTGATCATATACAGACTCTAAACAAGCAGGTAAATCAGAGCGACTCTCATGAGAGACAATACAAACGGAAAGGTCAAATTGTCCCAAGCTACCCAAACCCTCACATTTTGCGTAACACTTGCCAGGTTGCTCTATATGTGTCAAGGTGTTCCTGAGCCAGCTGCGGTTTCGCGGTGACCCGACTCAATAACCAACAAATAGCAACACGCAGACCCGCGCCTAACAACAATATCTCGCGTACCCACAAAGCTGAAGCGGGATGATGCTTCCGAAAGTAGGCCAAAAGACTGGAGTTGGCCGTCACCTTAGCACGCTGGCGACTGATAGTTTCGCCTCCCTGCCCATAATGAACAATCGCGGCATGCGCAATATGATAAACTGCATACCCCGCTTGCCATAGGCGATAACATAAATCTATATCTTCATTGTTCATTCCCCATGTCTCATCAAGACCACCAAGCTCTATGACAACAGCACGTCTAACTAACAAACATGCTCCAGAGAGCCAGTCCACCTTGCGTGTCTCATCATAGAACGGCGCCCAGGTAATAATTCGAGTGCGCCAATGAGTTCGAACCCATGCCAGATGGTCTAACCCTAAAGCCCATAATAGGGTGTTCCATACGGAAGGGAAATTCCCTGCCGATGGCCGGAAACGACCTTGTCCATCATATTGTCGACAGCCCACTGCACCTACTTTAGGATTCTTGTCCAAGAAGTCTACCATGGCCTTGAAAGTATTTTCAGTTAAATAGGTATCATCATTCAACAATAGGACATATCTTCCTTGAGCCTGGTGAAGTAGAAAATTGTGATTCTCAGAAAAAGTCCGAGGTACTGAATTAACAAAAAGTCGTACCTGCGGGAAATAATCTCGTACCATATCTGCAGTGCCGTCAGTTGAAGCATTGTCCACAACACACACCTCATAGGTGAGGTCACGTGTATATTTGAAAACTGACGTCAAACACTCCATCAGCATTTGACGTCTTTGGTGTCCCACAATTGCAATAGTCAAAGCAATCATATCTCCACAAGTCTCCATGCCTTTAACAATAAGTAACTCCAATCTATAATCGCAGGAATCGGTAAAATATCACCCCGCAAGGCGATGATTTGCGCCAAGGAATGCAGGCAATAGACCCCCAAGAATATCTTCAAACTATCCATTGGGAGTTTTAACTGCTGCCAATAGTTTTCAAGAAATCCAGCGACACTGGGATGGGGCTTGGGTTGCATGAACAAAGATTGAAAAGCATGGGGCGTCGAGGTATATTTTCCATCCAGATAGGCTGTCGTGGCAAGCAGTTCTATCAAATCTAGTACGGGCCATCCCCTACAAGCAGCATGTTCCCAGTCAACAATACCTACCCCCCTTGCTTTGTCTGTTCGTAAGAATTGATTGGGATGAAAATCACCATGCATAAATACAGTTGGTAAAGCCCCTGTAGCAACTAATGCATTTTCAACAACAGAACGTGCAGCATGTATCACTTCAGACTTCAAGCAACGCGCATGTTCAATAACAGACCACCATGTTGTCAACAGAGCAGACAGATCTTGGATAGCCGATTCATTGAAGGAAGATGTCACACGATGCAAATTAGTTAGCCATTCAACTGCCCACAGCATCACTGCATGCAAACGCTTACCGTAGTGAAAAACCGGCTTGGCTTCTACATAAGATTCCAGATAGAAACGATATTGCTCATTCTCAATTATAGCTATGGGGCGAGGATAAAGAATACCCTCTATAGGCAAGCGGTCTAGAAACTGAAGAATGTTATACTGGTTTTTCAACCACCTATCATCAGCCGTCAGTGATGTTTTGAGCACTCCCAAAGGTACTGCATCTGCGACATTAAATACAAACACTGTAACTTTAGCGTCACAGCGGTTCTCACCTGCAGCGGTAGTTAACACAAAGCGCCACGCAGTATTTGATACCCCAGGCCATGCTTGGTTCAGTGCTGGTGCTAAATTCTCCAAAATATTCAAGGTCATATGGGTCACTTCGTAGATATAATCATAAACGCTGGTAATGTTTTTTGCAAAACACCCATTCTAATCACCAGTGGCGCGATAACTTTCAACAAACGTTCTTTCCCATTACGAGGCTTTATGAGATTAGCAAATGTAGATAAAAATACTTGTGTATCTTGAGGATCAAGCACAAAACGAGGTGTATTGTATCCTGGTATTGAGGCGTAAACACGCATTTTAGAGAAACCACTTCTGTGCAGAAGTAATTTCAGCTGTTTCGCCGAGTAGGTATACTCCCGATAGGGTTTGCCACGTGCTAGCTGCGAATATAAATTGGCTAAACGGCGGGGAAGCAATGTGGAGAATCGTAAATAAGTATGTTCATCCTTCTTGCCAAAGAAATAGCCATAGCCGTAGCGGTTTTCAATACCAAGATAAAAATGTCCACCGGGCCGTAAAAGGCGGTACATTTCAGATATATAGGCTTGCTGAATTTGTTCAGGTGGTGCTTCTTCATTACTTGCTGCGACCCATTCCAAAACACCATTCATCACCACTAGATCAAAACTTGCTTCTGGAAACGGTAAGGGTAAACAATCTCCTGCCCAGACAGGAGTGATGTTGGTAATTCCATCTTGTAAAATACGCTGGTTTAGAAAATTCAGTCGAGCAAACGTAAGATCAACCGCATAAACGTGGCGATAAGTGCGCGCCAAATTCAAACTATACACACCAAAACCACAACCATAATCAAGGGCAACAGCATTTTGGCCTGGTGGTAATAACAGCTTCCATACAGCGCGTTTTTCTTCAAGTGTATAATGCATCACAAAAGCGCGCTGCTCGGGTGTAGTAGCCTGAGCATAGTAATCAGCTAAAGCGACACGCCAACCTCGTCGTATAGCTGCATCAGCCAATGCTTCTTCAATGCCGGGCATCTCCACCTTCTTTAGACGGCTCAAAAAAGCATAGTCTTCTTCTGCACTTATGAAAGAAAGGATACCTTTGTGGTAAGCCCAACGATGTCCACAAGCCGGACACCTGGCCTGCACTTCAGTCACCTCCAATTCGGTTTGACAATAAGGACAGACAAAGGGAAAAGGTAAGTCCGAATTAATCGAAGACTGCATGCTACTAAGCATCACTGCAATACACTCCGGTAAATCGCGGTTATATTTTTCACATAATGCTCAATGGAGAAATATTGCTCGCAGCGGTTTTGACCAGCGACCCCCATGTTCTTTGCCAATTCAGGAGAAGCCAACAATGTCAATATAGCCTCTGCCAGAGCTGTAGCGTCGGCGGGTGGAACCAACAAGCCAGTTTCACCAGGAAGTACCGTTTCCAGCGGCCCGCCATGGGCAGTCGCTATAACCGGACAAGCTGCAGCCATAGCTTCAAGCACAACATTACCCAGCGGCTCAGGATTAACTGAGGGTAAAACAAAGAGCGTGAAAGCACGTAAAAGCGATGGGATATCAGAGCGAACGCCAGTGAAGATGACACTTTCTTGCAGGTGCAATCGCTGCACCATTGTTTTCAATTCTTCACGAAATGCAATATCATCCGCCGTTACAGCATCACCAACAATTATAAAACGCGCCGAAGGATTCACAGCATGCACCTCTGCAGCGGCTCTGATAAAGATATGATGCCCTTTCCAACGCGCAATCCGTCCTATCATACCTATTAACGGTGCGCTAGGATCAAGTGCAAATTCAGTATAAAAGGTTTCTGGTGTTGCAGCATTAGCAAAACGCGAGAACTCTATGCCATCATAGACCGTATAGACTTTTGCTTGCTCTTTTAATTTTGCCCCCAAAGCCTCACGGGTAGCTTCCGAAATAGCAATGCAAACTGTAGCATGGTGCAAAACAAAACGTGACAACAGGATACGGATTGCGGATGGCTGGGTTGAGTGTATCTCTCGCACATGCCACACATGCGGAACACCAGTCAGACGGGCAGCTACCCCCCCATCCAGGACATGGCTGGTATTACTATGAATCAAAGCAATGCCACGCTGTCGAATCAAATGATAGCAATAGTACACCGAAGGTAATATCCCCACCATAAATCGCACCCAATAGCTATAGCTAGATGTACGGTGAAGAATGCGCAATGGGCGCACGATAGTCTCAACACCTAATGCTCGTAGATGATCAAGCAACGGCCCATTTTCAGGAAGTAATACCAATGGCACAAACTCCTCAGTATCCATATACTGGAGTAAACGCAGCAAACATTGGTCAGATCCATAGAGGTCGGCTGAAGAGTGGAAATATAGGATGGGGTAACGAGGCAACTTCAAGACCTCCTTTTACGCGTCAAGGCGGCACTGTATAAAGATTCCAAATTCTGGATAATTTTTGACCAGGCATAATTCTCTTGGATAAACTGCCGTCCTGCCTGGGCTAAACGATTCCAATGTTCCAGATTATATAAAAGCTCCACAATTGCAGCTGCAAAGTTGAAGGCATCATCGGCAATCATAATGGTCTTTCCCACTTCGGCAGCGATGCCTCTATTGGCAACTGATGTTGCCACGACCGGGCGTGCAGCAGCCATGCCATTTAAGACCTTAACAATAATCCCGCCAGCTTGGGACAAAGGAGCAATGACCACAGCTGCCCTCTGATAAAACTCTGTCAAGTCCTTCACATAACCGGTTACTCTGACATTAGGATAATCACGCAATCTCAAAATCTCAGGCCGAGGGTTTCCCCCAACAATCCACAGATGCACATTGGGGACCTTTGCTTGAACCAGTGGTAAAACATCACGAACAAACTTTAGCACTGCTTCTACATTAGGAGGACGGTTCATGGCCCCCATAAACAGCACATCATTACCCGGTGGCCTGATTGCGGGAATCTGCAATAAGGCATCTAAACCTTCAAACCATGGAGGTAAAACTTCTATCTGCACCCCGGGGACACGCGCTTGCAACCATATCCGATCATACGGTGAACGCACGACAATGGCATCCATTTGACGGCATATCCGTAATTCATATCGCTCCAGTTTTCGCCATTCAAAGCCAGCGTATAAACGCTTGATGTTTCGTGCTTGTTGGTAGATTTGCCAAGCTACTTGTGAGTATATATCTACCTCATCCAAGACCCAAGCAGCATTTGGGACAATCTGTCGGTATTGTGCCATCCAGGGAGCAACACAATGCACCACATCAAAAGTCTCCATCTCGGCTAATTGGCGCAATTCCTTGTAATAAGTCAAAGATAATGTATGTCCATATTGCATAGGATAGACCACTCGCAAAAGGCCACGGCCTAGCCGCGCCTTCCATGAACGATCTAATTGTATGGTTCTTATGTGACGGCAAAGCGGACGGAGAGAGTCAACATATTGCATCTCCTGTGGAGTAACAAACGAAACCAGTGATACTTCATGGTACGTACTCAGCGATGCCATATAGTGATAAACATCTAGACCACCGCTATGCGGTGCTAACGCATAAGGTAAATGGTGACAAACAAACAATATATTCATAATTATAGCGGCTTTATACTTTGCCAAATCTGAACTGCATAACGCCACTCGGTGTGTCCCAAAGTCCCAGATAAAATCAAGACCATAGCATATACCCCAAATGCTACCAATACGGCAGCAAGTCCGATAATCGGCAGCAACAACATATATACTCCAAACGCAAGTCCCAATCCACAAATAGGGAAAAGAATAGCTCTGTTCATGTTCAGATGACACACCCTACGGTTCAGGTAATAATAATTTTGAGCAAATGCGATCACGGTTGTCAATACCTCTGCGATACACGTCCCTAGTGCCCCCAATACAGGAATCAATAACAGATTCAAAATTACATTAACCGCAGCATTTATCCCCGCTACTTTCAAAGTAATCTTCTCGTTGTTACTTGCTAACATAGCTCTAAAGAGCAAATTGTTTGTGAAAAATGGGGGCAGTATCCAAATAAGTACTTGCAGCAAGACCGTTGCTTCTTGAAAACTATCCTTATAGAACAAAAGGATGATATCATTGGCAAATATCCATACAAAAAATACCGCAGGCAATAAAACGACAAGCAACAGCTTAAGAAACTCTAATACCAACTTCGCCAGTTGGTTTTTCGAACTGGCGAAGGCCCGCGCTAGAGTAGGATATAACGCAAGCATCAATGCTGGGGATAACATTTTCCCAATCTGCACGATTTTAGAGGCTGCATCATACATACCTACGGCCCGTTCATTTTGTAGTTTGGAAAGTAAAATCACATTGACGTTACCAAAAAGAGCCGCAAATAAGCTAATGCCCAAAAACACTGTAGCTGTATGTGTCAAGTGGCGGCATATTGACCAAGAGAAATGGAAATGCGCACTTAAGGGGGTGGCTTTCCTGTACCAGTACAAGATGAGTCCGGTAAAACCCAATAACAACACAATTTGAAATAATCCCGATATCCAAAAAACAGCTACCAGACTCGCACCATGCGACAATGCCAGAACTGAAAGGACAACACGGATTAGATTGGCTGGGAAGCGCACAAATAACACGAATTCCATACGCTCCAGCCCCTTTACGATAGCCTCGGCCACAGTTGACAGAGTGTCAAAAACCAAAACAAATCCTGCTACAACGTAGATGCTCTGAATTACAATTGGTGGGTAATTTAATAAATAAGCCACACCAATCATCACTATTCCAAAGATCAGGGAAGAACATAAACCTACAACACTGGCATTTATGAATAGTATTGGGGCTTGTTCAGGATTGCGTGCGACATCACGCACCAAGACTTGATCCAGACCCAGATAAGACAAAGATTCGAATATTAGCCAAAGTGAGGTAATTGTTGCATAAAACCCTAATCCTGATACCCCGATATTTCGCGCAATATAGAGCGGTAAAACAAAAGATACAACCCTTTCAATGCTTACAGCCAATGAGAGCGCAAAGGAATTTTTTAGTAAACGCGATGCAGTCGTCACACAGTCACCCCAAATAGCCCAGGTCTTGTAAACGAGAACGAATTTTCTCTGCTTCCTCAGATGTAAACTCTTCTCTTCTTCCCGTACTTAGAGCTACTGGACTTTCTACAAACTGTGTCTGTAGTGTCCCGGATTCGAACAATTCCTCCAGAACTCGGCCATCCATCGTATCAGGGATTGATATTCCTAAAGCGGCCAACACCGTCGGTGCGATATCCTCGATACGTGCTCCAGAATGTCGTCTGGCTGGCATTATATGTTTCGCATAAGCAATCAAAATCCCTTCCAAGGTATGATTGGCTGTATAAGGTAAAGACCAATCAAACATAGCCGTATCTAATAGGGAGGAAGCATGTGATGCTAAGATAAAATTGTGTTCAGCTTTGGGATTATCTCGTTGTGGCTCCACGATCAAATCTGGAGCTTCTATGGTATAAGGCCCGGTATACAATTCTTCACGTCGATGGACAGCAGAGACAACGGATTTTCCAGTAAGCGGATCCCTGAGAGCAAGTAATTGCTCTATTAACAAGGTACGAAGGGCTTCATAGGCAACTCCGGGCGATACGACCCCACATGGTTCACGCCCACGCACATTGATGCGCAATCCTCCTTCCTCGCTAAAGAAAGCCCGCGTTTTACCCCAATCAACCAGGTGAAACAGCGCCTGCTGCTGGAGAGTGTGTGTAATTGACAGATTGCGCAAACCCGGGAGACGCTGTTTAAAAGCACGGATCCAGCGAATACGACGCAAGTTCTGTAACCCGGCTTCCAATCTACCGGTTAAGTGCCGGGTATCGGTTAGCTTCAAGAAACCCTCATGATACAACCAGGTGTTAACATAGAAACGGCGTGCACATCCATTGAAACCATGATCTGATACCAGCCATAACTGGCCATCATCGCCTAGCATCAATAGTATCTGCTCTAGTGCCGCATCAATTGCTTGATAGACTTGCAAAATTGCCTCAGAGTATACTGTTGATGTGTGTAGTGGATGTTCCTTATCCATGTCCGCCCAAAAGAAATGTTGTAAACGGTCTGTTTCAGTAAAAACCGCCACCAGCAGTTCCCAGTCACGCGTACGGGCCAGATATTGAATTGCCTGGCTACGTTGCTTTACACTATGAATCAATTGTTGTATATACTCACCATCATTTACCCCCGTTTTATCTATATCAATCACGTAGCCACTACCAATAGTTTTCAATTCGTGTTTCAACTCAGGCGGATATGTAAAATTGCTTTCAAGGCTTGGCGTCAACATGCCGGCAACCAGTGCACCATTGACAGGCTCTGGAGGGTAGGTCATTGGTACATTTAACACAAGCACCCGCTTACCGGTAGCCCCTGCCCATTGCCAGAATCGGTGACCATGAACATTATGCGCATTATTAACACGATACTGATAGGAACCGGGTTGTAATCCCACAAATCCAAATATACCATGACGGCCAGGGTTTAAACCAGTAGCAAAAGTACTCCACGCCACAGAACTCTCTGGACGTATAGTTGAGCGTAATAGCCCTACCACGCCTTGTTGCATAAGACGCGCAAAGGTAGGTAATTGCCCTGTGCTGGCCCACGGCTCAATGAGTCGCAAATCAGCACCATCTATACCAATAACGGCCACTCGGTTCATAGTTTTATAAATATCCCAGACGTTCTAAACGTTGTTGTATCAGAGCTTCTTCTTCATCAGTGTAGTCAAAAGTCTGCCCGGTGATAGGCGTATCCTGTTGCGCAACCGACAAAAGAGGATGTTTATCTAGCCACTCAGATGTAAAAAGTGTTGTTAAAACCTTACCATCAAAACACCGTGGGGGTGCAATACGTAACATATGCAGAATGGTAGGTGTAATATCAACCAAATTGACAATGTCTGCTATTTCTCCTTGCACAATGTCTGGACCAAATGCCCCGAAAATGCCATTATCCATATGATCCCCGGAACGTAGCCGATAGGTCGCGGGAACCACTATGGAATGTTCGGCTAACGAAACCATCGCTGCGTATGCCGGTTTAAAGACCACTACAACATCAGGTAAGTCTGCCAAGTACGGACCATGATATAAGTCTTCACGCCGATAAACATGCTGCACAATGGATCTACCCTCCGCATCGCACAAACTGGTCAGTCGAACCATTATGTTATGGCGAAGAGCTTCATATTCTTGTATAGTTACCGTTCTGCCAGCTCGCACAGTCGGAATAGCTATGCCACATGTGTATGCGTACAAGGGAACCATGTATGCCTGGGTCAAGTTCCAATCAATCACGCCAGCCTCTCCATCCCCCGCAAGAGAACGCCGCAACTTGCGCTGAACCTTAAAAGGCAACAACCGGCGCAACCAAGCTTTTAGAGGTGCAATCCTACCCAGGGTCACACGTAACTGTCTAGGCGAAAACTGGCTTCGTAATCCTCGACGGCGGAATAACCATCCTTGTTGTTCCAACCAAACATTTACATTAACATAGTAATAGGGAGCCGGCCCAAAGCCATGATCAGAGATGAAAACAACCCGAGTGTCCGGTAGCGCAACTGCTAATAACTGCCCCAACGCGGCATCCAATGTTTTCCAGAAACGGATTAGCTCCGTGTACAGTGGTATATCCGTATTCTCTGCCAGCAATTCTTGAATTTCATCCCAAAAGAAATGTAACAAACGATCAGTGACAGTAAATACAACCACGGCTAAATTCCACACATTCGTTTGCAACAGACGCGTCGCATTTGCGGATTGCCGCTCCACAATATAGGTTAAGTCAGACAATAATTTCGCCTTATCTGTAACAATATCCTGACGAAACTCCTGGCCTTCGATCAAATAATCTAAATCAATGATATAGTTATCAAGCTGTTCTTGAACATAGGCTGGGTAGGTAAATGTGTGGGCAGCAGAAGGTGTCAACATGCCGCTAACCAAAATGCCGTTAACTGGCCTCGGTGGATAAGTCAGAGGCACATTGATGACTATGACCTGCCCATCGGCCCGACTGACTATTTCCCATAAAGTATCTGGAATTTGGGTTCCGTCCACAAAATGCCGTGTCGGTTCACCATGCCGGGACGATTTTTGGAATGCAATCACTCCATGCCATCCCGGATTCATACCTGTCATAAAGGTAGCCCAAGCGGGCGCTGAAAAGGGAGGCACGGTCGAACGCAATGGGGCCCATGCAGCACGTTGAAAAGCCTGACCCAGCAAAGGCATCAACCCTTTTGCTATTAAAGGCCTAAGTACATCAAAAGTCATTCCATCTAGACCAATGACTAAAACAGATTCCCTCACCTGTGCACCTTTAATTACGGAACCCTGTTTGACCAAGAGGGGTGTTTATCTATACCTGGAGCCGGTACCAGAGCCACTTGATTAGTACCATCAGCTTTCATCACAAAAATATCCCAATCGGGATCTTCTACGTAGATGTGTCGATTTGAAGAAAAGGCAACAAACTGATCTTCATCAACCCATACCGGCTCAATATCGTCATAATCACCAGTGGTTAATTGTACTAAGTCCCCGCTATCTATATGAAGGCGGAAAATATGGAATTTTTCTTTTTCGCGGTCAGATGAGAACAAAAGATACCTTCCATCCTTCGACCAGGTTGGCGACATATCGTTGCTTGTACTCTCATGAATACGCTGTGGATTAGAGCCATCTGCATTCATAATGTAAAGTTGCCACTTTCCAGTATCTCGTTGGCTCGCGAAGGCAATTTTGCTGCCGTCTGGTGACCAAGCCGGATGACTATCATTAGCAGGATGATTGGTGAGATTATTTTGTGAGAGGTCGCTTAGCCTCACCACATAAATCTCAAAGTTACCGTCGCGATTTGTCTGAAACAAGACTTGTGTACCGTCCGGTGACCAATCCGGGGCCCAACTGTCGCCTGGTACACTACCGGTCAGGCTCCTCTCATTAGAGCCATCCAGGTTCATAGTATAAATACGGAAATTATTAGGGTCATCTATTCCGGACGTATAAGCAATGCGGGTTCCATCCGGTGACCAGTCACCTTCTACACGTACTCCGGGGCCATTTGTTAATGGCATCAATGAAGCAGTTTGTCCATCATATATGAAGAGGTTCAAACCACCATTTCGCTCAGAGTGAAAAAGCAATTTACCCTGAAAAGTAATTTTCTCAGACACAGAAGGAGTAAAGGTGGGTGATGTCGTTGGAAATGGTGAAACTGTGGTTATTGGAGACATAGTTACGAGAGGTGATCTCGGTTTACATCCTCCAATAACAACCAATAAAACACTTATCAAAGCAAGACAAAATCTCTTACAAGTAATTTGTTGGTGCACGTTTGTTTACTCCTCAAAAATATAAACTCCATCTATGGGGTTGGCAAGTACCTCGACAATGTTAAATTACCGCAGCCGCTTCCCGAATTACCAAGGCCAACGGAAGTGAAGCATCATCTCAGCAATGGGCCTGGATTTGACAATCCAGGCCAAGCAAAGAAGCAGCGGAAGTCAAATCTAACACTATCAAGCTATTCTATCTAACAATGCCCTTTTGGCAAACAGAGTCACCGCAGCAGTTTGCAGATGGTTATCGTGGAATATTGACCCGTAATAGCCTCGCGTATGGTTGGTACTTCACAGGTGGTTTAATTACCTCAATGTATATAGGGTCTACACCAAATGTCACCCATATTATGCCATCAGGATTTCCATCATCTTCATCTCTAATTATATATGGGTCAAAGTGTGCAAGCACTGGGGTCATTGGTAACTCTGAAGAGAGTTTATCACTTACCAGTATTGCAGGAGCCTGAACACGCAAACGGCCTTTAGAATCATCGTTTGTCCACACGATATATAATTGTCGCCCATCCTTAACACTACGGAATAGATACCCTTCTGCAGCAGTATTCCCTAATTCATCCGTTGATAAACTGCGCTCAAAATACTTATCTTGTAATTTATTGACAAGTGTACGATACGCATTGGCCGCAGGTTTCGGAATACCATCAATATCAAACAACCCACGCTCGACACCATGAGACGCTGGTAGGTCATATACAAGTAGCCAAAATGACGCATGGATGTTTGTGGCAATACTGCGAACATATTCTAATACAACAAGCCGCGTTTGTTCCTCATAGCTGCCTTGCCAGGGAGAAGGTTGATTGCTACTGCTCCAATACCCCATCTCTGTCACCAAAATCGGATATTTGACTGTATAAAAATCCATCATCTCATAGAAATATTTGGTTTTCCCAGAAATTCCCCGCCCCCAACCACTATAGGCGCTCTCATACACTGGGAAGTAATGAATGTTGAAAAAATCGAAAAGCACTTCCCCCGGATGATCACGCGCGTATGATAAGACTTTGTGAGGAAAATCCAAGTTAAATATATTGGGGGCGTACTCATGAGCCAATCCTCCCATTGCCACCAAAGCATTAGGGTTACCAAGCCGCAAAGCGGCGCGTGCCTGTCCTAAGAATTGGGCATAGGCTTCGCCCTGCAATCCCCAATTGCCAAAACCACGTAGAGCAGCAATATCTGGAGAGTAATTATCTGGTTCATTGTATATTTCCCAAATTTGTACATACGGCGATCCCGGCGCGTCCATAATTCCGTCACAATCATACCGTTCAGCCAGTGCTGTCAGGAACCCTAATATCTCGTTGACATTGTATGTAGGACCTCCATAAGTCTCCGCCGCCCAACGGGGATTGGCTCCGATCGTCACAATAGGGCGTAATCCGGCATTAACGGCTCCGTTGATGACCGTATCCGCCGTCTCCCAATTGAAAGTACGTGGTTCAGTGCGTTCTGGTTCGATCTCGTCCCAGTATATATTAACACGCGCCCAGCATGCACCTACTTGCCTGGCAGATGGCGCTTGTTCAGGCACAAGTTGACGTGGCCATATAGCGACACCGAATGGGCAAACTGTCAATTTGTTGACAGCTTCATTCAATACAACGGGAACATGGACTCGCATACCAGCTTCGTCTGCACCGATGTCAACGCCACCAAGAGGACGGGGTTCTCCATCTATATCCATAGGTGGTGTCATACTATCAATACCCGCGTCAACGGCCGGTGAAGCCAATTTCAAATGGTAATCCACCATCAATTGAGGTGCAGATGCCAATTTATTTCCACAAAACAGGTCGCCGTACTCTCCTGCGCAATCCGTCTCATTGGCATAAAAGAGATTAAAACCGAGAGGGTACAAAAAGATAGTTGTCGGATCTAACAGCTCCTTCACATCAATGCCTACTGTGTGTGAGGCCACAATATTGTTAGCAAAATTCAGATGGCTATGTTCAGCAACCAGCCCCGATGACTGGCCATCGCCTATCAATGTATTATTGATGGCATAAGCCTGCATAGCCCTCTGTATATAAATAGCATTACCCACCCTAGCGATATTATTGGCAAAGATATTATTTGTAAAGGTTACCTGAGAGACATCGAGCAGGAACGCCCCCCCACCCTGAAAAGCTGTATTGAAAAACATACGATTGGCATCTAGAGTCACTTGAGTGTTCTTACCTTGTGCATAAAACGCCCCTCCATACCCTATACCCTCTTGAGTAGCCATATTACCGGTAATAACGTTGTGGATCAATACCGGCTGGGCATCCGCGACCCAGATGCCACCGCCTTGGGGAGCTTGCCCTCCAGTGATCCAGAATCCATCTATTACTGGTGCAGCATTGGTAATACTAATAACGGTTCCTTTTCCCTGTCCATTAAGTATGGTTCGCTGTGTCAATGCATCACGCACGGTAAACTCGATATTCCATCCCCCTTCCAAATGCACGCTTCTTGTTATCACCAAGCGCTCCGCGTAGACGCCCTCTGCGACTTGGATGACAGTTTGATACGCTGCGTCATTAATTGCCTTCTGCACAGATGTAATCGCACAGATAGGGCAAACTTGCACCGAATTAGTCGAACTGACGAAAGGAGCTGATGCCGATTCAACGAAACTCGACCACAATGTGGTAAGCAATAGGGTGAGAGCTATAACTGCTATAATCCTTATGATTTTGCCCGAAACACTCTGACCATTCATCATTTCTCTCCAATTAAAGATAGCAATGCTTTAACAACGTTATGAGCGCAATAGCATCAACCAATAATGCGATAAACACCATCAATGGCAATGCCCACGCCCGCATCCGTTTGGGAAATAAAGTAGTAGCCCCCGCATAGATCAGCGTTATGATAGGCAAAACTACAGGGAATAGAAACCGTCCTTGCGGATACCAGGCCGAACTAGGGCGTCGAAGTAATGGTAGCATAATCTGGACGCAGTTTGCGAAAATTCCAACCGCAAATAGCACCACGACAAGCCGCAAAGTTGATTTTCCTGTCTTGTGTATACCATAAACCGCAACTGCCAACAAACCAAGCAGCGCGAAACCATACCAGACATAATGTGTGATACTCGGCACTTGAACATTCAATGAACCGAACCGTCCCCAAAACGTCGTATAGACGAATTTGATAGTGAAAGGCACCAGGTCGCCCCAATTTTCTTGGACGGTAGACGTCAATAGTGGTAACAAGTAGCCATCCAGATTCATACGATGAGAAAGCTTCAACAGTAATACATACCACACAGGAGCAGCTGATTCCGCAGAACCATTAACAAGTAAGTTCGTTTCGTCAACATTGGAGACAACGGGATACAAGCGCAATGCATCGAAATATACATCTCCTGGCATATTAGTATCCTGTTGACCAGATAGAAGTACAATGCGCAGAAAACTTGTCGTTATGGGGACTGTGTATGTCACACTCAGTGATTGCCAGGTTTTACCCGCCGTAAAGGGCACAACAAAAGATTGAGTGTCATCCACCAGCCATATCCATCCGTTTTGCCCTTCAAGTGGTGCAGAGATCTGAGCCTGCAGCACTACTGTCTGCCCGCGCATAGCGTTAAGTTTAGCACCGGTCAGTGTTTGCGACAGACGCATTTCACGCCCACCGGGGAGCCGTTGCGTATGGAATATATAACGCCCCGCATAGGCTTGGGTAGCCATGCGCTCTTCAATATCCGGATCTGGCCGGACTAACCATCCAGAGGTATGACCCTGCACAGGGAGAAGTAATAATCCAGCCACTAGCAACAGTACAACACCTGCGCACAATGCAGTGCGTTTTAGAAAGTGCGCTGGGTAATAGCTTAAGACGTAGATGGCTGCTGCCACGCCTAACAAAGGATAAAAAAACAACGTTGTTTTTTTGGTCAAGAAGGTCCCCAACGTCAAAAATACCAAGACAGAACCTTGTAGCCAAGTTAATTTTTGCGTTACTATCCGGGCAGCGACAATAAACCATAGAGTGCCCCATATAGCCGCCAACAGGTCGTTATTGGCCGATGTGCCAATATAGGACAGCATCGGATGTAAAGCAACCAATACCGATATGCCTAAAGCAGCACCGGGTACCTCCCGCAATATCGTATTACCGAACCAATAGGCCAAAACAACACACATGATATATAGCAGCATTGTAAGCCAGCGCATCGCATAAAACTGACCTAATAAAGGCTGATTGTCGAATGAAAGAAAAAATGCCGGCCGCATCAGGATATAGTATAGAGGTGGCTCATTACCCACCTGCGGATAATACCAATAAAACAGATCATCAACAACAAACGAAGGCGGTAACGCTGATAGATCGCCATTCAAGCCACTGTAAAATGCTTTCGGAGCATGGTCTGGCGGCGTAAAACCCAGCAAGCGCCATAAGTCGAAAGCGTACATCGAAACCAATACTTCGCTTTGCAGTTCAGGTGAGATGTCGTCCAAAGTAGGTACACGCCCCAAGTCAGCAAACAGACGTGCGTACTCAAAATGTGATGGTTCATCGGGAGCAAACCATGGGGGATTGACGACACTGTACAATACACCATGGGTAACAGCGAGTAGGAATACTGCCACAAATGCGTAACGCGGGGGTATGGCTTTCGCCCCGCACGCTTCACGGATGCTCTGCACAAGTAGGCCCATCCCCAATAATATGTAAATAGCACACACTGCTATATAAAACATGGGATGACCCAAAATACCAGGACGACCCTTCGTCAATTCCAATAACAATTTGACCAATTGTTCACTCAATGCGCAACTCCACTCAGCATATTATCACCCATAATACATATAAAAGGTTAGCATCTACAAACAATGTCGTGCGCTCATCAAATACACCATCTTGTCCATCATACTCATACCAGGTATTGCCTTCAAGGTCTGTAATGTACATCCACGGCGCTGATACCTTCCAGACAACACCTTGACCACTTACCCTGAATTTCGCACATTGACATATGGAATAGAAAGCAAAAACATGCGAGAAATCGCGCTTTGTGACAAACTAAAGGGCATACACCATATCGCAGATTGAAAGGCGCGCCGATAAACAGTGCCACACCATCTCCTTGCATCCAGATTGCCAGTTGGCTGATCTGGACCTTTGCCTGCCTAGTCTTCTTGCTGCTGCCGGAATGCGTCCTATCAAGGCGATTTCCAGGCAATGCAGTTGCAGCCGAATTGCTTGCTTTGCCGGGGATAGTAACCGAGCCCCAACAGTGCGCCTACTTGTTTCCCCGGCGCTGCCGTTACCTGATTCGCAAATGGGTCTGGATGCGATACGGCGCGTTTTGTTGGGCACACCAACGCGCACTGTGGATTGCCCGCGTCGGGCGACTGGCCTTGAGCGGCGCACTGACGATGGCGCAGGTGGTTGATTGCTGACCCAATCGCAGTTGTGGCGGCAGTTGGGCGCTTTACCCGCGCTCTACGGGCTGCTGGACATTCTGCAAGTCCGCCAGACGATCAACCGGCATTGTCCGACAGAGGCTGAGGCGGATCACGGAACGGTAGCGCTGGTTTTGCTCCTCAACCTGCTGATGGCACCACAGGCGCTGTATCGGGTTGCGGACTGGCTGGCACAGATGATGCTGGTCGAGACCCTGGGCATTCCGGCAGCCAAGTTCAATGATGACCGCCTGGGACGGACGCTGCAAGCGGTCAGCAAGCACAGCCGACATCTGGCTGGAGATTGTCCATCACGCCCTGGTGCACTTCGACATCAACCTGTCGCTGGTCTTTTACGCCCTGACCGCCTTTGTCGTTCAGGGCGAGTACGCCAATAGTGAGTTGGCCGATTTCGGCTTTGCCCAAAACACGCCGATGAACAGACGCAAGATCAAGCTGGGACTAGACACCGCCGCCGATGGCAATATCACGGTGGACTACTGGCCGTGGTCAGGGCGCACGGCTGACCAAGCGACCGTCCAGCAGAATATGGCGCGGCTGTGCCGGTTGTTGGAGCAGCGTAGTTGGCCGGTTCAGGAGACGGTGTTTATCGGTGACCGGGCCAACCTGAACGACGAACTGGCCTTTGCCTACGATGACCATCAACTGCGCTACCTGGCCGGACTTGAGCCGCGTACCACATCACACCGCTACCTGCTCAAAAGCATCCCGACCCGGCAGTTCTATGCCCATCCGCTGACGATGAATACTGGGGAATGCTGGTGCCGGTAGTATTCACGCACAACGGACGTCATGTCACCCACCGTGGGCTGATCATTCTCAGCGGCCCGATGCGCGTGGCCCCGCGTCGGTCGCGCGCCCAACAGATGTGGGATTTGCACCAGCACTTGCTGGCGCTGCACGCTAAGATCGGTCAGCCCTACTATCGCACGGTCAAGTGTGTGCAGCATCACGCCAACGTCCTGCTCAAGCAATCCCCCGCTGGCCGCTTTGTCCGCGTCCAGGCCGAACAGGACGCCGACGGGCAGGTCATCCTGCGCTGGTGAGCTGACCGCTATGTCCTCTGGCAGGCCGACCAGCAAGACGGACGCTATCTGCTGGTCACCAGTGACTGGCGACTCTCGCCCCAGCAGATGCTGGTACGCTATCGCCAAAAGGATGGTGACGAGAAACGCTTTACCGTCTGCAAAAGCGACCTCAAGGTCTCACCTATCTATTTGCACAAGGATGAACGCATCGAAGGCATCCTGCTCATCCACATGCTGGTGCTTCTGACCTATAGCCTGCTGAAACGGCAAGCTCACCAACACGGCCTCCAGATGACCACCCGTCGCATAATCAAGACGCTGGAAACGCTGACCGTTGTCGAGACCTGCTGCTTGGACGGCAGTCGGCTCTGTCGTCTCACCCCGATGGATGAAGGACAAGTCGCGTTGATCCAAACCTTGCAGACCATTTTAATGCCGCTCTACTGCCCGCGCATCCCTCATCCACTCCTCAACAACGGTAACGACGCGGCGCTGCTCTTGTTGCCGGTCAGCGAGGCACAACCGCTCAGGAACAAAGTTCCTGAGGAGGTCGCGCAATAGGCCAGCCCTGCCGGGAAGGGAGACTCGTGCCTAGTGGTAAAGACGAGACCTGGCACACACTCAAACACGCCCAGGCGACCTTTTCTGCCCGCTTCAGCGCCACGTCTTAGGCCTTGGTGAGAATCCAAGTGCCGTTGGGGGCTGTGGCCTATTGCTTTCTATTCGGTTTCTAAAGTGCGGGAAATAGGTTAAGCAGAATTCCTAAATCGTTCAACTTTGAGAGAGCACTTCATTATTTCCTTCGTCTCACTGCATCCATCTTACATCGCATAATGAATCAGTACATACATACAAAGCCCATAGCTTATCAACCAACTTATAACTCGTAGGGTGATATACTGTTTGTTTTCTACAGGAACCGTCGCTGTCAATAACACCGTAAGCGGCACCACAGAAGAAAACAGATACCGCCCTTGCGGTTGAAAATCATAGGTCCATGAATTATATACCGAAGCCGCTACATTTAGCAATACGGAAAAAGGAGCAAAGATAACCATCGCCTTCATCCCCAGGTCTAGCAGCGACCATTTTGAACAGACAATGCTGATAGTCAAAACCACATTGAGCACAAGGATTCCAAGAGCCACGATATATATCCAGTCTGGAAGAATAACAGTAAAATGTCCGAAAACACCATAAAAGCTTTTCATCGAGGCCGCATACCAATGCCGATTATGAAGGATAACTGTTATTGGTTCTCCTTTGGCTGACAGGCGATAACCCGGACTCATTAGAATGCTAGGCTTAAAGTCATTCCAGGCTCTGATTTCCCGCATTTGTTCTACTCTCACATTCCAATCTCCTTGAGTGAGAGGATAGATCAATTTCAAAGGTGCAATGATCACCAACACAGTAATAATAAAAATGCCCCCTAAAATCGCGATTTGCTTGAATGACAGACGGAGCACATTTTGCCGCCGTTGTTGAAAATACTGTGTTCCTACAAGAACACCTGCCCATGGCAACGACAGCCAAAAAGTTTCTTTGGACAGCAGCAATAACCCAACAAAAAAACCTAGCAAAATGGCATAACGAGGACTGTTAATCTGTGTCTTAGTCGTTAACAGAAAAACAAAGAAAACTACGCTTACTGAAAGTCCCCAGGCATCAGAATTAGCATAGGCATAAATATATAGAATTTGCGGTATACACAATAAAATCAAGCCACAGGCCAATACCCAGGCATTTCTACGCCCTTTTAAAAACATAATGATAAGCGTAACTATCAGGAGACTTACGTTGAGCAAACGATATATCTGATATGATGTTAAACAACGTGGCATACACAATATTAAGGGGAGAAAAATATGATATGGGAACTGATGTAACGAAGGTGTAGAAGTATTTGAGATGAGAATTTTTGATACAAGAGGTTTCACTAATACACTCATCTTTCCATAAATCAAGTAAACGATCTCACCATTATAGACCCGACTCCACCCATCTGGAGAGTACAGTACCTCACTTGAATTAAGCGACGGTGGCCACCAATGTGACTCAAAATAGCACATTGCATCTGTGTGCATGGCCTCGTCAGGATGAAAATTGAAGGGGGTATTCAAGGCAATTCGGAGAACAATCAGTATAGCTACGGCTATCAGAATAAAGAATCCCCACTGTTTCATACACATTTTGCCGTGTGAGATCAATCTTTAATCTCCAGTTCTCTCACCCGATACAGCATCTCTTCCAGTATCTTCCGATTGATCATGACCAGATCCGACACCAAGCCTATCAGGCACGTCTGGAGCCACACAATCAGCGGATCACCGTCAAAATCAGTAATTTTATCTTGTCCGGTCACTTACATTAATCCCGACAACGGTTTTTGAGATTATCCCTTCCTCTGCCGATAGAGCGCTGGATCAACAACCTCAACCATTTTCTCCACATTGAGCGAGCGTCCTAAAAAGGTTATTACTTGCGTTATGTGTGGGCGCGGATCATAAAGCATCGCGTTGTAGTCAACGTCCAGATAAGTGAGGTACGACTGCCGCTCTAGCCAAGAACGCACTTCCAACAGGTGTTTTTCAAACAAACGCGCCATCTCGGCATCATCTACCTTATCAGTTGGCTCGCCTCTACGTATCAACATTTGCTTCTGCGAAGCTAGAACCTCTTCCATACTGCGACGCATAAAGAGAATTTTATAAGTATAATCCGGCGGCAAATGCATTAACAGCGCCGAGATGATCTTTACGACTTTCCCCTCCGCTGTCTTTAGCCAGGCAGTATCACCTTCAGGCAATTTCTTGACCCGCTCAAACTCATAGTAACCATTGGGATTGTCCTCGTTAGGTTGCCGCACATGATCGGTTAACACTTCCAATCCGCCGGCTTCAAGCATTCTCATCATCATGGACGTGCCAGAACGGGGCAAGCCAGAAACAACTATTACTGGTTGGGACTTTCTTCCAAAAAGGTAAATCTCTTTGCCAAACAGCTTCAATCTTATTCTCCTTTCTCTATCTCCAGCTTTCTCACCCGATACAGCGTCTCTTCCAGTATCTTCCGATTGAACCCAATCAAATCCGCCACCAAGCCGATCAGACACATCTGAAAACCCACAATACCCCGATACTGATTGTCGGCGTCAGTATTGACAATGATGTCGGCGCCGGCCACTAATGAAGCTTCCAGCCCCCGCACGAAGGCATTCGCCAGACCCCGGTTCCGCCCCAGCCGCACAATATGCCTGACGCCGTGTGCTTGCGCCACCTCCGCGGTCTTATCGGTGCTGCCGTCGTCAACGACCAGGACTTCGATCTCGTCTATTCCGGCAATCTCGCGCGGCAAATCGTGAAGTGTTCCCGGCAACGTGGATTCTTCGTTATAACACGGGATTTGGATAATCAGCTTCATCTCTTTACCTGTGCTCTATCAGAAAAAAATCCAGGATATTTCCTGGATTATATCACGCTCAAGTATATCGTCCACTCAATCAAGGATTCTATCAGGGTCTTATCTCTTGCTCCGAGGGGAACGCCGGTTCTCAGGTCAAGAAACGCGGATCTGGCGATCCGCTCGAGGCTAGATGAAGTCATTGTAACAAGAATGATAAAGCCCTGGGATTCTACGACGCGCTATCCTCAACCGAGTCTAAAGTCCAAAGCCATAAGCTGCCGCCCCTAGCAGTGCGATTTTCGGGTTCGAGATCACGTACACCGGAACCTGCTCCAAAAGCCCCGAGAGCCGTCCTTTATTGCAAAACGCTTTGCGGAAATTGTCGCTATCGAGCGCTGCAAGGAGGCGTGTGGGGATGCCGCCCCCCAAATAGACACCGCCGGTCGCCAAAACGCGCAATGCCATATTGCCTGCTTCTGCTCCCAGGATGGAGACAAAAACCTCCAATGTCTTACGGCATAGTTCACAGGGACGATCGGGGTCCTGTGCCGCTTGAGCGATGACCGGCGTGGGATCAGGGGCGGTTGCCAACTGCTCCGCCAGCCAGGCTGGCTCTTCGGCATAGGCACTATCGCGCAGAAAAGCGTAGATGTTCGGGATCCCCAGGCCCGAACAAACTCGCTCGTAGCTCACGCGGCCCAGTTGCGCCTGCAGATAACGCAAAAGTTCAATTTCCAGGGAGTTCGTCGGGGCAAAATCGCAATGGCCGCCCTCCGAAGCATGGGGGCGGTACTTTTTTCCGTCCCATGTGAGATAGCCCTCCCCTAACCCCGTCCCCGGCGCTACGACAGCCATAGCCCCGCCAGGTTGCGCATGCCCCGGATGGATCAGGTACAGGTCCACAGGTTGCAGGAACGGCACACCACTCGCAATCGCCACCAGGTCATTGACTAATGTGAAGGAATCCAGGCCAAGATCGGCGGCCAATTGCGCTTCGTCCAACACCCACGGCAGGTTCGTGATGCGCGCTTGCCCGTTGACCACCGGCCCGGCAACGCCAAAACACGCGCGTGTCACCTCAATGTCAGTCTGCGCTAAAAAGTCTCGCAACAGCGATGCCAGATCCGTGTAGGCGGCACTTTGGAAAGTCGCCTCGAACAACGGCGCATGCAATCCGGTTTCTTTGGAGTAAATCGCTACATTGGTTTTCGTACCCCCGACATCGCCGGCAAGCATGAGTCTCTTTTTTCTCATATTCATATTCCCTTAACCTCCTACCATGGATGTTTTGCCGTCCAATATGCCCTATTTTAGCACATCACCTGTATTATCACAAGCACCCCATCCGCCTTTTAGAGCTTTATCATTCTCGTTACAATGACTTCAACTGGTTTCAAATCGAAGCAGCTTTCTTTAACTCCAAGAGGGATTATAATCACAACCATACCACCGCTGACTTTGCCCAAAACAATGCCAGAAGATGGTCAATGGACTGATATCGAAAAAACATCCCAACGTTGAATTTACCTATGGCTTTCGACTTTAGCCTGTTTCAAGGAGATTTGAATGATGACTTACTCTGCCCAATTCATTGAGATCAACCAGATATTCCAGCAGCATATAGTGCGACGTGGACGACAAATGGAGCGTATTCAGGCGCAATTGGCTTTTGCCGACCGGCTGTGCGCTGCGTATCCCGACCGGGCGACGGCGTGGCAACCGCTCATCGTCGAGGCCGGGCGCATCGTCCAGGCCGGCGTGGATGCGAACCGCGACCTGGACGCCGTCATCGCCCAGGCCGAAGCCGTCCTGCGTCCCATCGGCGAGGTCGCCAAGAGCTACACGCTGCTGTGCATCAGCCACGCCCACATTGACATGAACTGGATGTGGGGCTGGCCAGAAACCGTCGCCGTGGTCAACGACACGTTCGAGACGATGCTGGCGCTGCTGGACGAGTTCCCCGGCTTCATCTTCACCCAGGATCAGGCATCCACCTACGCGATCGCCGAGCAGTACAACCCGGCGCTGTTCGCGCAGATTCAGCAGCGCGTGCGCGAAGGCCGCTGGGAAATCACCGCCAGCCAGTGGGTAGAAGGCGACAAAAACATGGCGAGTGGCGAGAGCCTCAGCCGCCACCTGCTCTACACACGGCGCTACATGCAGGAGAAGTTCGGCCTCACGCCGGAAGATGTGCAGGTGGACTTCGAGCCGGACACGTTCGGCCACCCCGCCACGCTGCCCACGATCCTCGCGCGCGGCGGGGTGAAGTACTACTACCACTGTCGCGGCAGCCACGGCCCGCATCTTTACTGGTGGATCGGCCCGGATGGCTCGCGGCTGCTGGCCTTCAACGACATCCAGTGGTATATGCCCCTGGCCCGCAACCTCGTCGTCACACCCGTCGTGGCCGATCCGGTGGTGGAGTTCGCGCAGGCGACCGGCCTCCGGCAGATGCCGATGCTCTACGGTGTCGGCGATCACGGCGGCGGCCCCACCCGCGCCGACCTGCGGCGGCTGATCGAAATGGACGCCTGGCCCGTCTTTCCCAGGTTCACCTTCTCCACGCTGCACAACTTCTTCAGGACGGCGGAAGCGGCGTTGACTGCCGGAACGGCGCACATCCCCGAAATCGGCGGCGAGCGCAACCGTGTCTTCACCGGCTGCTACACCTCACAGGCGCGGCAGAAGTGGGCCAACCGGCGCGGCGAAAATCTGCTCTACACCGCCGAAGCTGCCGCCGTCATCGGCGCGCGGCTGGCTGATGTTCCTTATCCCCAGGCCAATCTCGCTGCCGCCTGGCGCAACCTCCTCTTCGACCAGTTCCACGACATCCTGCCCGGCTCCGGCGTGCGCGATACGCGCCACTATACGATGGGCCACGCGCAGGAGACGCAAGCCGCCGCCGGTCTGGCGACGGCCAATGCCCTGCGCGCCCTCGCCGCCCGCGTGGATACGAACGCCCTGCGCCGCGACTTTGCCACAGATGCGACGCGCGCCTATAAGGACGAAACTGAGTCTGGGCGTGCGGGAGCCGGCGTGGGCAATGCCAGCGGAACCGGCGGCATGTCGGCGTTCGGGGCGGCGCATCTGAGTGACCGCGCCTTCCTCATCTTCAACCCGCTGCCCACCCCGCGCACCGAGGTCGTCGAGGTCAAGCTGTGGGACACGCAACTCGATCCGCAGCACCTCATCGTTACGGGGCACGGTTTCGCGCCGCAGCGGGTGCAAGTGCTCAACAAGGGTGAGTATTGGGCGCACGATTACCTCACCGTCGCCTTCCCCGTTCAGCTTCCGGCGCTCGGCTATCGCGCGGTGTGCGTCTCCGACCGGGCGGCGGAGTTCGGCCTGCTGCCCACCGCGCCGGGCGATCCGTGGGCCGGGCAGGGCGGCTCATGGCGGATGATGGAGCCGCCGGATGACACGCTGGAAAACGAATTCCTCAAGGTCACGCTCGATCCCGCGTCGGGCGGGCTGGTGAGCCTGTACGACAAGCAGACGGGCCGCGAGTGGATTCCCGCAGGCAAAACGGCGGGTGTCTTTCAGTATTGCCTTGAGGCCAACAACGGGATGACGGCCTGGGTTATCGGTGACTTCCTCAAGCAAACGGACTTGCTTGACGGCGGGCGACTCAAGCGTGTGCAGACGGGGCCTTACATCAACACCTTCCGCTGGACGCGCGTGATTGGCGATAGAGGCAACTCCCGCGACACAACACTTGAGCTAGACATCACCGTGCGGCAGGGCGTCCCCCGCGTCGAATTCCGCCTGCGGGTGGACTGGCGCGAAATCGGCGACAAAGATCGCGGCATTCCGCACCTGCGCGTGCGCTTCCCGCTGGCCGTTGATGGTGCGCAGCCGCGCTACGAAATCCCCTACGGCAGCCTCGTCCGCGACCTGACCCACGGCGAGGAAGTCGTCGCCCAACGCTGGGCCGATGTCGCCGAGGCCGACGGGCAGGGCGTGGCGCTGGTCAACACCTCCAAGTACGGCCACAGCTTCGACCGGGGCACGCTCACGCTCACCCTGCTGCGCGCCAGCATTGATCCCGATCCGCTGCCCGACCTGGGCGAGCACATCATCGAATACGCGCTCGTCCCGCACGGCGCGGGCTGGACGGTCGGCGCGAGTATGCAGGCTGGCGAGGCGCTCAACCTCCCGCCGGTCGTCGCCAGTTGCGGCTTCCAGGATGGCGAGCTGCCGCCCGTGCTGAGCCTCGTCGCCGTGGAACCGGCAAACGTGCGCTTGACGGCGTTGAAGCAAGCCGAAGATGGCACGGGCCTGATTTTGCGGCTCGTTGAGGTGGACGGCGTCGCAACGACGGCGCGGATCGCATTCGCGCCTGAACTGCTGCCGGAAGGCGCTACTGCGGTCGAAGTGGATACGATGGAGCGGGCGTTGCCCGTCAACACAGCGCAGATTGAGGGGCAGACGATGACGGTCGAGATGCCGGCGTTTGGGATTGCGGCGGTCCGCGTCGGGTAGAACTCCCTCATATAACACTTGCCGTTTAACGTATCTCGTTATATAATACCCTTATGATACGGTCATTCAGGTCGAAAGAGACCGAAAAGATATACAACCGAGAACGTTCCAGTAGACTGCCGCCAGATATTCAACAAATCGCCCTGCGGAAGTTGCGAATGCTCAATCGGTCAGTGACCTTGCAGGATTTGCGAGTACCACCTGCCAATCACTTGGAAAAGCTGACAGGCGACCGAGCCGGTCAATACAGCATCCATATCAACGCGCAATGGCGCATCTGTTTCGAGTGGCGAGATGGCGATGTCTATGATGTGGAAATCGTGGATTATCATTGAGGAGTAACGAGATGGAAGAGAAGTTAAAGCCAATTCATCCCGGCGAAGTGTTGTTAGAAGAGTTTCTCAAGCCGATGAACCTCAGTCAGAATCGGGTGGCGTTAGCCATAGGCGTCCCTCCACGCCGCATCAACGAGATCGTATTGGGAAAACGCAGCATCACGGCGGATACAGCATTGCGGTTAGGGCGATATTTTGGGATGTCGCCGCAGTTCTGGTTGGGATTGCAGATGGACTATGACCTGGACGTGGCGGAGGACGCGCTGAGGCAACGTCTGGAACAAGAGGTCAGGCCTTATACGTCACAGTTAGCGGCCATGTCTTCTGCAGGTATGGTCGGAGAACGGCCTGAAGGTGACTATGTTCCACAAACTGCCGGCGGGACAGAAGCAATCACCCAAAGCATGAACACAGAATCAAAACAAGAATGTTAAGCGCCTGACAACCCAAAACAACCCCGCCGATATTGTGTTACAATAGACCCTGTGCGGATGCCAGACACCCGCGCGGGGTCATTTTATCGAAGAGGTCTCATTCCTATGCAAGAACAGCACGTGCGGCGGAATCTGCTCGCGCTTGTGGGCAATTTCGTCTTTTTCTCGATCGGCTTTACTTTTTACGATCCGGTGGTCATCGTTCCCGCGTTCGTCAAAGAGTTCAGCGATTCTTCGTTCTATCCGACTTCTAACTAAGGAGCATAAGTTGTCATCATCAGCATTGACGGAAGTGACGGCGCGGGCCAATTCGCGGCGCGGGCTGATCACGTTGTATCTGGCGGCGGTTGTATTTTATTGGGCCTCGATGTATTTCTACGTCCCCACCCTGTCGTCCTACATCAAAACGAAAACGAACGATCTGGCTTTGGTCGGCATGGTGATGGCGCAGTACGGTCTCTGGCAGGCGGTCGCCCGTTTCCCGCTGGGCATCGTGGCAGACTGGGCGGGGCGGCGGAAGCCGTTCATCATCGCCGGGTTCGCGCTTGCGGGACTGGGCGCGTTGTGGATGGGACTGACGAATTCGGTCAACGGGTTGATTGTGGGGCGCGCGCTCACCGGTCTCGCGGCGAGTGTGTGGGTGCTGCTGGTCGTCGCCGTCAACAGTCAGTTTCCGCCGGAAGATGCGGTGCGTATCTCGGCGTTGGTGTCCGGCGTCAACTCCCTCGCGCGGATGCTCGCTACGAGCGTCACCGGCAGGCTAAACGAATGGGGCGACTATCCGCTCGCCTTCTTCGTGGCGGCGGGGACGGCGGCATTGGCGATGCTGGCAATGGCGGGCATCCACGAACCGGCACGCCCGCCGAAAGCCCCGTCACTCGGCGGGCTGGGGAAGCTCATCACCCGGCGGGATGTACTGGTGCCGTCACTGCTCTGCGCCGTGTCACAATTTGCGATCTGGGCCGCGCCGTTCACCTTCGCACCGATCCTGGCAAAGAACCTGGGGGCCTCGGATGACACGCTGAGCCTATTGACCAGTCTCAATATCGCTATGGTGATGCTGGGCAGCTTCGCCACGTCAGCGGTTGCCAAACGGGTGAGTTCGCGGTGGATCGTCGTATTCACCTTCGCCGTCATTGCGCTCTCGATGGGCATGTTGACCTTCGCCCACTCACTGCCACTGGTTTTCATCGCGCAAATTTGTTTCGGGCTGGCGGCGGGGATCGGCTACTCGGTGCTGATGGGGTTGAGCATCCGCGACGTGGACGAAACACAGCGCGCCACGGCGATGGGGCTGTTTCAGGCCGTGTACGCTACCGGGATGTTCGCCGGGCCGTGGCTCAGCGGCGTTCTGGCGAATCGCATCGGCATCCAGCCGATGTTCAGCGTGGTGGGCATCGCGTGCCTCATCATCGGGCTGGTGGGAACGCGGCAATTGGCGGAGAAATAGAAATTCTGACAGGATTTACAGGATTCACAGGATGAAGGAAGCTCCCCAATCCTGGGGTGCATTTCAACTTGGGGGCAAAGGCCAGATAAACCTCTGATTTAACCGCAGAGTTCGCCGAGAGCGCGGAGAAATCCCCGGTAACTCTGCCGACTCTGTGCTCTCTGCGGTAAAAGTTGCCCCCGTCCTGAAATGCACCCCCAATCCTGAAAATCCTGTTAATCCTGTCAAAAAACTGATACTATTTACAGATAGGAGTGACCGATGACAAACAAAATGCTCGCATATAGCGCCCCAGAAGCGCAAGGCATCCCATCGGCGGCGATCCTCGCGTTCGTCGAGGCAGCGGATAGGGACATTGACAGTCTGCACAGCTTCATGCTGCTGCGGCACGGTGCGGTCGTCGCGCAGGGGTGGTGGTCGCCTTACGCGCCGGAAGTCCCGCACGTGCTCTTCTCGTTGAGCAAGAGCTTTACGTCAACCGCCGTCGGATTGGCGGTGACGGACGGCCTGCTGTCGGTGGATGACCCGGTGCTGTCGTTCTTCCCCGAAGATGCACCCAAGCGGGTGAGCCGCAATCTGGCCGCGATGCGCGTCCGCCATCTGCTTTCGATGTCCACCGGGCACGCACAAGACACAACGGAGTTCATGTTCCGCCGGCGCGACGGCAACTGGGTCAAGGCGTTCCTGGCGCGGCCCGTGAAGTACGAACCGGGCACGCACTTCCTCTACAACACCGGCGCGAGCTACATCCTCTCGGCCATCGTGCAAAAGCTGACCGGCAGGACGATCCTGGATTATCTGGGCGAGCGCATCTTCGCACCGCTGGGCATCGAGGGCGCAACGTGGGGCACGTGTCCACGGGGGATCAATCTCGGCGGCTTCGGGTTGAACGTCAAGACGGAGGATATTGCCAAATTCGGGCAGTTGTATCTGCAAAAGGGCCGCTGGAATGGCAAACAGTTGCTGCCAGAAGCGTGGGTTGAAGAGGCCACCCGGTGGCACATTGATAACGCGCCCAATCCCAACCCTGACTGGGCGCAAGGTTACGGCTACCAGTTCTGGCGTTGTCAACCCAAGAACGTCTATCGCGGCGATGGTGCGTTCGGGCAGTACTGCATCGTGATGCCCGATCAGGATGCCGTAGTCGCCATCACGTCCGGCGTCGGCGATATGCAGGCGGTGCTCAACCTGGTTTGGAAGCATCTGCTGCCGGCCATGGAACCCCATCCTTTGCCCGCCGACGCCACAGCGCACAGGACCCTGGAGCAAAAACTCACCTCTCTGACGATGAAGTTGCAGACGGGGCAACCGTCATCGCCGGTTGCGGCGCACATCTCCGGGAAGCGTTTTGTCTTCGAGAAAAACGACCAGCGGATCGAGAGCATCACGCTCAACTTCGATGGGAACGACAGCACGATCATCATCCGCGACGCACACGGGACTCACACCATCACGTGTGGCTACGACGCATGGATCACGGGCACAACCGCCTTTGATGACGGCAGAGTGCAGCGGGTCGCCGCCAGTGCCGCATGGACGGATGAGAACACGTACACCATCAAGCTCTGCTTCTACGAGACGCCATTCTGCCCCACGATCACCTGCCGCTTCGTGGATGACCAACTGCTATACCAATTCAAAGCCAATGTCAGCTTCGGGCCGACGGAGCGCCCTCAACTGACAGGCAGGCGTGCATAGCCCGGCAAACGATGACCACCTCGATCCGTGACAGATTCAAAGCAGCGACCTCGATGTGGGGCACGTATGTGCTCATTCTGGCGTTCACCGTGTTCTCCATCAGCCTGGGGCAGGGATTGCTGAACGCCGCGAGCACCAACTTCTTCGTCAACGACCTCGGCTTGAGCGGTAAGCAGGTCTTGTGGATGGCCGGCATCCGCGAGATTCCGGGGCTGATCCTGGTCTTCATCGCCGCGCTGATCCGACGTCTGCCGCTATCGCGCCGCGCGGCCTACTCGCTGTTGTTGATGGGCGTGGGCTATTGTCTCCACGCGGCGGTGCACTCGTATATCGCTCTGTTGGCGATGGCCGTGCTTGCCAGCCTCGGCTTCCACAACTGGCTGCCGTTGCAAGGCACGCTGGGGTTCGCACTGACCGAGAAGGCCCACTCCGGGCGCATCATGGGCTTCCTGTCCTCGATCGGCGCGCTGGCGTCCATCGTGGGGATGGGTTTAACGGCGCTGCTGGCGAAAGCATTGCCTCTGCGCGCTTTCTTCATCGTCGGCGGCGTGCTGATCGCACTCGGCGGAGTGCTCGTGGCGCGGATCCCCACACACATCGGCGAACAGAAACAAACACAGCCGCGCATTCTCCTGAAGAAACGCTACTGGCTCTACTACGTGCTCACGTTCTTCGAGGGGTCACGCACGCAGGTCTTCGGCTCGTTCGGCACGCTGGTGCTGGTGCAAAGCTACGGTCTGAACGCACGGCAGATCAGCCTGCTCTTGGTCGCCAGTGGCGCTGTCAACTTCCTTCTCGCGCCGACCGTCGGGCGGCTGCTGGACCTCATCGGCGAACGGCTCACGTTGACGATCAGCTACGTCCTGCTGGCGCTGTGTTTCGTCGGCTATGCCACGGTGCACAACGTCTGGTTCCTGTGCGGGATGCTGATCGGGATCAACCTGCTGGTCACGCTGAGCATCGGGCTTTCGACCTACGTCAACCGCATTGCGCCACCGGACGAGTTGGGGCCGACGCTCTCTGCCGGGGTGAGCATCAACCACATCACCTCGGTCACGATGTCGCTGCTGGCGGGCACGCTGTTGAGCCTCGTCGGCTATGAAAAGCTCTGTTGGGGCGCGGCCGGGGTGATTATGCTGTCCGTGCCGTTTGCGCTGGCGATTAAGGTGCACACGACGGCAACATCGTGAACTTCTTCGCGCCGGTCGAGGTGTCAACGGATTAAACGGATGGAACGGATTTTTGATCTGTTGGTTGAGGATTTGGTGATTTCCTGGAGGGTATGATGCAGCCAATACACAACGTTGTTATTTTCGGCGCGGGGGCGATGGGGGCGTATTTTGTCACGCAGTTTTTGAACGTTCCCGAATTTGCGACGGCAGTGCTGGCGCGCGGGGAACGGTACGAACGTCTCAAACGCGATGGGTTGATCGTCAATGGGCGACACTACGCCGTGCCGGTGATTCACCCGGACGAAGAAGCCAAACCCGCCGACCTCATCATCGTGGCGCTGAAAAATCACCATCTGCCGGAGGCCGTGCCCGACCTGAAGTCCGTCGTGGGCGCTCAAGCCACGATCATCTCGGTGATGAACGGGCTGGATAGTGAGGAAATCATCGGCGCGGTCTACGGGATGGACAAGTTGCTGTACGCCGTGTCCGTCGGCATCGACGCGCAGCGGGACGGCAATCGCATCAGCTACACCAGACCCGGCAAGCACTACGTCGGCCTCGCCGAGAACACCCACCTTGACGAACGTGTGCGGCGCGTGCAAGTGGCGTTCGAGCGCGCCGGCATTGCCTACGAGACGCCCGTGGATATGCTGCGGATTCTGTGGTGGAAGTTTATGGTCAACGTGGGGATGAACCAGGCGTCGGCGGTAATGCGCGCGCCCTACGGCGTCTTCCAGACATCGCCAGAGGCGCAGGCGTTGATGGAAGGACTGATGCACGAGGTCATCGTGCTGGCCGAGCGCGTCGGCGTTAACCTGAAAGAAGCCGACATCGCCGACTGGTACACCTTCCTCAACACCCTGTCGCCGCAGGGCAAAACCTCGATGCTGCAAGACATCGAAGCGGGACGCAAAACCGAAGTCGAAGCCTTCGGCGGCAAAGTGGTCGCCCTGGGCAAACAGTACGACATCCCCACCCCGCTCAACCAGACGATGGTGCGCATCATTCACGTCCTGGAACAAACGGCGGGGCAAAAGTTATTTGACCCGAAAAGAGTACCGTAGGCCTTCTCGCACAATCACAAAAACGGGTTACAATTCAGTACAAATCCCAATCCGTTTCATCCGTTAAATCCGTTGACCATTTTACTATAGGAGGCAAATATGTCTGAATTTCCGCGTACTACAGTGGGAGGGGTCTCGCTACCCCGGTTGTTGATCGGCACCAACTGGTTCCTCGGGTGGTCACACACCAGTCTGGCGAAGGATAAGTTCATCCAGACGCATCACGATCCCAAAAGTATCGCCGCGATCCTGGACGTGTTCCTGGAATACGGCATTGATGCGGTCATGGGGCCGGTAAGCGACAAGCTCGAAGCGGCGCTACAAGACGCCGAACAGCGCAGCGGCAGAGCCATCACGCGCATCATCACCCCGCACTTCAACATCATGCCCGGCGGGCCTGCCGAAAACGAGCCGGAGCGCGTGTTCGATCTCTGCAAGGAAAAATATCACGCCACGTTTTGTATGCCGCATCAGATGATCACCGACGCCCTTGCCGATCGGATGACCAAAACCATCCGCGACCTGGACAAGTACACGGCGATGATCCGCGAACGTGGCATGATCCCCGGCCTCTCCACCCACATGCCGGAGACGGTCGTCTACGCCGACAAGATGGGCGCCGACGTCGAAACCTACATCCAGATCTACAACGCCGCCGGATTCCTGATGCAGGTGGAAGTAGACTGGGTGCAGCGCATCATCCGGGAAGCCAAAAAACCCGTGATGACCATCAAGCCGCTGGCGGCGGGACGGCTCATGCCCATCGTCGGCCTGGCCTTCGTGTGGAACACCATCCGCGACTGCGACATGGTCACCATCGGCACGACGACGCCCGACGAAGCCCGCGAATCCATCGAGCTGTCGCTGGACTTGCTGGCCCGCCGGATGCCGCAGATCGAATTGCAGAAGACGCGCAGTAAGAGTTCGCTAAGCTAGCTGAAGATGTAAAATTCAAACATCAGGAGTAGGATGAACGACTCGTTCCTGGAAATTTTGGTGATCATCCTTTTACTTTTTTCTAACGGCCTGCTCTCGATGGCCGAAATGGCGATCGTTTCAGCCCGCAAAGCGCGCTTGCAACAATTGGCAGAGGAAGGTAATCGCTACGCCCGACTGGCGCTGCGACTCACCGACGACCCGAACAAATTCCTCGCTACCATCCAAATCGGCATCACCTTGATCGGCGTCTTGTCCGGCGCCTTCGGCGGGACGACGTTGGCAAAGACCATCGCCGGCTGGGCCGCCGCACTTCCCATCCTCAAACCGTACAGCGAAGCCATCGGCGTGGGGGTGGTGGTGGTCCTACTCACCTATTTATCGCTCATCATCGGTGAGCTGGTGCCGAAACGGTTGGCGCTCAACAACGCCGAGCGCATCGCCATCGGCCTGAGCGCACCGATGGAGTTCCTGGCGACGCTCTCATCACCGTTGGTCAAACTGCTGAGCGTTTCCACCGATTTCGTCTTGTGGGCGCTGAAAATCAAACCTTCCACCGAACCCCTCGTCACTCAGGAAGAGATCGAAATCCTCATCGAACAGGGCGCGCAAAGCGGTGTGTTGGAAGAAGCCGAGCAAGACATCCTCGAAAGCGTGCTGCGGCTGGATGAACAGCGTGTCGGCGCAGTGATGACGGCGCGGCCACAAATCGAGTGGCTGGATGTAGCCGATCCGCCGGAGGTCACCCGGCAAAAAATCATCCTCAGCCCATACTCGCGTTTCCTCCTAAGCAGAGATGAACTGGATAACCTCATCGGCATTGTGAACGCCCGAGACATCCTGGCGCAGCAACTGACCGGCGAACCTCTGAATCTGAGCGCCCTGGCGCGCCCGCCTCTCTTCGTGCCGGAGAACATGTCTACCCTCAAACTGTTGGACCTGTTCAAGCAGAAAGGCATGCACCTTGCCATCGTTGTGGACGAATACGGCATCGTGCAGGGCATGGTCACCGACACCGATATCCTGGAAAGCATCGTGGGCGACTTGCCCGCGCTCGACGAACCCGAAGAGCCGGAAGCGATCCGGCGTGAAGATGGCTCCTGGCTGCTGGACGGTATGGTGCCCATTGACAGGCTGAAAAAGCTGCTGAACATCGAAACCTTGCCCGACGAAGAACTGGGGGATTATCAAACGGTGGGCGGACTGATGATCTATCAGATGGAGAGCATCCCCAGCGCCGGCGAATGGTTTGAATGTCAGGGCTGGCGTTTTGAGGTCGTGGATATGGACGGACGACGGGTGGATAAAGTCTTGGTCACGCCGGTCTCCCAGGAAAATCAAACGTCGGAAGGTACACATTCCGACAACTGAATACGGCCTAAAGGACGGGGAAAGCGACACAACAGACAGTTCGAAGCCAGATGAAGTCACTATAACGAGAACAATAAAGCCTTCTCATCAGGTTTTGACTTTTTAAGACATTGCCTATATAATCTAAATATGACATTCTCAAGGCTGGCGGCGTCCTGATTGCGTTTGTCGGCAGCTAGACGGTAACAACTTTTCCACGTGTAGATATTCACTTGTTCAAGGAGGTTTTTATGTCCGAATCACCATCTTCGGTTAACCTGGTGGATTTGTTTGAGCAAGCCCTGCAAGCTCTCGATGAACAACGTGAAACCATCAATGCTCTCGATGAGTACAACCGCAATCACGGCGATAATATGGTATCCAACATGCGCGTGGTGACAGACACATTGCGCGCTCACAGCGAAGAACCGCCATCCATCGCATTGCGCTACGCCGGTCTGCATCTCAACGAAGCCAGTCAGGGGAGCACCGGCCAGTACTATGCCCAGGGACTGCTCCAGGCAGCCGAAAAACTCGAAGGCCACACGCAATTGACCCGTGCGGATGGCATGACCCTGCTGGAAACCCTGTTAAATGCGGTGCCCGCTCAGGGGATGCCCGAACCTCAGCAACCCACACGGAGCGTATTGGACCTGGTGATGGGATTGGCCGGCGCACAACAACATCAGGCGCAACCGCAGCCTCAGCCACAACCACAGCCACAATCCCAGGCGCCGCTCGGCGGCTTGCTCGATTTGCTTATGGGGACAGGTGGCACGCCGCAGCCTCAGGTACAGGCGCAACCACAGCCACAACCGCAGCCACAACCCCAGGCGCCGCTCGGCGGCTTGCTCGACTTGCTTATGGGGACAGGTGGCACGCCACAGCCTCAGGTACAGGCGCAACCACAGCCACAGCCACAATCCCAGGCGCCGCTCGGCGGCTTGCTTGATTTGCTTATGGGAGCAGGTGGCACGCCGCAGCCTCAGGTACAGGCGCAACCACAACCGCAGACACAACCCCAGGCACCGCTCGGCGGCTTGCTCGATTTGCTTATGGGGGCCGGTGGGACGCAACAGCCCCAACCCCAACAAACTCAAACCCCGCAAGGCAGTGGCCTGGATTTAGGCGACATTTTAGGACGTTTATTGCCCGCAGGGTTGGCCTATTTGCAAGCGCAACAGGCAGGCGCCGACCCTGCCGTGGCACGGTTGGCTTTCATCCGTGCGTTGCTCACCGCACAGCCGAGTCAAGCGCAAACGCCACGCCAGGCTGCCGGTATGGTGATCGCTCAGAGCATTCTGAAGGCTCTGCTGCGTCAATAAGTTTTTTACAGCGGTTCTGGGAGAAAAGCTCAGGACTTACGCAAACTGCAAGACTTTACCGCAGAGCACGCAAAGATTGCTGAGATTTTCTCGTTTCTCGGCACTCTCAGTGGTCTCTGCGGCGAAAAACGAGCGTGACTGCGTAAATCCTGAACTATTATGTCGCTCAGGGCAGCTTATCATTTTCATAGACAACAGGAGGTTTTGACATGCCAGACGAAAAGAAAGAGAGAGAAAGGATCGGCAAGGGTTTCTTGAGCAAGATCCTCGGTGGTGATCGTGAGGAAAAGGAGAAAGCCGAGGCCGAAGCGGCAGCGGCAGCCGAAGCCAAGCGCAAGGCAGAAGCCGAAGCGGCACTGGAAGAAACACGCCGCCAGATCGCCGAGAACCGCGCGAAGGCTGAAGCCGAGAAAAAGGCCAAAGAGGCAGCCGAGGCTGAAGCTGCACGCATCGCTGCCGAAAAAGCCCGCGCGGAGGCCGAGGCGCGTGAAAAGGCACGGCTAGAGGCCGAGGCACGTGAAAAGGCACGCCAGGAAGCCGAAGCCCTTGCCAAAGTGCGCGAGTTCGAAGCGCGCCGCGAGGCAGAAATGGCCGCAAAGCTGGCTGCCAGAGAGGCCGAAGAAGCGGCCAGGAAAGCCGCCGAGGAAGAGGCCGCCAAGAAAGCCGCCGAAGAAGCCGCGAAACTCATTTATGTTGTCCAACCCGGCGATAGCCTGAGCAAGATCGCCAAGGAGAAACTAGGCAACGCCAACCGCTGGCCTGAAATCTTCGAGCTGAACCGGGACCAAATCTCCAACCCCAACCTGATCCGTGTGGGGCAGCAATTGCGCCTGCCGCCGCACTAGGCTCGAATCAGAACCCGCAAGCCCCTCGAACTTCACGAGGGGCTTTTGTGCGTGAAAGGTCAAAAAGGGATTCGTATGAAAATTACCGATGTTCAAGCATGTGTGATCGGCCGCCACGAACCGGATAGCGGCGGCAGTGTATGGACGTTCGTCCGCGTGTATACTGATGCGGGGATTGTGGGCACCGGTGAGTGCAACTCCGCTTCGGCAGCCTCAGGGTTCGCCGTCAAAAAAGCCATCGAAGCGATGAAGCATTTCCTCATCGGTAAGGACCCCACCAATACCGGGCCGCTCTACGAAATGCTGCGCCGTTCCGGGCGTTATGGCGGCACTTCCAGCCCACCGCTCATCTTCGCCATCACCGGCATCGAAAACGCGCTTTACGACATCACCGGCAAAGCGCTCGGTGTGCCGGTCTACAAATTGCTCGGCGGCAAGTACCGCGACAAAATCCGCCTCTACGCCGACCTGCACGCCGGAGATGATGAATCGCCGGCCGCTTATGTCGCCAAAGCTCAGGAAGTCATTGAAAACGAGGGTTACAGTGCGGTCAAGTTCGACGTGGATCATACCGGCGTTGGCAAACTCGATCCGGTCAACTGGACGGTAGGGGCGAAGGAAATGAGGCACATCATCGGCCTGATCACTGCTGTCCGCGAGGGCATCGGCTATGAGACCGATCTGGCAATTGATTGTCACGGACAGTTCGATGTTCCTTCGGCGATCACGCTGGCGAAGGCCGTGGAGCCGCTGCGCTTGATGTGGCTGGAGGAGCCGGTCCCCGCGGAAAACATTGACGCGCTGGCGCAAGTCCGCGCCAAAACCAGCACCGTCATCTGCACCGGCGAGAACCAGTACACGCGCTTCGAGTTCCTCGAATTGCTGCAAAAGCAAGCGTGCGACGTGATCATGCCCGATCTCTCGAAGGCCGGCGGTATGATGGAAGCCAAGCGCATCGCCGACGCCTTCTACGTGCCCATCGCGCCGCACAACGTCTCCTCACCGCTGGGGATGATGGCCGCGTGTCATGTTTGTGCGGCGGTCGCCAACTTTCTGGTGTTGGAATTCCACGGGCGCGAAATTCCCTGGTGGAACGACCTGTGCGATGGAGACAAGCCCTTCATCCGCAACGGGTGGATGCACGTCTCCGAAGCCCCCGGCATCGGCGTCGAGCTGAACGACAAAGTCGCCAAATCGCTGCTGTGGCCGGGGGATACGTACTTTGATTAGACGTTAGCTGACGCTGAAGCGCTGCAGCTTACGGGGCGCGCTCAGCACCTCGCGTTGACCGGGCGACGCGCTTCCCACCGTCGCCCGCCAACGCACCAGGTTGCTCTGGGCGTCTCTGGCACCAACCCCAACGCCAACATCGGCCATGACGTGACCTATTCCGGCACGGTGACGGCAGCGATGGAGGCTGTCATTGGAGGGATACCCGGCGTCGCGGTCTCGTGGGCACGAGTTCGTTCATACACGTCCCACACGATGACGACGCAGCAGATGGGACGCAAAGCCGGGACTGACCATAAACCTGTGTTTCGCTAAATGTAGGTCGGATTGCTCATCCGACCTACATTTTAGCCAAATCCGTGCGACTTTTTACTGCATTGCCTGGAGCCAGGCTTCCTGTGAGGCCATGAGGACCGCCTCGCTGGCGGGGAAGTACCCCACATCCACGATTTCCTCGTTGACGTAGCTGAGGAAGAAGTTGATGAACGCGGCGACCTGGGGCTTTTCCTGCATGATCTTGGCATCCGAGTAGAGAAACAGTGGGCGGGCCAGGACGTAGGAGTTATCCTCGACGGTCTCGGCGGTAGGCGCGACCCCGTTGATGGAGAGTGCCTTGAGCTTGCCAACATTCTCCGCGTAGTAGGCGAAGCCGAAGTAACCGACGGCGTAGGGGCTGCCCAGCACGCCCTGCACCAGCACGTTGTCATCCTCGCTCAACTGTGTGTTGGCGGCGTTGAGGTGCGGCTCTTTGTCCTTCTTGAACACGTGCTCCACGAAGTAGTCGAACGTGCCGCTGTCGGTGCCGGGGATGAAACGCAGGATCGGCTCGGCCGGCCACTCCGGGCGCACATCCGACCATTTTTCGGCGGTGGAGAAGATGAGTGCCAACTCTTCGACGGTCACATCGCTGACGAAGGTGTTCTCCTGGCTGACGACCACCGCGATGGCGTCCGTGCCGATACGGAAGGCGATGGGCGTGCGCCCGATGGCCGCGCAGGCTTCCTTCTCCGAATCCTTGATGGCGCGGCTGGCGTTGGCAATGTCGGTCTCACCGGTCTTGCAGAAGCGCTCGAACCCCGCACCGCTGCCGATGCTGTCGATGGTGATCTGGCCTTTGTAGCCTTCGTCATAGAACCGCTCGGCCATACGCTCGGCCAGCGGGTACACCGTCGAGCTACCGGCGCTCACCACGTTCCCACTCACTTCCATCGGATTCACTTCGGGCAGCAGTTGGGGCTGCGCGGGCCTGGCAGCCGTCGCCGTGGTCGGTTCTGCCGTTTTCGGGGCCTCCGTGGCCTTCGGGGCTTCGGTCGCTTTTGGCGCTTCCGTGACAACCAGGGCAGGGGTGGGTGTAGCTTTTTGCCCACAAGCCGTGGCTACAAGAGCCACCAAAATAGACAAAACAACGAATGTGCGATGCATTGTAATCTCCTCCTGAGTAAAGTTTTGGTTTCTTTTTGAATCGCATAGAAATCGTACCACATCAAGGTTAAGGGGATTTCAACATGGGGTTAACGTTCTGTTAAATCTGGGGGCCTATTTGCGCCGCACAAGGCTGCTGAAAGATTTGGTGCGAGAGGACGCGCGCCTATGCAACAACGAAGTTTCTATGTTCGTAGAAGATAGAGACACGAAAGGAGAACAAAAATGCGGAAAATCACAATGCAATCGAATCAAAAGCTGGAATGGCGTCAACCCAATCCGTTCAAAATGGAATACGAACTGCGCGCCGGTGACGAGCTGGTCGCCACGCTGCGCTTCCGTAGTTCTTTTGGCACGCTGGCGACTGCCGAGAGCGCCGACGGCTGCTGGACGTTCAAACGGGTGGGCTTTTTCCAGACCCGCGTCACGGTGCGCGTTTGCGGCAGCGAAACCGACCTGGCCGTTTTCAAAAACAACACCTGGAAGGGCGGCGGCACGCTGATCCTGGCCGACGGGCGTGAGTATCTGGTGACGACCAATTTCTGGCAGACCGACTATGGGTTCAAAACGGCTGAAGGGGAGCCGCTGGTGAATTTCAAGACCAGGATGGGCCTGCTGCATCAAGCCACCGAGGTCGAAATCCTGCCTGCCGGCGAGAACCTGCCCGAACTGCCCTGGATGGTCTTGTTGGGCTGGTATCTGGCGGTGATGATGTATAATGATTCCACCGCGGCCGTCATGGCTGCCGTAGCCGTCAGTTAAGTGAACCTGGTACGGCGTGGCCGGTGGCATTGGAGGTCTCGGCGTATGAGATCGAAACGAAAAACCTGGCAAGAGAAACTCGCCGACAAGCCCGGCTATCCCAAGGTGATCGCCCTGCAAGCCGGCTTCCCCTGTTACAACGCTGTGCACAAGATGGGCGCGGAGGTCGGCGAGCCGGTGGTGCTGGTCAATCCCAGCGACGTGGTCGCCCTGATGCAACAGGTGCCGCCCGGCCGGCTGACCACGATCATCGAAATCTGTCGCTGGCTGGCGCGCAAGTACCAGACCAAAGGCTGCTGCACGCTGACCGCCGGCATTTTCGTCATGACCGCCGCCAACGCCGCCGAGGAAGCCAAACGCGAGGGCCGCGACCTGGGCATCCCCTACTGGCGCACACTCAAGGCCGACGGCTATCTGAACGAGAAATTTCCCGGCGGGCTGGAAGCGCACAAGGCGCTGCTGGAAGCGGAAGGCTTCACCGTCGTGCAAAAGGGCAAGCGATATTACGTCGCCGGGTATCGGGATGTGCTGCTCGGCGATTTCGAGTAATCCCTGTGAGCTTTCACCGACGATCACGAAAAGGCTTGCACCGGATCATAATCCGGCGCCGCAGGGAAGGCGGATTGTGATCCGCCTTGAACACAAGTAGGACTATTTTGAAGAAGGTTTGAGTGAAACGTTGCTTGCTTGTTTGCTGCTTGCTGTCCGTACTGCTGCTGACCGGCTGCGGTCGTCTGGCGGCGCGCCGGGCAACGCCTACCCCGGCAATCCTCTCGCCCGGCGACGTGACCCGCACGTTGACCCACGACGGGCGTGAGCGTTCGTACCTCGTCCACGTGCCTCCCACCTATGACCCAACACAGCCGACCGCGGTCGTGCTGGTCTTTCACGGCGGGGGCGGCAACGCCGAAAACGCCCGCGCGATGACCGGTTTCGACGCCGTCGCCGACGCCGAGGGGGTCATCGTCGTCTATCCCAATGGGACAGGGCGGCGGCCAGACCGCTTGCTCACCTGGAACGGCGGGCGCTGTTGCGCGTATGCGATGGAGCAGAACGTGGATGACGTGGGTTTTGTCAAAGCGTTGCTGGCCGATTTGGGGACGGTCGCCAACGTGGACACGCAGCGCATCTACGCCACCGGCATGTCCAACGGCGCAATCATGGCCTATCGCCTGGCCTGCGAGCTGTCCGACGTGATCGCCGCGATCGGGCCGGTGGCGGCGACGCAAAACATTGATGCCTGCACGCCGTCGCGTCCGGTGCCCGTGCTGCACATCCACGGCGACGCCGACGGACACGCACCCTACGCGGGCGGCATCGGTGCGGAATCGCTGGTCGGCGTCCCCTTTGAGTCGGTCGAAACGACAATAGATTTTTGGGTGCAGCACAACGGCTGCGCGCTCGCGCCGCAAGTCACCCAGAGCGGCAACATCCGTCACACCGTTTACAGCGGCTGCAAGCAGGACGCAACGGTGGAACTTTATACCGTGATCGGCGGCGGGCATGCCTGGCCGGGCGGTCAACCAGGCTGGCGCGGCGGCGACGTGCCGACGACCGAGTTGAATGCTTCGCGGGTGATGTGGGAGTTCTTCGCCGCGCATCCGAAACCGTGATAAGACAAGGAGAACATCCGTTTTGTCCAGGGAGCGGCAGGGGAGGGGAAACTGCCTCGCGCCGAATATGACCGCGCGCTGTTGGTCACGGTGCTGGGCGAAATTCCCGACCAGCAAGCCGCGCTGGCCGAGATTTTCGACAGCCTCAAGCCGGGCGGGTTGCTCTCCATCACCGAGGTAATCGCCGACCCGGATTTTCAGCGGCGCGAACACGTCCGGCAGTTAGCAGAAGCGGTGGGATTGGTTGAGCAGGCGTTCTTTGGGAATTCGATCTCGTACACGATACACTTCAAGAAGCCGTAACAAGCGTTGACGGGATTGGAGAAAACGATGGCCACGGAAAACCTTGCCATCCTGGTTTTGCTTCTCGTCCTGCTGATCTTTGCAGGCGTGGTCGTCTTGACCGTGACCGCCTCGCGCAAGGAAAAGCAGGCCAAAGCGCAGATAGCGCAATCGCTGGGACTGACGCCGGTCGAGCCGGATGCGGCACTGGCGGAGAAAATCGTCGCCCTGCACCGCACGCCGTGGTCAACCGGCCGGTTCCGACTGCGCAACGTCGCCTACCGTCCCCTGCCGGATGGCGAACTCTTTTTGTTCGACCTGGTCACCGGTGGCGATACCGATTCGTTCGCCGCAAACCAGGCTGTAGCGATTCGCTCGGTTTCTCTGCGCCTGCCGCCTTTCCAGATGTTTCCCCAGGTCAACGCGGAAAAATATGGCCTGGGTGCGCTGGCGAACAAAATTCGCGCACACACCTTTATCTTTCCAGATTTCCAGAAAAGGAGCACAGAAAATGAAACAGTTCAATTTGACGCCCGCTATGGGTAAACGTTTGATCGGCAAGGGGATGGCGCAACACCCCGACATCCGGCGCGTGCTGCAAAAGGGCACGCTGCTCATCGTCGCCGGGACGACCAACGGCTATGTGGCCGAGGAAATCCTCACAGCCATCGGACAGGCTGAGGGATTCTCGCGCGTAGGCTTCCGGCGCGGCGTGACCGTGGCCCAGGGTGCGAAACTGCCCCAGGCCGAGCTGGCGGGGGATGTAGTCATCGTGGATGGGCAATGGCAACCCGGCAAAACCGTCTTCGAGGTGGCGGAGAGCCTCAAGGCCGGTGACGTGGTCCTCAAAGGTGGCAACGCCTTCGATCCTTACGGGCAGGCCGCCGTGCAGATCGGGCATCCACAGGGCGGCACGGTGATGGCCATCGTTCCCACGGTCATCGGGCGACGCGTGCGGCTGATCGTGCCCATCGGCCTGGAAAAGCGCGTCTTCGAGGACATCCACACGCTGGCGCTGCGCGTCAACGCGCCGGATGCGGAGGGACCGCGCCTGATGCCTCTGCCGGGCGAGGTTTTCACCGAGTTGGACGCCATCCAACTGCTCACCGGCGCGGAGGCCATCCTCATCGCGGGCGGCGGCATCTTCGGCGCAGAAGGCTCGGCGTGGATCGGCGTCAGTGGGACGGAGGAACAGGTCGCGGCGGCGGCGGAACTGATCAAATCGGTCGCCGGGGAGCCGCCCTGCGAGGTGTAGTCGTAAATTCACACCTGACAGGTTCCCCAAAAACCTGTCAGGTGTGCTGCAATTATCTCACCGTTGCCTTTGGCTACTTCACTTCTCCTGCGCTTTCCGCCACGCCTCTTACTCGACCCGCGCCTCATCCCTTGTTGCTATATCTCCGAAAACATTTATAACAGTGGCATCAAAGTTAAGATAGAAATCAGGAAGATAAAGCGTATGGCAATCACCGATAGAGTAGCACAGTTGCGACAATATAGCCTGGACGCCGTCCCCACCCTCTCCAGCGAGCGGGCGGAGTTGATGACGGAATTCTACAAGACCCATACCGGCCTGATGTCCACGCCGGTGCAGCGGGCGCTGGCGTTTCGCTATCTGCTGGAACACAAAGCGATCTACATCCACCCCGGCGAGTTGATCGTCGGCGAGAAAGGCCCCGCGCCCAAAGCTACGCCGACGTACCCCGAACTGTGTTGCCACAGCCTGAGCGACCTGGACATCCTGAATTCGCGGGAGAAAATCCCCTTTGCCGTCAGCCCGGAGACGCGCCAGGTCTACGCCGAGACCATCATCCCCTTTTGGCGCGGGCGGACGATGCGCGAGTTGATTTTCCAGGAGATGACGCCTGCCTGGAAAGACGCTTACGAGGCCGGGATTTTTACCGAGTTTATGGAGCAGCGTTCGCCGGGGCATACCGTGTTGGACGACAAAATCTACCACAAGGGGATGCTCGACTTCAAAGCCGAGATTCAGGCCCACCTCGACGCACTGGACTTTTTCACCGATCCTGAAGCCTACGCCAAACAAGAAGAACTCAAGGCAATGGCCATCACGGCAGACGCGCTCATCCGCTTCGCCGAACGTCACGCGGAGAAGGCGCGCGCGCTGGCAGCGCAGGAGACCGATCCACAGCGCAGGCGCGAACTTGAACGCATCGCCGGGGTCTGCACGCATGTCCCCGCTTATGCCCCGCGTGACTTTTGGGAGGCGCTGCAATACTACTGGTTCGTCCACCTGGGTGTGACGCTGGAATTGAACCCCTGGGATTCCTTCAACCCCGGCAAGCTCGATCAGCACCTGGAGCCGTTCTACCGCAAGGGGATAGCCGAGGGGACCCTCACCCGCGAGCAGGCTGAGGAGCTGTTGCAGTGTTTCTGGATCAAATTCAACAATCAACCTGCGCCACCTAAGGTGGGTGTGACGGCAGCAGAAAGCGGCACGTACACCGACTTCGCGCAGATCAATCTCGGCGGTGTGCGCCCCGACGGAGCGGACGGCGTCAATGAGGTCACGTATCTCATCCTGGACGTGATCGAGGCAATGCGCTTGTTGCAGCCCAGCTCATCCATCCAGGTCAGCCGCCAGAACCCGGACGACTTCATCAAGCGGGCGGCGCGCATCATCCGCACCGGCTTTGGACAGCCTTCCGTATTCAACACGGAGGTCGTCATCGCGGAGATGCTGCGCGCGGGCAAAAGCCTGGTGGACGCGCGGTGCGGTGGCACAAGCGGTTGTGTGGAAACCGGCGCATTTGGCAAGGAGAACTACAATCTGACGGGGTACTTCAATCTGCCAAAGGTGCTCGAACTGACGCTGTACAACGGCGTAGACCCGCGCACCGGCAAACAACTCGGTCCGCGCACCGGCGATCCACGCACGTTTGCGAATTTCGACGCCCTATTCGCCGCGTTCGAGACGCAATTGCGTTACTTCGTGGATGTAAAAATCCGCGGCAACGCCGTGATCGAGCGGCTTTATGCCCGTTACATGCCCGCGCCATTCCTTTCGCTGCTGATCAGCGACTGCATCGCCAAAGGCAAGGACTATCACGACGGCGGCGCGCGTTACAACACATCCTATATTCAAGGCGTGGGGCTTGGTTCGGTTACCGACGCGCTGACGGCAATCAAGTATCACATTTACGATACTTCACAATTGCTTGCGGTGGATTACAATCCGCCGTTCCTGGCGGCGCTGGATTATGATCCAGCGCAAGCGGGTATGGGGCCAGTGACGATGGGCGAACTGCTCGACGCGCTGGCGCACGATTTCGTCGGCTATGAGCGCCTGCGGCAGCGGTTGCTCAACCGCACGCCGCGTTACGGGAACGACGACGATTACGCCGATACGGTGATGCGCGCCGTCTTCGAGGCGTACTTCCGCGCGATTGACGGACGCCCCAACACGCGCGGCGGAGCCTACCACATTGATCTGCTGCCGACAACGTGTCATGTCTACTTTGGCAGTGTCACCGGCGCCACGGCCGATGGGCGTCGGGCGTGGACGCCGCTTTCGGAGGGTATCTCGCCGGTGCAGGGCGTAGACCGGCGCGGGCCGACCGCCGTGATCAAGTCTGCCGCGAAGATGGACCACATCCGCACGGGCGGCACGCTGCTCAACCAGAAATTCACACCGTCGGTCCTGCGTGACGACGCCGGACTGAACGGCCTGGTGCACCTCATCCGCGCCTATTTCCAAATGGGTGGACACCACATTCAGTTCAACGTGGTAGACACCGCCACTCTCCGCGCCGCGCAGGCACACCCGGAGCAGTACCGCGACCTCATCGTGCGTGTCGCGGGATACAGCGACTACTTCTGCGATCTCGGTAAGGCATTACAGGACGAAATCATCGCGCGGACGGCGCACGAGGAACTCGCATAACCAGACAAGTCAAATAAAGTCAGTTGAACTGTTCGGCGTCCACATGTAATGCGGCACGCTGTTTGTCCTGTTGTAATCACGCCCGCGTCTTCATCGGCCCGGGCCGCAGCGCCTCCCGTCCATCGAAATACACCGCCACCCACTGCGCCAGGCGCTTACCGAGCCGGCGCGCGGCGGCGATTTCCTTTTCCTCGCGGGGTTTGCCCGCCGTCACTGCGCCGTAGTGGAGGGTGAACTGTGGGCCGGTGTAGTCCGGCACGCCGAAGGTGAGCATGCCCACGTTCATCATCATAACGAGCATGGACATGCACGTCAGTTCCGCGCCGCCGCCCCAGCCGCCGGAGGTGGAGAAGGCGCAGCCGATTTTGCCGTCCATTTGTCCCCAGACGTGATGCGCGATGTCGTCCCAGAATTTCTTCATTTTCCACGAGACCACGCCCACGTAGGTCGGCGTCCCACAGGCGATGCCGTCGGCCCAGAGGATGTCGTCCATACTTGCCTCATCCACGGAGCGCAGGCGCACTTCCATGCCGTTGATCTCCCGCGCGCCCTCGGCCACGTATTCGGCCATTTGCGCGGTGTTGCCGGTCGTACTGTCGTAGAGCACGAGAATTTTCCCCATAGGTCTTCCTTTAGTCAGCAGATTAAGCAGATTGAGCAGATTAAGTGTGCGTAAATCTGCTTAATCTGCTCAATCTGCTGATGAAACACTGATGATTTACGCTGCGAAATGTTTGAATTGCGGCAGGTAATCCTTGTTTTGCGCCAACATTTCGTTGACCATCTGCCGGATTTCTGCCAACGAGAGCACCGCCGCCGTCAGCGGGTCACTGGCAATGGCGTGAAAGACGAGGTGCGGGTCGCCGGTGAGGGCCGCTTCGACGGCCATCTCCTCCGTGGCGACAACGACCTGGTTCAGCGGCGCGACCTGACGTGGCAGCGCACCGACGTGGACGGGATGCAGGCCGCCCTTGTCCACGTAGACGGGCACCTCTACACACACATCGTTTGGCAGGTTGGTGATGAGGCCGGTGTTGGGGACGTTGCCGTTGAACCGGAAGATTTCCCCACCCTGCAAAGCATTGATAATGTACGAGGCGTACTCATGCCCGCGTTGGAGGTCAATTTTCTCCTGCGCCAGCCACTCACGGATGCCGTCTTTCCAATCGTACTCAAGCCGCCGGTATTCGTTGAGGATGTACGCATAGTGGCCGGGATTCCAGCCCGTCCCGTGCGTGCAGTATTTTTCGATGAGGTCAGGGCGTTTGCGGAACCACCAGTTGTACTCGGAGTTGTGCCCGCTGGATTCGGTGACGTAGTAATCCAGATGCAGGAACATCTCGTTGCGCACCTGCTCTTCGTTGTAGATGTCCGGGTTTTCGGTGATGGCCTTGCGGATGAGCGGGTAGGCGTCCACACCGTTCCACTCGTACTTGACGTACCACGCCAGGTGGTTGATGCCCGCACAAGTGTAGGTGATTTCTTCCATCGGCGCGCCGATCCAACGAGCGAGCATGTACGCCGTGCCCTGAACACTGTGACACAGACCGGTCAACTGGATGAAAGATTCACGCTGCATCGCGCGGCACAACATCGCCATCGGATTGGTATAGTTGAGCATGGTGGCCTTTGGACAATACTTTTCCATATCCTTGACGATGCTCAACATCACCGGGATCGTGCGCAGCGCGCGGAAAATGCCCGCCGGGCCGCGGGTGTCGCCGACGTTGATGTCTACGCCGTACTTCTTGGGGATGAGGATGTCGTGTTGCCATACATCCACACCACCCGCGAGGATGGTGACGATGACCACATCGGCATCCCTGAGTGCCTCAATGCGATCCATCGTCGCCATCACTTTCGCGGGGTAGTGCCCTTCCTCCACAATGCGATTCACCGCCCGATTGATGAAATCCAGACGCTCGGCATCAATGTCCATTAACGCGAGCGTCGCGTTTTCCAGCAAGGGAAAGGTGAGAATGTCGCGCACCAGACTGCGCGTAAAGCCGAAACTACCGGCACCGATAAAAGCGATTTTTGTCATCATTGGCCTCCCGAGAAGTGATCAAAACTGCCTTTCAACCAACGCTTGAGATACTGCCCTGTGTACGATAGCGACGACTGGGCGACTGTTTCCGGCGTGCCCTCGACGATGATTTCGCCACCGGCATCGCCACCCTCCGGCCCCATGTCAATGATCCAATCCGCCACTTTGATCACGTCCGGGTTGTGTTCGATGACGAGGATGGTGTTGCCCGCGTCCGCAAGCCGCTGCAAAACCGTGATCAGCTTGTCTACATCGGCGGCATGCAACCCCACGGTCGGCTCGTCGAGGATATACAACGTGCGCCCTGTCGCCCGACGTGAGAGTTCCTTCGCCAACTTGATGCGCTGCGCTTCACCGCCGGAGAGGGTCGTCGCCGGCTGACCGAGGCGAATGTAGCCCAATCCCACATCGCATAAAGTCTCCAGCTTGTGCAGCAGGGCGGGGATGGCGGCGAAGAACTCCACAGCTTCTGTCACCGTCATATCCAACACCTCGGCGATGTTTTTGTCTTTATAGCGCACCTGCAGTGTCTCACGGTTGTAGCGCGTCCCGTGACACACATCGCACGGCACGTACACCTCCGGCAGGAACTGCATCTCGATGCGCAGCGTCCCCTGCCCCTGGCACGCCTCACAACGTCCGCCCTTGACATTGAACGAGAACCGTCCCGCATTGTAGCCGCGAATTTTGGATTCCGGCAGTTCCGCAAACAGTGTGCGGATGGGATCGAAGACCCCGGTGTACGTCGCCGGGTTGGAACGCGGTGTCCGCCCGATCGGCGACTGGTCAATGTTGATGACCTTGTCAATGTGCTCCACGCCTTCCAACCCATCACAGTCGCCGGCCGGGTTGCGGGAGCCGTTGAGGCGTTGCAGCAGGTTGGTGTAGAGCGTCTCCACGACCAGGCTACTCTTGCCCGATCCCGAAACGCCGGTCACGCAGATAAACAACCCCAGCGGGAAACGCACATCGAGATTCTTGAGGTTGTGCTGACGCGCGCCACGCACCCACAATGCCTTGCCATTGCCCTGCCGGCGTTGCTGCGGTACCGGCACACACTTGCGCCCCGAAAGATACGCGCCTGTGTACGATGTCGGATGGGCGAGAATGTCGTCCAATGTTCCTTCTGCCACGACTTCCCCGCCGTGTTCCCCCGCGCCCGGCCCCAGGTCTACGATCCAATCGGCGGCGCGGATGGTCTCATCGTCATGTTCCACAACGAGCACGGTGTTGCCCAGGTCGCGCATCTCCTGGAGGGTGTGGATCAGGCGCGCCGTGTCGCGTTGATGCAGTCCGATACTCGGCTCATCCAGCACGTAGAGCACACCGGTCAGCCGCGATCCCACCTGCGTCGCCAGGCGAATACGCTGCGCCTCCCCACCGGAAAGGGTCGCCGCTGCCCGATCCAGGCTCAGATAGTCCAGGCCCACATTCACCAGGAAAGCGATGCGGTCGTGAATCTCCTTCAGGGCGCGTTCGGCGATGGCGTACTCCTTCGCCGTGAGGACGTTGCCACCAAGCAGACGCTCGATCCATGCCTGCAACTTGAGGACGGGCCAGCTTGTGAGCACGTGGATCGGTTGCTCCAGCACCGTCACCGCCCGCGCGACCTCATTGAGGCGCGTTCCCCCGCAGGTCGCACATGGCGTCTGGCTCATCACCTCCTCGATCCTTTCACGGACATAGTCGGAGGTGGATTCATCATAACGGCGCTGCAAGGCGGGGATGATCCCCTCGTACTTGCGCGCCCCGGCCCAGACGCCGCTCGGTCCTTCGTGGTAGACGGGAATCGTCTCCTGTCCGCTCCCGTAAAGCAAGATATGGCGTTGCGCCTCGGTCAGCGCCGACCAGGGCTTATCCGGTGAGATGCCGTAGTACTGCATCACGCCCTCAAACACTTTGGCGTGGAGGCCATCCTTACCTTCAAAGCCAACGACAATGGCGCCCTCGGCGATGGATTTATTCGGATTCGGCACGATGAGATCGGGGTCCAACGCCAGTTTGAAGCCCAATCCCTGGCACGTCGGGCACGCGCCGTGCGGGCTGTTGAACGAGAATGTGCGCGGCTCGATCTCCGGCAAACTCCGCCCACAGACCGGACACGCAAGCCGCTCCGAAAAGAGCACATCCCCTTCCGGCTGCACTTCGGGCTGTGAGGCGCGGACAACGTTCACGATCAACACGCCTTCTCCAAGCCGCAGCGATGTTTCGACCGAGTCGGTCACGCGGCTGACGAAATCGCGGTAAGTCGGCTGGGTTTTCTCGGCGGTATCGGGCACGACCAGGCGATCCACGACCGCCTCGATGTCGTGAATCTTGTAGCGGTCCAGTTCGGGGACGTCTTCCAACTCGTAGACCGTCCCATCCACGCGCACGCGCACAAATCCGAGCTTGCGCGCTTCATCGAATGTAGGCCGATGGTGGCCCTTGCGTCCCCGCACGAGCGGCGCAAGCACCTGCAAGCGCGTCTGGGGGGGCATGGCGAGGATCGCATCCACAATTTCCTGGGCACTCTGGCGGGTCACCGGACGTCCACAATCCGGGCAGTGGGGGATGCCGATGCGGGCGTAGAGCAGACGCAAATAGTCATAAATCTCCGTGACCGTCCCCACGGTAGAACGCGGGTTGTGGGAGACGCCCTTTTGGTCAATGGCAATCGCCGGACTGAGGCCCTCGATCGAGTCCACGTCGGGCTTGCTCATCTGCCCCAGAAATTGGCGCGCGTAGGCGCTCAGCGATTCGATGTAGCGCCGCTGACCTTCGGCGAAGATTGTGTCGAAGGCCAACGATGACTTCCCCGACCCCGACAGGCCGGTAATCACCACCAGCTTATTCTTGGGAATCTCAACCGTGATATTTTTGAGATTGTGTTCGCGTGCGCCACGCACGATCAGTTTATCATCCGCCATACCTGCCCCTGTAGCCACACAATACTGCAAAAGGCTATTATAACACAGTTCCTACGGTCCATCATTGACAATCCCTGCAAGCGGTGGTAACCTAAGAAAGACATTGGCAGATCACCTGATGGAAGGAGCGGCGTAACGATGCACTGGATCACCTCATTGGCTTGTCTTGGCGCGTGTCTGTGGATGGCAGTAGGTCGCTCTCTGGAAAGCGGCACATGGGAAGGTTATGTGATCTTCGGACGGGGCAGCAGCAGTTTCAATCCTTGCGGTTCGCGGGAAACCTGGTGGGTGAAAAGCAAGGGTTTCAGCAAAGTCGCCGAGAAGCTTCAGGCAGACTACGAGCGTATCGCCCAGAAACCTTATGAGCAAGTCTACGCGCGCCTGCGCGGCGAAGTCAGCCGCAAAGGGCAATATGGACGGCTCGGCTCATATCAGCGGGTGCTCTATGTCGAAGAAGTGCTCGAAATCCGCCCTAAAAAGGATAACGATTGTACGACGGTGTAAAGTTTACCCCTCAACAAGCACGAGCGGCAGATACAAAATTGTGTACCCCCTCACGGTGAGGGTTTGCTGCATCACCGTGTAGCTACAGGCATTTTCCACCGTCATGATGACGGTATACGGCAAGGCGATCGTCGCCACCGGAAAGGTGTGGGTGACGACTTCTCCCGTCCCCACGGCGCTCCCATCCCCAAAATTCCACGTGTAGTAGAGCGGCGGTGTGCCCGAGGCCGCCGTCCCCGTGAATGTGACCATCGCCCCCACACCGGGCGCCGCGGGCGTATAGTCGAAGTGCGCGTCGGTAACCGGGATGCAGTCCGACGCAATGGCCGCGGTTGTCAGATCGCTGCAAGCCGATACGCCGGTTCCCCCAACGGTCACCCGCGCCGTATCGGTCATGCCCGTGAATGTGTCCAGGGGAACCGTCACCCTGACGGTCAGCGGGATGGCGGTTTGCGGCGCCAGGGTTGCCTGTCCGGGTGTCAATGTCGTCGGCCACGTCGCGCCGGAGACGGTCAGGCTATACGTATCCGCGAGGGCGCCGGTGTTGGTGAGGGCAAGCGTGTAGACGACCGTTTGGCCGGTCTCGCCGTTCGCCTGCGCCCGCGGTGGCCAGAGCTGCACGCCATACAGGGCTTGCGCCGTTGTGGTGAGCCGCACTGTTGTGGAGATGGCGTCGTCCGTTTGAGATGTTATCGTCAGCGTCGTCGTGGCCGACGCACCGGCCGGCGCGTCGGATGGCACCGTCACCGTCACCGGCAGGGGTGCCCTTGCGCCGGCCGCCAGATCACCGGTAGTGTCCGGCACGCTCGCCGGCCATGCCGATTCTCCCTGAACCGTGAAGCGGTCGGCGCAGTTACCGGCGTTCGTCACCCACAAGGTCGTCCCCGCCGAGGCTCCCGGTACGGCAAGCAGATGATTCGCGGTCACATACGCCGTCACGCCGTACAGCGGCTCTGCGGTCGTGAGTAGCACGGCCTGTGCGCTGCGTGTGGGGTCGCCGGCCGAGGTTGCCGTCAGCGTGACTGTGTCCGAGGCATCACACAGCGCCGCCGCAGGGATCGTCACCGTCACAGGCAGGGTGGCCGACATTCCGGCGGGCAACGGCCCCACGCTTTCCGGCGCGGTCGTCAGCCAGTGCGCGCCGGTCAATGTGACGGTGAAACGATCCGTTGCCGTTCCGGTGTTGGTGATGGAAAATGTCGCGCTCAGCGTTTGCCCCGGCAAGCCATGCTGCTCGATCAGCGGCGGCACAAGGGCGACGGCGTAGCGCGGCAGTGCTGCATCCACTGCCGCTTTGATATCCAGCCGCCCGTAACCATAGACGTTGTTCGGCCAGCCGCTGCTGCTGCATTGCGTAGAGGCGATATGGAAGGCATTGTCGTTCAGCAGTTGTTCCGTCTCCGCGACCTGATTTTTCAACCAGGGGGCCGCCGACCATAGCAAGGCCACCGCACCGGCGACATGCGGCGCGGCCATCGAGGTGCCACTCATCGTACCGTAAGTCCCCCAACGCACACTGGAGCGGATGTCCGTCCCCGGCGCGGCGAGGTCGGGTTTGCGACGGTTGCTGCCGTCCACCGTCACCGGGCCACGGCTGCTAAAGCTGACGATGGCATCCGTCCCCGTTTGCAGGGCGCCCACGGTGTACGCCGCCGCGTAGATCGCCGGCGGCTCGCTCACGGTCGAACAAGCCGAGCCGGCGTTGCCGGCGGAGACAACCGTCATGATGCCCGCCGCGCGTTGCGCCTCCACGGCGGCCTGCAACACTCCCCATGCACAGCCTTCGGACGGCGGGCAGGTCCACGAGTTGTTCGTCACGTCGGGCGCTTTGCCCGGATCGCCCTGCGCCGGTGTTCCCCCCACAGGATAGGGCGCGAGGAAAAACTCGAAGCACTCCAGGTACGTCGCCGGCGTGCCGTTGCCCTGGTTCATATTGCGACAGCCGATCCACTGTGCGCCGGGCGCCATGCCGATCTGGTTTGTTCCACCGTCACTGCCGATGGCTATCCCCATGGTGTGCGTGCCGTGGCCGTAATCGTCGCACGGGACAGGAGAGTCGGCGCCGCATGTTCCGCCGCCGCTGTGGATGGCGTCGTGCCAGTTGTAGTTGTGGTTCGCCGTCGTCCCATTCCAGCCGCGATAGTGAGGTTTGAGCGCGGGATGGGTCCACTCGTAGCCGGTATCCTGTCCGCCGACGACGATGCCCTGCCCGGTGAACCCCATCGCCCAGACTTCCGGCGCGCGCACGTAGCTGATGTTCGGCTCGATGGCCAGGATCGCCTCTGTGTCTCTTCCGAAAAGATGCTCAGGGTGCGGCAGCGCGTTCTGGATATGCGGGTTGCCTTCGATGCGCGCCACGTCGGGACGCGCCGCCAACGCGCGCACCAGATTGGCGTCGCCTTTCACCCAGATCAGGTTGACGATGTAGTAGGCGCGATGGGGAACGCCGCGCGCTTCGAGCCATGCCAGCAACGGCGCCTGCGAGGTTTGCGCCGTGCGCCACAGGGTCTCGTAGACATAGCGGCCTTTTTCCGCCTTCGTCTGCAAGCGCGCCGCGCCGCCGAGGTCGGCCTGTGATTTCAGCACGACGAGGAATTCGGCTTCCGCGCCATCGGCGGTGTGCGCGAGCACCCACGGCGCGATTTTGTCGGACGCGGCGCGCAATGTGGCGAGCGGCGCGCCGGATAGGCCAAGCGCCAGCACAGCAAGCCAAACGACGCGGTAGAATTTGTTCATACGATGCTCTACTGAATTCTTATTGACTGCGCAAGACCAGCGGCAGGTAGACGTGGGTGATGGGCTGTTCAAGTTCCGTCGTCAGAATGGCTTGCGCCTGCACGGTGGGCGATTCAGAGACGGTAGCGGTCACGGTCAATGTGAGCGGAGCCGCCAGCAGGGCCGTGCCGGATACCGGAATCGTCACGGCCACCGTCACCGGAGCCGATTCCCCAACCGATAAGGTCAGTTGTGGGGGGTCAATCTGCACCGGCCAGACGCTCGACGATGTCGCCAGAGCCACCGTTGCCGGCAATGTGCCGGTATTCGTCACGGTCAGGTGATGCACGACCGTCGTTCCGGGTTGCCCGGTCTGCACCGACACGGCCGGCGAGAGGGCCAGGGCATAGAAGGACGTGGCTACCTCCGCCGTCAACGTGAGTTCCGCCGGCGTCGTCAGCCCCGGCCGTGAAGCCTCCACATGGCAGGTGAAGGCGTCCAACGCGGCATCTTCGGGGATCACAACCGTCCAGGCCAAAGTCTGCGCGGCCTCCGAAGCCAGTGCCAGGTTACGCCAGATCACCTGCCCCGGTGCGATGGATGTCGCAGCCGGCGTGGGATCGAGTACGGTGGCGGATATGGGCAACGTCAGCGTCAAAACGCCGTCGCTCATCGGCAGCAGGCTATCGTTGAGGAGGGTCAGCGTGTAGGTGACGGGAACCCCAGGAAACACGCGCGCCGGTTGAGGCGTCAGCGCGAGTTCCAGGCGCGCCGGCGGTTGCGATACCCCCAGCCAGGCCAGACCCTTCTGTAGAATGGCCTCGCGGTGCGCGCCATCGGCGACGCCCTCCACCCCAAATGCAAGGTAGATGAGACGGCGCGCGCCGTCGTCAACGGCCAGTCCTGCCGCGCCGTTGGTGTAGGTGAAAACCGGTGTCGCCGCCGCGTCGTAAGGGGCGATCACGTCCGGGCGGGTCTGATTGTTCGCCCCGCTTCCGCCGGACAGGGTCGCCGTGATGCCGGTGTAGAAGGACAACCCTACGGTTTCGGTCACCCCGGCGTTGTCCTGGATGAACGAGGCGTGTAAAACATCGCGGAAGAATGTGCCGTTGTCGTTCTTGATGTCTACGCCGATGTTTTGCCCGGTCACAAAAAGCCGTCCGCCGCCGTTGAGGTAAGACAACAGGGTTATCTGTTCGGCGCGGGTCAGGCTGTTGATCGCATCATCGCCGGTAAACCAGAGCGCGGCGCGGTAAGGCGCCAGGGTTTGGGCCGTGGGTGAGCTTTGTGTCGCCACCGTCCACTTTGAGTATGGAATTCCCAAATGATCCAACGCGGTCAGGAAGTAGGTTTCGTAGGCGGCCCCGGCGTCGTCATCTACCACCAGGAGCGCGGGTTTCGGGGAGAGGCGGAAGGTGTGCGTCACCCACGTCCCCGCGGTGATGGTGACCGGGTAAGCACGCGGCCAATGGCCCTCTGCCACCGCCGTAAATGTGTAGACGTCAACCGGCAATTCCAATGTCAATGTCGGCGCCGCCGTCCAGGTCAGCCCGAACTTTTCCAGGGTGAGGGTTGCCGTCAACGGCTGTGCGGACCCCACTTCGGCCACCCGTATCGAAAGCGTACCCCACGGCAGCCGTGTCAGCGTGAAATTCTGCGCCACGGTCTGCCCGATGGTCGTCGAGACACTTGCCGTGCTGTTCGCATATCCCAGCAGCGAAGCCGTCACGGTATAGGTTCCGGCCGGCAAGATGAGGGTATACTGTCCGGCGACATCGGTTTGAGTCGTAAAACGCGCTACGCCGTCATCCGCCACAATCTGTACGCCGGACAGGGGCATTGCCGTTTCCGCCGCAACGACTGTGCCGGTCAGGGTGCTGGCATCGCCCAGGTAGACGAAGGCCGCGGAGATCGGTCCCCAGGCGCCGTTCGCATCCCGCCCGCGCACGTAAACGAGGTATCGCCCGCGCGTCATGCCGGTCGTATCCACTTGACCCTGCACCGCCTCTGCGGTTTCATCAAAGGCTCCATCTACCGCCGTTAAGGGGACGGGCGTTCCGCCATCCCAGGGCGGCGTCCCCAGGTAGGCTTCTGCGGCGACGATCTTCTGGCCGGTGTTCTTGCTGTCGGCGTCATCGAGCGTTGCCTGTACGGTGATGGGCTGCCCGATCAACAGCGTATCCGGCGTTACCGTGACGTTATAGACGTGGGGGCCAAATGCGGTGATATAGGGCGTCCGCGCGACTTTGGCGGCATAGAGCAAAGCATTCAGGTTTGGTCGGATCAGCGCGTCATAGTTTGAACAGGCGGGGTAAAAGCCGTCGCCGTCCGAGCCGATCTCGAACGTATAGGCGGCGATGCCCAGGTCCCCGTAGGCCCAATCGTCGGTCGCGCCGCTGGTGGGATACAACGCGCTGGATTGCTGAGGGGTGTAGCCGTTGAAGGATGCCATCCGCCGCCCAAGCATCTGCAATTGCGCGGCATTGGGCGCGGGGGTAGAAGTGTCTCCCCAGGGCCAGAGCACAAGGTTGCTGTAGCTGTGGAGGGTAATGAACACTCCGGTTGCGTCATCCGGCGCGGGATCAGTATCGGCAGGGCCGCGTTGATCGGGGAACAGTGTGGCGACAAAGTTTTGGATGCGCATCGTCTCGTTCTCGGAGGCCGCCGACGGCCCGCGATACGTCTCATCACAGGGATTGGTACTGGCGCCGGGGCCGCCCCAGTGGAAGCTGGAGTTGCGGTTAAGGTCTACGCCATAGTCCGTGGGACTGCACGATCCGTAAGGATGGGTGTTTTTGCGCCAGTAAGCCCAGGGTTGGCCCGGCTCGTTTTTCACATGGCCATCGGGATTGGCGCTGGTGAGGATGTAGATCATGTGCTCATCCAGCAGCCACGTCACATCGGGGTCCACGCCGTAGTTTTCCAGCAGGTATTGCATAAAGGCCAGCGCCGTCTCCGGTGTGATCAGCTCGCGGCCGTGGATGTTCGCCATCAAGAAGAAAATCGGCTTGAGGCTGGTCCCGGTCGCTTCGTTGGTCACGCGCATCACCCGCAAGGGGCGATTCTCATAACTTTGCCCAATGGTGAGCAATTGGGTAAAGGCAGGGTAATCGGCCGCCCATTGATCAAGTTGGGCGTAGATTTCCTCGACGGTGCGATAGCACGGAAAGCCGGGGATCGTTTGGGGGTGCGGATACAGGTCGGATACTGTCTGGAATTGAATGTCGGCGGCCGTGAGGTGCGCCGCATCCGTCGCCGAGATATAGGCCACCACGTAGCCAGAATCGGGATGCTGTGCGTCGCGGTGCACTTCCCAGATATCTAGTGCGGCCAACGCCGCCAGCTCTTCCGACGAGGCAAAGGGGATACGGACGATGCGAGGGTCATCCGGGCCGCTCGCTGCCGCAGACAAGGGCATCAACAAGACTGCCCCCACTACAATAAGCAAAAACCACCATTTATGCATAAAGATCCTCCATAGTGCGAATGTCCTGGCCGGCTTCCAACAGGTGGGTGGCGAAGCTGTGACGGAAGGTATGGCAGCTCGCGGGTTTAGCAATGCCGGCTTTTTGTACAGCGGTGCGCACGGCTTTTTGCAAGCCGCTTTCGTCCATGTGATGGCGGCGGGTGACGCCGGAGCGTGGATCAACGGAGAGGTTGGCAGCGGGAAAGACGTATTGCCAGCCCCATTCTCTGGCAGCATTGGGATATTTGCGTTCCAGGGCATAAGGCAGGTACACGGCCCCGTAACCGTTGGCAAGGTCGCGCTCATGAAGCGCCTTGACCTGTTGCAAATGTTCCTGATCAAGCAACTTTTGCGGTTGATCGGGCATAATCACCTCTATCTGTGAGGTATGGGTTGTGGGGTGCAGGTGTGGAGCGGAGAAGATGGCGAGATATTTTTAATATTGTTGTCTTATTTATTAATGCATTCATAAAATTCAAGCATTTCCCTATTGACTTGTATGATTGACGAGTATATAATGTTTATGTTAAAAAGCAATTGTTGAAGCCCTCCAATTATAGATACACGTTTGACCCTAAAACCCGGACAGCCCGGCACGAAGCAATGGGTAGACAAATACGGCGATCGGCTGGTGTGTGTACATTATCGCTATGATGCAGCCCGGCGGAAGCGCTACAAGACGGTCGAATTGATTGTCGAAGAGGTGGATTGGCAACCGCCGCCTGCACTGACGGAGAGGGATAGGATGGTGTATGTGCAGGTCAAGTGGGGGGAGGTGGAGGTGGCGCGTCGGGTGAAGGAAGCCGGCGGGACATGGAACAGGCAGAAAAAGGTGTGGGAGTTGCGCTACGATCGAGTGGTGGACTTGGGGCTGGAAGGGCGGATTGTGGGAGAAGTGGGATAGCTGAATCTTGAGCCAGCGGGGGAAGGAAGGTTGTTCTAGACGGGCGGGATATGGAGGTGGCACATTAGAGATGCGCAAAAAAGTATATATATCTAGATGCAAGCATATAGCAATAGATACAAGTATCCAGGGCTATATGCAGGAGTGATGGTAGGCAAAAAGTATACAAATGTATATAGTAGCATCTAGGGATAGATGCAATTTCCGTCTAATAGTAGTTGGGCGGCAATGACCGCCGAAGGAGAACGAGGAGAAGAATGAAGCGCGCGTTTGCTTTGGTCTCGCTGGCAACCCTCATCCTTTCTGCTTGTGCACCTGTGTCCGCGCCGTCCTCTATGCCTGCAACATCCGTGGCGCTCCTGCCTACAGATACGCCTGCGCCAACGGTGACACTCACCAGCACCCCCACGCCAACCACACCCCCCACCGCCACGGCCACGCCAACCGTCACCCCTACCGCCACGCCGACGCCCATCCCTACCCTGCCGCCGGAGCAGGTGGGCGGCTTGACGGGCGTGCCCGACCCGCGTTACAGCAACCCCGAACTGTTTGACCTGAGCAACCCTGATGCGCCGATACCGCAGTTTGTCAATGCGATGAAGATGGCGGGGATAGAGGTGACTCCTGAGCAAGTTGCCCAAGAGATAACTTACCAACAACTGAAAGACGGGAATTTGGTTGTTGCTGTTTACAAACTCGATCCTGCCCCTTCCAAACAAGGCGAAACTCTTGAGGGCCGATTTCCTCTGATAGTTGGCGAACGGGATGGACAAAGCGTATGGCAGTGGGACAATATCGCCTCCAGCCTGAACGCCCTGAACAGAGCGGTCGGCGTACGCTTGGGCACCCAGGTCGTCCACTACAAGCTGAGTGACCCTCAGTATACAGGGGTTGCTGCTGGCAACTTCAATGCTTTTCTCATTGACGGGGAGTTAAACGAGCCAGATCTATGGCTTCCACCGAGAACTCAGGCAACCAACCCTTATGAAAGGTATGGCACCTATGATCTCTCACGAGCGACAGCAGTGCTGAACTTCGCCCAGAGAAGCGGAGCGGAATTTGAGGCGCATCATATCATCGGCGGCAGGTTTGAGGATGGTGTGCCCAATTGGCTGCTGGAAAGCAACTTCTCGCGTAAGGAATACATCGACGTTCTAAAGGCACATGTCAGGCAAGTAGCCAGCTTTCTGCCGGCGCTGACACCTGTTTCGGTAGTTAACGAGGCCTTTGACTGGGATAGAATCGCCCCTGACAGCTTCTGGAATCAGAAGATCGGGCCTGAATACATCGAAATCGCTTTCAGGGAGGCCCGGGAGAGCAATCCAAATGCAATCCTTTACTACAATGATGTAAATGTATTCGCCGATGGAGGAATAGATGATCATGACAGAGCAGTTTTTGCTTTGGTTCGCCGCCTGAGAGCGAAAGGATTGATAGACGGTGTCGGCTTTCAGATGCACATAGATGAAAAACACAGACCTGTCCCTGCTGATGTTGTTAAGGCGCTGATAAAGATGTATGAAGAAATCGGCGTCAGGGTTTACATTACTGAGTTTGATGTTGATTTGACCTACTTGGGCTTGCCCGAACAACAACGCCAACTTAGGAAAACGCAGGTGTTCGGGGAGATGTTTGAACTCTTCCTAACTTCTCAAAATGTCGGAGGTATCACTTTCTTCGGTTTCACGTCGGATGTGTCATGGAAGCCAGACGCAGATGCACACTTGTTTGGCGAAATGTACAGACCTGAACCAGCCTTCTACGAAGTGGCTAGGCTTCTATTGAAGCATATAGATAAGTAGTGCCGCCCAACCTGCCGCTCCAGCCGACGCCGCTTCGCGGCGCGGCTGAGCGGCAGGACGTTAGCCGCGGGAGAAGTATCGCGGAGCACATAAAGGGAATACCCATACAGGGGTTGGTCGGTCCGGTGCAATAATGTGGGGGTCGAGCCGCAGGCAGGCAAACGGCCGTGTCCTCGCAGGTGGAAGGGGGAAGCGGCTAACAGCGCGTCCAGCCGACACGCTCCGCTCGCTGCGCTCGCTCCGCGTGCGGCTGACGCTTACCGTTGGGCGGTGTCAAATAGTCAGGTTCCGCCCTCACCGAAAACAACAGGAGGAGAAAATGAGAACTATTGCGAAACTGATTGCGCTATTAGCTCTCTTGACATTGTTGGTTGCTTGTGAGACTTCTCGGCCGTTTACACCTATACCAACTGACACGCTTGCTCCAACTAATACGCCTTTGCCTGCCGAAACGTCTTTGCCAACTTTTACATCTACCGTCACAAATACACCAAAACCGACAAATACACCGAAACCTACTAACACACCAAGACCAACCAATACGCCTAAGCCTACCGCTACTTTTACGCCAACGCCAGCCCCCATCATTTTGAAAGGTTCAGGCGACTCAGTTGTTGATGTGAATAAGTGGAACGGCCCAGCACTATTACACACCAAATACACCGGCTCAAGCAACTTTGTTGTTTGGAATTATGACACAAATGGCGAGAAAATAGACCTATTGGTAAACACAATAGGCAATTACGAAGGAATAAGGCCATTGGACTTCCTCGATGGAGAAGATACGGCGCGCCTACAAATCGAATCATCCGGCCAATGGGAAATACAAGTTCTACCACTTGACCAGATTCGTAGGGTTGAGATTCCAAGTATTTTTGATGGCAAAGGGGATGACGTCGTGTATCTCAAAGGAACTGAAAAGCCAGACTTGCTTAAAATTGACGCTAGCCAGGCCAAAAGCAACTTCGCCATCTGGGGTTATGGAAGTGATAGAGACTTATTGGTAAACGAAATCGCACCTTATACCGGAATCATTATCATTCCAAATAGTCTGCCGACAAGTAGTGGCGGCTTGATATTGGTAATTGAGGCCGAAGGAAATTGGTCGATTGAAGTTACTACGAGGTAATTACGCCGTGAAACAAAACTATCGTATGAATAAACACCGCCCAACACCGTTTGCACCGGACAGCGGCTACGCCGCTCGCGAATCGGGCGCGATTTGCCTGCAATCATCCGGGTAGGCGTGGGTACGTTGCCTGCACCGCCGCTGCCGGTGAAACCAACCGTTAGCCGCGGGAGAAGTGTCGCGGAGCACATAAAGGGACTACCCATACAGGCGTTGGTTGATCGGTGCAATAACGTGGGGGTCGAGTCGCAGGCAGGCGAACGCCGTGTCCTCGCAGGTGGAGGGGAAAGCGGCTAACCCTCGCTGTAGCCGACCGCCGCCTCAGCGGCGCAGCAAAGGCTCGCGCAGGGGAAGGCTCTGGGGCCATCTGGGGCTCCGGCAGGCGAGGGACGGCGGCGGCGGCTAAGCTCTCCCGTTAGCCGCGGGAGAGGAGTCGCGGGGCGCATAAAGGGAATACCCATACAGGGGTTGGTCGGTCGGTGCAATAACGTGGGGGTCGAGCCGCAGGCAGGCAAACGGCCGTGTCCTCGCGGACAGGATGGGGAAGCGGCTAACCCTCGCTGTAGCCGACCGCCGCCTCAGCGGCGCAGCAAAGGCTCGCGCAGGGGAAGGCTCTGGGGCCATCTGGGGCTCCGGCAGGCGAGGGACGGCGGCGGCGGCTAAGCTCTCCCGTTAGCCGCGGGAGAAGTGTCACGGGGCACATAAAGGGAATAGCGATACAGGAGTTGGTCGGTCGGTGCAATAATGTGGGGGTCGAGTCGCAGGCAGGAAAACGCCGTGTCCCCACAGGTAGAGGGGGAAGCGGCTAACCCTCGCTGTAGCCGACCGCCGCCTCAGCGGCGCAGCAAAGGCTCGCGCAGGGGAAGGCTCTGGGGCCATCTGGGGCTTCGGCAGGCGAGGGACGGCGGCGGCGGCTAAGCTCTCCCGTTGGGCGGCTTATACCAAAAGCGAGTCAGTTATGAGACACTACGCAGCGTATAACAAAGTTGAGGAATGGGGAGAATATACACCTGGCGCGGATGATACTGAGTTTGGACACTATAGCAGACATCCTAAGGCCAAACTTGAAAAAATAATAGGCCAAACCATCTGGGTCTTTTCTGGAGAGCGAGTGAATGGCCGGATGGTATACAAGCTATGTAGCACTTATAGAGCCGAGGCCATTGAGGAAAATGCAGAAGAAGTAGAAGCATCAGGTTTTCGATGCGTGGTAGGGAGCGGTTTGAGTTTTGTTCCGCCAATTCCGGTAAATGATTTAGAATGGTTTGCAGAGTTGTTCAGAGAGCAAAATAGGTTTAGTTTTGGCATAAACCAGATAAGAAGCGATCGGGTGATACAGTCTCTTGAGAGACTCAAAAAAAACTATTTGGAAAACAGATCAAAGCGGACTGTTCTTCAAGATATAGAGGATTCGAAGAGTACATATGAGGCTCTTCAAGAAACAACACGTCAATCTGTGGTAGAAAGCCGCATTGGACAAGACCTATTTAGGAATTCACTCATTCAATACTGGCAGGGCTGTTCGGTTACTGGATGCAAGAGCTTTGAAGTATTGAGAGCATCACATATCAAGCCTTGGCGTGATTCGTCCAACGAAGAAAGACTAGATGTCTTTAATGGTTTATTGCTTATTCCTAACCTGGATGTGTGCTTTGATTTGGGCCTGATTAGTTTTGATGATAATGGTCAAATTCTGATATCGAACGATTTGGATGAAACTACACGAGAGCAGCTAGGCATATATCCCCATTTGAGATTGTCACGAGTAGACGAAAAGCACAAAGGATTTCTGCGGTATCATCGTAATAGAGTCTTTCGGCCATAGAAAATCGCCCAACCCGCGCCTCAAGCCGACGCCGCCTTCGGCGGCGCGGCTTAGGCGCCAGCCGTTGGCTTGCCCCTTTTTACCAAATAGGAAAGTTTGGAATGGACTACGTTCAATATCACAACTCTGAAAAAATGGGGTTTTCTTGCTTGGAATTTTCGCCTGATGATGGTTTTGGAATCGTCACAAACAAACGAATATCTGCCAATTTGTTAGGCAATCGTATCTGGCTGATAGGTGGTATAGAAAAGCCCAGACAATACTATCTCTGCTATAACTTTATTGCAGATGAAATTTTAGAGTTAGATGATGAGTTTGGGTTTGAAGTTAACGGCCGAGAAGGGCAATTCTTTCAGCCTCCTGTTCTTCTAAATGATTTTCCGTGGTTTAAAGATTTTTTGAAAAGTCAAGCATCGTTTAGTCTGGGTTTGCAAAGAATTGACGAAAAGTTTGTTAGGGAACTGGAAAAGGTTGCTGTTTTAGAACAATCTCCATCACCCCTTGCAGAAAACTCCAATAAAGCCAGTTTTGGCGGCGGTTTTGGAAGTCCAGAAGTTAATCGTCAAGTTGAACAAGCGGCTATTAAAGTCGTAACAGAATACTACCAAGAACGTGGATGGAATGTTGAATCCGTTGAGTCTCAAAAATGTGGCTATGACTTGTTATGCACAAAGGATACTGCACAAGAGCATGTAGAAGTCAAAGGGGTTCAGGGCGATGGAATTTCGTTCATCATCACCAGCGGAGAAGTTAAGCAATCTCAATCTGATAAAAACTTTGTGTTATGCGTTGTAACACAAGCATTAGAAAAGCCGATATTAAATCACTTTACGTCGAAAGAATTTGCAGAGAAATTTTTGTTAGAGCCAATTTCTTATCGTGCTATCAAAAAATAAACTCTGGTATGGAAAAAGGCAAGCCAACACCGTTTGCAGCGGACAGCGGCTGCGCCGCTTGCGGGTACGCGCCGCGAGCCAGCGGAGTTGAGTGCAGGCGAAGGGGTCTTGCCCACCCCGCCGCTGCCGCTGAAACCAACCGTTAGCCGCGGGAGGAGTATCGCGGGGCGCATAAAGGGAATACCCATAAAGGGGTTGGTCGGTCGGTGCAATAACGTGGGGGTCGAGCCGCAGGCAGGCAAACGCCGTGTCCTTGCAGGCGGAGAGGAAAGCGGCTAACCCTCGCTGTAGCCGACCGCCGCCTCAGCGGCGCAGCAAAGGCTCGCGCAGGGGAAGGCTCTGGGGCCATCTGGGGCTTCGGCAGGCGAGGGACGGCGGCGGCGGCTAAGCTCTCCCGTTGGGCCGCTCTGCGCTCTTACAATTCGACTTTGCAGGAGTAATGCGAGAGGGAAGCAATGACTGCTCCAGTTTTACAGAATCAATACCAGGAAACTGTACGTGAGAGCATTCGCAAGGGTGCGGAGTTCAATAGGGCATACTTATTGATGAACGTCTTGGCCGCTACGATTGCCAGTTACGGGTTGTTTGCCAATAGCCCGGCCGTTGTCATTGGCGCTATGATTGTCGCTATGCTGCTGGGGCCAATTGCGGGAGTCGCATTGGCTTTGGTGGACAGCGATATGAAGTTTCTCCTGAAGAGCCTATTCGCGTTGCTGGCTGGCACCATCGGGGTTATGGTTACTGCATTTATCATAGGTACTATACACAAAGACATTCCCCTCACCAACGAGATTATGGCACGCACCGCTCCTAACTTGTTGGATTTGATGATTGCGCTGGCAGGTGGAGCAGCAGGTGCCTATGCTACCGTTTCTCCTCGTTTGAGTATTGCTTTCGTGGGTGTCGCTATTGCGACGGCTTTGGTTCCACCACTATCTTCAGCCAGTATTCTGTTCGCGCGTGGCGCAGTTGATTTGGCGCTTGGCGCCCTTTTGCTGGCGTTTACCAATATGGCAGCCATCCAGTTTGCCTTCTCCGTTGTTCTATGGTTCACCGGCTTCCGTCGAGTTACTCACACCTCAGGACTATCCCTGTTAACATTTGCACAGCGGAATATTGTTAGCATTACTATTTTGTTGGTGCTGGCGGTTGTGCTGACAATGAGCCTTCAGCGGGTTGTCGCCAGGCAACTCTATGAGACGACAACACGATTTACCCTGCAACAGGAAATCAACGCCTCTATGGGAAGCCATCTGGTAGAGGTGCGATTTGAGACAGTTCCAGGGACAACCATTGTCAGAGCCGTAATGCGCGGCCCAAGTCCGCCTTCGGCAGCGCAGGTCGCGGCAATGGAAACTCGATTGCCATCCCCCCCTGATGGCACAACAGTGGAATTGCGGATACGCTTTGTGCAGACGACGATTATTAATCGAGACGGCCTGTTATATACAGATGTTGAGTTTGGGTCCAATGAGTAGCAAGAAGACGGTCGGCAATCAGGTGCATAACCCTCTCAAGTAGCGGCCCAACACTGCATGAACCCGACCGCGCTATCGCGCGTGCAAATCGATGGCTCCACGCGCATTGCAGTTGGTTCTGGGGCGAAGGCTCTTCCCCGCAGCCGCGCGGCGGGTTATGCTTACCGTTAGCCGCGGGAGAGGAGTCGCGGGGCGCATAAAGGGAATACCCATACAGAGGTTGGTCGGTCGGTGCAATAACGTGGGGGTCGAGCCGCAGGCAGGCAAACGCCGTGTCCCCACAGGTAGAGGGGGAAGCGGCTAACCCTCGCTGTAGCCGACCGCCGCCTCAGCGGCGCAGCAAAGGCTCGCGCAGGGGAAGGCTCTGGGGCCATCTGGGGCTCCGGCAGGCGAGGGACGGCGGCGGCGGCTAAGCTCTCCCGTTAGCCGCGGGAGAGGAGTCGCGGGGCGCATAAAGGGAATACTCATACAGGGGTTAGTCGGTCCGGTGCAATAATGTGGGGGTCGAGCCGCAGGCAGGCAAACGGCCGTGTCCCCACAGGTAGAGGGGGAAGCGGCTAACCCTCGCTGTAGCCGACCGCCGCCTCAGCGGCGCAGCAAAGGCTCGCGCAGGGGAAGGCTCTGGGGCCATCTGGGGCTCCGGCAGGCGAGGGACGGCGGCGGCGGCTAAGCTCTCCCGTTAGCGCGACAAACTAAATCCGAAGGCAGAAACATCAAATGGGAGGTGAAACTATGCGTGGAATGAAAATTTCGAAATTAGTATTGGGGTTGGGCCTATTGCTCATCCTGGGGACACTGATGATTGTTACAATCAACAGAAGTGATCTGGTAGGCTTGGCTGCCGAAGTGGTGGCCACCCCCGCACTTTCTCCTGCTCCGACACTTTCTCTCGCTTGGCAGAACGCTACTCTGGACCAGATCCACTTTGGCGAGCCGAAAGTGGTGCTGACTGATACGATGGGTTTACGAATTGTGGGGTGGATTTCCAACGCCGAGGTGCTCATTCAGCGGGACACGGTACCCGGAAGAAATGGGAGTGCCATTGAGGTATTCAACGTTGAGACGCAAGAGGTGAGACGCTTGACTGAAGGAAAAATCTGGGGAAAACCAATTTGGAGTTCCCGAGAAAGAGCGATTGCTTATCTACTCTACGACAATGATCGGGAAATGACATCTTTGGTTTGGCAAACTCTTGATGGCCAACCCGTTAAGATACTTGATGGCGCAGTCCAGCCGATTGTCTTATCTCCTGATGGACGGGGAGCGATGGCTTATTCGACGGCGACGAGGGATTTGAGAGGCAAAGTGTGTACCCCTCTAGAACGAGAGGATATAAAGGTGGACTTCGCCAGGTTTGCACCGCCTGCTCGCAACCTGCGTTGTGGTTGGAAATATGATACGGCCGTTTCACCGGATGGAAAGTGGCAGGTGATTTACAATTGTGAGCATTTTCTGTTGGTGAACTCGGAGGATGCAACAATAAAAAAAACTCGATCTGGGCACGGAAGTTATAGAAGGACGGCCTTTTCCACGTTGGGCACTAGATGCCCAGTGGAGCCAAGATGGGCGACAATTGGCTATAGCGGTAACGTTTGGTGATTTCCTTCCTCGAGTCACCCAACTTATCGTCCTCAATCCTTGGATAGAAGAAATCCGCGAAATCGAACGCCCGTCAGTCCCGCTTGTTTTTTCTGAAGTGGACTGGGCACCAGGCGAGAGGTATTTCTTAGTATTTGGAAGTAAAGCAACGGGTGAGGGAGCATATTCGCCGAAAATGTGGTTGGTGGATGTGGCAACGGGAAATATGCGTGACCTTGCTCTCTTTCCTTTCCCCGTAGCACTTGGTGGAGATCCGAGGTGGGAAGCGGCCTGGTCTCCTGACGGGAACCATATCCTTTTTTACTGTCGCTCTCAAAGCACGTTAGAGTGGGAATTGTGCTTGGCGTCTGTGGAGGTGGCGCAATGAAGAAGAGATGGCCTCTTTACGCAATCGCGTGCTTGCTTCTCTTGCCCTTGTCCCTGAAGGTTGTTACCATCCTCCCTGTGGTTGTCGCTCAGGATGAAGATCAACTTTTTTTCTCAGAAATCACCGTGCAGATGTACGTTCTGAATCCTGATAATGGCGCAAGCACCGGAGAGTCCTGCGGAATTGATGATCCTTCCACACCTCAAAATGAAGCCGACGACCGCTATGGATGTACAGTGTTTGATCGGGAACACTATCCTCCAGATCAGGTCCATCCATATCCTTACGCAGCCAACCCGGCCACGGTAAGCATAGAAGATGACTATCTGCTGGACGTGGTACCGCGGGAGATGGGACCATCCGGACACCACCCCTTGGCCCTGCGCGCCCAGGCCATTGTGGCCCGCACCTACGCCTATTGCGCCATCCACGCCAGGGAACATCCCGACACCAACTGGCCCATCTGCGCCGCCAACCGCTGGAGAACTCCAGTTCCTTCCAGGTCTTTGTGCCCTATCACTTTGAGACCCTTTCTGCAGTGGACCAGCAAGCCGTTCGGGACGCCGTGGCGGGGGCGCTCTATCTGATCGATGCCGAGGAGCCGGAGAGAGGTCCTATCTTTGCCGAGTTCTCGGCGGATGCCTACCTACGGACGGTAGCAGGAGATTATGACTACCTGCGCAGCGTGGAAGACCCCATCAGTTACGACCCGGCCATCCCAGGCATCATTTCCGCCACCAATGCCCACCAGCGGGGGATGAGTCAAAATGGGGCTAATCGCTGGGCGTGGGGAAATTCCAGCCGTTTTGGAGGCGGCGAGGCCTGGCCTGTCCGGTGGGAGGACGAGCGGCAGATACTGGTTCACTACTACACCGGGGTGTATCTCCAGGATGCTGGCGGATATTCGCTTACCCCCGACGATCGCTGGAACCTGCTGACGTACACCGTTGCCTCTGAGGTGATGGCGGGCCAATCTTACAGCGCCACGTTGGTTTTGCAGAACACCTCCACCTGGGATTGGGAGCCCTACGATGCTGTGTTGGGTTACCAATGGACGGTCCCTGATGGGTCGCCTACCTACAATGACTGGCAAATTGTGACTTGGAATATCGCTCTGGCGGCTGGTGATGCATTGACTACCACGGTGACGATAGTGGCGCCTGCCGTTTCCGGCGTCTACGACCTGCACTGGGATTTCGCCCGGCCGGACGAGGCATATTTCTGGTTTCACCACCAATGGCCACATCCCGTGATGCCTATTACAGTTACCGGCGGGGCAACGCCAACCCCCACACCGACGCCAACACCTACCCCAACATTCACTCCCACCCCGACACCCAGCCCAACATCTACCCCGAAACCGACCTCCACTCCTGGCCCCTGGGGACAGTGGGTGACAGTGGAGGAGACGGTGATGCGGGATGAGCCGTTTACCGAACGTCAGGCATACGCGCGGCTGTTGAGCCAGGTGCGAGATGAAGTGATGGTTTCTAATCTGAAAGGGGAGGCCTATATCCGGCTGACCTATCGGTACGCGCCGGAGGTGACGGCTCTTTTGATGCAGGATGAGACATTGCGCCGACGGGTGAAGGCATTGGCCGTGGAGACTCGTCCGCTTCTGGAGGACTTGGTGGCAAGGCGATCCGCCGGTGGAGGGCGATTGCAGGAGGCGTGGGTCGAGGAAGCCCTGACCGTGTTGGGAGAACTGGAACAGAAGGCCAGCCCTGAACTGCGGGAAGAGATCGCGTGGTGGCGAAAGATGCTGCCAGGCTGGGTGAGCAAGACGGGACAGGAGATCTGGACTTCGTTGCCAGAGCGGACGGCGTCCGTAACGCCGGTGTTCACAGGAGCACCTGAAGAGGTCGTGCTGCGGGGAAGGAGTGAAGCGGAGATTCAACGGTACGGGCGATTGTTGAGTCGGGTACGCGATGAAGTGCTGCTGCGGGCAGACGGTGGGGAGGTCTATGCAGCGCTGGTGTATCGTTACACGCCGGAGGTCGTGGCGATTCTGTGGCGTGACGAAGGGCTGCGCCGGGAAGCAGAGGTGTTGTTGTTGGAGGCAGAACCCGCGCTGGAGAGCCTATTGGACAAGGAACGAGGAGAGTGGCGGTTTTCGCCGGAGTGGATCACGCGGGCTGATCGTTTTCTGGATGCATTGGCTCAGGAGGCTGAACCGGCGCTGGAAGATGAACTTGGCTGGTGGCAGAAACGGCTTTCCGGCTGGATAGGCAAAACGCCCCAAGAAGTATGGAGGGAACTATTGTCTGAGAGTCGTGTTTCGAGGTGATAACGGGGAGGCAGAGGTCGCGCTAACATCGGTTGCAGGCGACGCGGCTATCGCCGCAGTAATCGGCGGGGCCACGCGCACAACCAGGTCTGCTCTCGAAGGTACTGCGCCGCACCCGCCGCGCGCCTGAACCTGGGTCGTTAGCCAGCCTTTACGTCACGTGGCGATGAGATGGATACCATAACGTTTGTACGCGAACTAAAAGAAACTCTACTGGGCATTGAGTCTACTGGGGGCAATCCCTGGTTGCACGTAATTCCCAATCACGCGCTCTTGGGAGAACTCAAGCGTTTCGTCTTTGAAACTGCAACTCAAAAAGGTATTCGTTTCAGCGGCAGGGATGACCGACAAGGTTATGATTGGCGATATTCCTCCTTCGTTGGAGACGTTCTTGATAGGGAACGTTTCGAAAGGCGTGTACGCTATTGCATCATTAAACTCAGAGAGTTTGGCATTCCAGAAGCAGACTATTTTGCCTACATCTCAAAGGCTTTGGAACTTACACTCACCCAACTCGAGAAAAAACCTCGTGAGCGAACCCTACAGCATCAGGCAAGCACAGCCTCTATACAGGATTTGCTTGTTGAAGAAATCGCCAAGTGTTTTGAGACGTGGTACTACCCTTCCGATGTCTCGTACTATGAATTTGCCACAGAGCATGAATTGGCGACCTATGACACCACGAATCGGAGATGGCGGTTATCAAGCATTGGGCAGTATGCTTTACAGTTATCAGCCTTTGAGTTCATCGTCTTCCTGTGTGCGTTGGAAGTCACTTTTGCGCGTAAGAGTACCAGTAGTCGCTATCTTAGCCAGCAAACCCTTGAGATATTGAGCAAATCTCAACCCATAGATGATATGCGGTTCAGTCGCCGTGAAAGACTCCCGATGTCTCTCCGCTGGTACGGCATCATCGATACAACGGCGGAAGAACCGCTTATCACAGATTTTGGTAGAAGGATACTCGCGAAAACGTCCGCGAACCTCGATGTTTTGCGAGATGTTATTATGCTGTTGACTGAATCGGAAGTCGGTGGATTCCAATTCCTGGGCGGCACAGACGTAATCGAACAAGTTAAGGAACGCACGCGAACATCTCGAAGCCTTGTCCAGGACCAAAGGGCTTCGATTGAGACAGCAGTAAACCTCTTTATGACGGGGCATTATCTTGATAGTTTGCGGATCTTCTACTCAAACATAGAAGCAGTTCTGAATCTCGCCTTGATGAAAATAGGATTGCGTCCAGAAGATTTCGTGGGTATGAAACCCAAACTTGAGAAATTGGAGAAAGAAAAAGTACTCTCCTCAAAATTGAGTAGTTGGCTGGAAGTAGTAACCAGCCGTAATAAAGTTCTTCACGGCAACATCGTGGAAGATGACGCCGCCTTAGTCAAACCTCTTTTCTTCTTCATTGGAACATTCTGGAATCGCTTGGTTGAAGAAGTAGATTTTTACTTTGAGAAAACGGCTGGCTAACCAGCGCATCCAGCCGACACGCTCCGCGTGCGGCTGATGCGCAAGCCGTTGGGCAGCCAACTGTACGCTTTCGGTAAGTGTGCTTATGTGTTATTCAAACCCTAAACGATCTCTGTGGCTGATCTTTGTTCTTGTAGCCCTGGCAGGTTGTGGCTCCACATCAACCACCACTTTTGTTTCGCCATTGCCAAGCGATGCTATTGTTGTGGAGAATGAGGGCCGTATTTGCTTTCACGAGTTTGAAAACTCATTGGAGGTTCAGGGGTATTTTGTTCCGAGAGGCTGCTTTTCCAGCAGTTGTACGAGACCCATACAACAAACTGTCCACATTCAGGTTGATACAGCACAGTTCGCGCTTCGATTCAACACACGATTTGTATTGATTGATCCCTATGCCGCTCAAGGAAAGACACGTGGCAGTTATAGGTGTACAGAGGATTGTGATGGCGCAGGAAGTATTCAATTCGAGATAGGCGATCTTGAAAGGGGAACTTATTCTGTTTGGTTGGGCGAGCGTAATCTAGGCCAGATAAGTTTTCCGCCAGATACCATCACAGGGCGGGATATATGCTTCGGAGAGCAATGGTAGATATCAGCGGGGAGAAGTATTACACACAGGCTGCCCAACACGCGGCTCAAGCCGACCCCGCTCCGCTCGCCTTCGGCTCGCTCCGCGGGGCGGCTTAGCCGCAAACCGTTAGCCTGCGCTAGGGCAAGCGTTTAACTGTCCTAACGCAAGGATGCTCAGCGCAAAGGAGAGGAAAATGTTAAACAAGCGTTCGGTACACATTCTTTTTGCGATCCTGCTGGTTCTCGGTCTTGCTGCCGCTGTGATTCAAGCAGCACCGGCCAACCAACTTGCTCTGACTTCACCGCTCCCAGGTCCTGGTCCATTCGATTCTCCCTTACCACCGCCGCTTCTCTGTCCCACCACCACTAACCGGGCTACGTTCACGATTGAGGTAAGCATTGAAGGACTGGAAGGAGAATATCCTGCAGAATTGCAGTTACTCGCTGATACCTCTCAAACCACTGCTTGCCTGTCTTTGCATAGAACTGAACTCCCACACCTCGACGCTCGCAATGGGAGCCACAGTATCACCGTCACCGAGATACCAGACGGTTTCTACAAGTTGACAATAGACGCGTCGACGGCCTACTTCCGTGACCCGGCGGGATATCTGTTTCAAGTGAAAGATGGGCAGATCGTCCGTCGTCCCGGTTTCGTCTTTCGGTTTCGGCTGGTGCCGCCAGCAGAGCAAAACCTGCCGCCATGTCCACAGTTCCATATTTGTTCAAATTCCCCCAACCTCGCGCCTGATGTAACCCGGATTATTTGCAAAGCAGAACCACTCATTGATCTATCTGCTCCGTCGAAATCTGTCCCGTCGAACCCACTGGAGTTAAGGAGAAACAAACTCCAAGCTGCAAGTGCTGACTACATCTACCGTTACGTAGGTGTTGGGGCCGATCAGGACAATCAAGGAGTCTGGGGAAGACGGTACGTTGTTGATCCTTCCGTGGATCATTCCCTTTGGCCATGGCAAAAGCAATTTGTGGTTGAGTATTCCTATGCAAGGGGGCCTGCGCCTGATAGACACTGGATGGAGACAGGATGGGCTGAGGTTTCATGGAGAGATGATCAGCAGTATGTATATCAATATGACAGTAGCACTCGCGAATGGCATTTCTTCGATCAGTTTGCACTTGAACCGGGGTCTCCGGTAGAGACCCTGGTAGAGTATAGACCAGACGAGAATACTTGGTGGGCTTTGCTCTACTTGCATGACGATCAATGGGCATTGTTGGCGGAGGAGAATCTCGATTTTATCCTCGCTGACAACGGTTACAATTGTGGCGAGATATACCTTTCAGACAGTAATATGCCCTCTCCCATTCTTCCACTCTCGAAATTCGATAAAGGCTACCTGAAAATCGATGAAGTTTGGAGAATCTGGGATACGCGCTACGCGACATTCATCAGCGAGGATCCTCCATACCAGTGTGATGTGATCGAACAGTATACCTACTTCAACATACATTCTCCAATTATCTTTCTTCCATTTGTATTGAAGAACTGGTAAATTTGAAGATAAGGAAGGGAGGAAGGACCAAATGCGCATTTACGTTTCAATATTCCTGATATTCCTCGCTGTTTGTTCTGTAAGCTGCACAACCTCAACTAACAAGCAACCTATTCCAGATCGACCGCTTATAGGAGGGCAGATTTTAGATTTACCCAATGACGTAGCTGTCACTATACGCGTGCATACCCTGACGGAACGGGAAGTACGTCGGAGAGAACAGTTAGGCCCTGGTTCCTGGGAAGTTGTTATAACGGAGGCTGGTGGAGTCGATTATGTTGTAACAGCCGAAGCGGGGGGATACATCAGTCAGCCAATCAGTTACACTATCCACATCAGTGGCGACACTGCTTATGTAGTCTGTGATGGTGAAGTGACTGACGAGGAGGCTCTTCACCTAGACTTTGATTTTGTGTCAGAGCATTCCCCATAACCAGATCAAAGGGAGAAAGCAAGAAAGGGCACAGGCTAACATTGCGTGAACCCGACCGCGCTATCGCGCGTGCCAGCGGCGGCACCACGCGCTTTGAGGTAGTTTGCTATCTTAGGAGCTTTCCACGCAGCCGCGCGGCGGGTTACGCTTATCGTTAGCCGCGGGAGGAGTATCGCGGGGCACGTAAAGGGAATAGCGATACAGGCGTTGGTTGATCGGTGCAATAACGTGGGGGTCGAGCCGCAGGCAGGCAAACGGCCGTGTCCCCACAGGTAGAGGGGAAAGCGGCTAACCCTCGCTGTAGCCGACCGCCGCCTCAGCGGCGCAGCAAAGGCTCGCGCAGGGTAAGGCTCTGGGACCATCTGGGGCTCCAGCAGGCGAGGGACGGCGGCGGCGGCTAAGCTCTCCCGTTGGGCGGATACCCATAGGTGTGCGCAATGAATCAGTTACTGAGTCTCAACGTTGCCGAAGAAGTGGCTTCGGCAATTGATGCGGAGATCTGCGCGCTTCCTGTTCGAAATACACCGAACGAGCGCGCTGTTCTCCGCAAGTACTCTCAGATGCTGAAAGAAGCCAATCCAGAGTTCATTCTCGGTGTGGCAAGGGCACTATTGAAGGAGCATCGTTGGCTTGCCTACGAATTGATAGCAGGTCACAAGGCCACCTTTCAGAGCATTAGAGAGGCAGAGGTGGAGGAATTTGGTCGGGGCATCAACAGTTGGGCCTCTGTGGACTCTTTTGCACGTACCCTGGCAGGGCCTGCTTGGCGGAGAGGACAGGTGTCCGATGAGTTGATTGGCCGATGGGCCCGTTCAGAGGATCGCTGGTGGCGGCGAGCAGCGTTGGTTAGTACGGTGGCGCTGAACGTGCGGTCGCGTGGGGGCAAAGGGGACACTGGGCGTACGCTTGCGGTGTGTCGCCTGTTGGTGAGTGATAGGGATGATATGGTAGTGAAAGCAATGTCGTGGGCACTGCGAGAATTGGTTGTGCATGATGCGGATGCTGTGCGCGGGTTTCTGGTTAAATATGAAGATGTCCTGGCGGGGCGGGTGAAACGAGAGGTGAGGCACAAGCTTGCCACAGGGTTGAAGAATCCGCGGCGGAAAATGGAGCGAGCTGATTAACAGTTGCATCCGCCCAACCTGCGCGTGGAGCCGACAGCGCTCCGCTCGCTGCGCTCGCTCCGCGCTGCGGCTCACGCGCCAGCCGTTGGGCGCACCGAGAGATTTGAACGCCAATGGAAGAATCCAGATGCTCGATTGAACAATGCGACATTTTTGACTTCATGGCATATCACGTCGGCATGGCCGTACTTCACCCTGGCGGTTTATGGGCTACAGAGCAACTTGCCGAGAAATGCCGCCTTTCCAGAGAGAGCAAGGTTTTAGATGTGGCGTGTGGGAAGGGTACGAGCGCGGTTTATCTGGCGAAGAAGTACCAATGCCAAATTGCGGGTGTGGATATTGACGAGAAACTGATAGAACCGGCAAACAGGTTGGCGCAGAAGCAAGGAATTTCGGGTCAGGTGACGTTTCGAGTTGGTGATGCGCTTGACCTGCCCTTCCCCGCCAATGAATTTGACGTTACTCTGTCGCAAGCGTTTCTCATTCTGGTATCCGACAAGAAGCAAGCCATCCAAGAAGCCATGAGAGTGACAAAGCCTGGTGGTTTTATCGGTTGGTTGGAGTTGAGTTTTCACAAGCCGCCGCCTGACAATCTTTTTGTTGCAGCGGAATCTTCAGCCTGCGCGTTTTGTGTTCGCAACACCCTCACGTTTGATGAATGGCGAGCATTGTTTCAAGAGTGTGGAATGACCGACCTGGAAGTCATCGCTGGTGAAATGGGGATGCGCCAACGCCGTATGTTTCGGGACGAAGGTGTGGTGAATGCAATTTGCATCATGTGGAAATGGCTATTCAACTCCAGGATACGCAGGCGAATGAACGCGGTGTTTGGGTTTTTTCGTGAGTATAGTGAGTACGCTCATGTCTAGCATAGTGTAGACTAAACCAGCACTTTACAAAATAAGCAATTTGGTGTACGGATAGACCTATCTCGATCAAGAGGAGATCTATGATGCGTACATCAAGTTTGTGGCGAATTATACTCGTAGTGGCGCTGCTTGCCATGCTACTTGAACAGCCAGCGGCGATATGGGACAAACGGTTGCTGCCGCGGCGGCGCATCCGGCAAGGCCGCAATTGGAAACGCAACCGGGAGCGCTGGGTCAGACGGCTGCGGCGGCGTCAACGACGGTATCCCACGCTGCCGTCCGCGCCACGCCGTGGGCGACACCGGCGCGGCTTGCCGCAGCGCCTGGCAACCGAATGTCCTGTGGCGTTGAGCGTCCAGGAGCAGCCCAGGCGTGTTCGTGCCCTCCAGTCGTGGGGGCGGCAGCCGAAACGCCCGCCGCAGCCCACGCCCGCCGCAGCCCCGCCCGCGGTAGCGGTTGCCGACCCACTGGCGGCCTTGCGCGCCCGCCGTGGCTGGATTGACCAGGTCGACGAACCGCAATTGTGGGCGACGCTGCGCCAGGTGCGCTGGCCCACTGGCCCGGTATGTCCGCGGTGTGGCGAACGGGAGGCGCGCTATCTGCAGTTGCTTGACCCCGACTATCGGGGTGGTTTGGGGCGGTGGCGCTGCCAGGTGTGTGCCGAGGCGGGTGATCCGGGTAGCGGCGGGACTTTTACCCCGTTGACCGGGACGCTGTTGGACGGGATGCGCATCGATGTGCGCACGTTGTGGCTGAGCCTGGAATTGTTTGCCGCGGGCAAGGCCGGCGTGACCGCGGCGCAGGAAGCGGACGTCAACCGGCACACGACCGACCGCCTGTTTCGGCTGCTGCGGGCAGCGATCTATCAGACGCGGGCGGAAACCCCCATCGCATTGGCCGTCGAAGATGTTGCCGAATTCGACGAGGTCTACATCACGGCGGGCTTGAAGGGTGGCGCCGGGGGGGTTGGAACTGGAACGCGCGCCGCGCCAGCGGGGACTCAAACGGCGGGGACGCGGCACCTGGGAGAGTGATCGGCTGCCCGTCTTCGGTTTGGTGTGTCGCGGCGGTACAGTGCGGCTGTTCGTGTTGCGCAATGTGCAGACGGAGACCATTCGCCCCATCGTGCAACAAATGGTGGAGCGTGGCGCGCGAGTCTATACGGACAGCTATTGCATCTATCATTTCCTCTCCCAGGACGGCTATCGCCATCAAGCGGTCAATCACGGTGCGGGCGAGTATGCGCTCGACCTGGATGGGGACGGGCGGTGCGAAGTCCACTGTAACACCGTGGAATGTACCTGGTCCTGGCTGCGGCAGATGCTCCGCACCTATCGCGGCATTTCTAAGGTCTACCTGCCGCTCTACGTGGCGCAGTTCGAGTTTATGTTCAATCGCCGCCACGAGAACCTCTGGAATCGCACCCTGGATGTGCTCCAGACGCTCTTTCAGGTGGACGCCACCCAGACGGCCGCTTTGTTGCGCCGCGTGCAGACGGCGCAATTCGCGGAGGTATGCCCGATGGCCGGATAAACCGCGCCCCGTTGCCGGGCGCCGGATGGCGGCTTGCGGTTTCGTGTGCCACGAAGCCAGGTTTTCGAGCGTCTGCCGTCGCCTTTGGGACGCGCCAATGTTGCTGTGGCTCATTTTGACCTGGCACTTCTTACACGATGCTAGACATGAGCGTAGTGAGTATATCGGGTATGGTATCTATGTAGGCAGAAAAGCATGAGAGCAGGTGCGCCCAACCCGCCGCTCCAGCCGACGCCGCCTTCGGCGGCGCGGCTGAGCGGCAAGCCGTTAGCCGCGGGAGAGGAGTCGCGGGGCACATAAAGGGAATATCCATACAGGCGTTGGTTGGTCGGTGCAATAACGTGGGGGTCGAGTCGCAGGCAGGCAAACGGCCGTGTCCTTGCAGGCGGAGGGGAAAGCGGCTAACCCGCCGCTCCAGCCGACACGCTCCGCTGCGCTCCGCGTGCGGCTGACGCGCATCCCGTTAGCCGCGGGAGAAGTATCGCGGGGCACATAAAGGGAATACCCATACAGGGGTTGGTCGGTCGGTGCAATAAAGTGGAGGTCAAGCCGCAGGCAGGCAAACGGCCGTGTCCTTGCAGGCGGAGAGGAAAGCGGCTAACCCGCCGCTCCAGCCGACACGCTTCGCTGCGCTCCGCGTGCGGCTGAGCGGCAGGGCGTTAGCCGCGGGAGAAGTATCGCGGGGCACATAAAGAGAATACCGATACAGGGGTTGGTTGGTCGGTGCAATAATGTGGGGGTCGAGCCGCAGGCAGGCAAACGGCTGTGTCCTTGCAGGCGGAGAGGAAAGCGGCTAACCCGCCGCTCCAGCCGACACGCTCCGCTGCGCTCCGCGTGCGGCTGAGCGGCAGGCCGTTGGGCAGCTAATGCTCAAACTCAGCATAAGTACATAAACGAAACCGTCACAAGGAGGTGAAAATGAGAACCAAACAAACCATAGGATGGGGACTTTTGCTTGTTTTTGTGACACTCATCCTGGCGATAGCCGTACACAACATCCCAGGCTCTTCGGCTGCGCATCGGCAGGAAATCCTTGTGTCACCTTCGCCAATAACGCCCCCGACTACAGTTTCAGAGAGTACACCAACCGTGACGCCTGAAATTCCCCTTACCGAGGCCGTTACATCTGAGCAGATTCCTCTGTGTGCCTTCAATGTACAGGCACAATCACTTACTTCCACATCTTTGCTTGATACGTATGTTTTTTCTGAGCCAAAGGTTGTTTTGACCAGCACGACGGCTATTCGATTATTTCAGTGGTTGCCAGATAATCGGCGTTGGCTTATCGGTCGCGCGAAGACAGAAGTAGCGGGAGAATATATTGAGACGTTTGATTTGGATACAGGAGAGATCAAACAATATGCAGAACGGCACAGTAGCGCCGGAAAGCCTATCTGGCTGTCCATGGAACAAGCCGTTGCTTTTGTAGACTCTATACCGCCCGATTACAGCAGAATGCTGTATCTTGGCCGAGGAGAGGATCGGCCTCTTGAAGAGCTTGCGCGGGATCTGGTCAATCCTCTACTGTCCCTGAGTCCAGATGGACAGATTGTCTATTCTGCCAACGGTCGTGGAATACAAGCTATTCAAGTTCACAGCCCATCCCTGTCCAGGGTGCTCATTGCCAATTTGCCCGGACAAGGTGAACGGGGTTGGGCATATAGTGATGCCTGGCGTGTAGATGGCACAATGGCGGCCGTCTATGTGTACAAAACAGGCAAGTTCTATCTGGTTGATCAGGTGATAGGGAAAGCGTGTGAGATGGATCTGGGCCAAGCCGACAACAGGGCGCAAAAAATAAGCGCTTCCGATATGGCCTGGAGCGCCGACGGCCGTTATTTGGCGTTGCGACGCGTCTATGGCAATCCAGAGCGGTTTTTGAGTTTGCGGATTATTGACACGTTCACCAGGGAATTTCGTGATATGACTTTCGAGGAGCGCAGCGTACATGGACTGAATTGGGCACCTGGTGGCAATGTACTTTTAGTAGCTGTTGATGCTGATCCCGATCCGACTTTGGGCAGTTTCGATAGCCTCTATATCCTGGACGCCACTGCATGCGACTTTCGACCGGTTTTGCCGAAACATCAATTTTTTGGCGCCGGTTACGATGGCATTTTCTGGTCGCCAGATGGGAAAAGTATCGGTGTGCCTTGCCCAGATTTTATGCCACCGGATGAAATGCGTGAATGGCGTATTTGTGTAATTAGCGTGGAGATGAAATGATGAAGTGGCACAGATTGGGCATAGTGCTGATGGCGATCTTATTATCGATAGTAGGGGGGGTGAATGTACCTTCTTTGATCTCTTGGTTCTTTGATTCAAACACAGCTAGAGCACACTCTCCTGCGCAAGATTGGACACCGCCAGTTACAACGGGGACCCATCTACGAATGCGAAGGCTGTATCCAAACGGCGAGAGCAGAGGAGTAGATTGCACAGTTGGCGATCGAAGTTATGGTTGTACAGCATTCTGCGAAGATGTGCCCGACAAATGTGCCAGTCCGCCGCGTCCCTACCCCTACAGTAGCGCGTGGCCGGACATCTCCTTCGACAGAGACTACTTGCTGGACGTGGTGGGGCAAGAAACCAGTCCGGGGCTGTTCGATCCGATAGCCTTGCAAGCCCAGGCCATCGCGGCCCGCTCGTATGCCTGGTATTGGATCAATAACGCGGACTACAACGTGATCAACAACTCGACCACCTTCCAAGTCTTTCTGCCGTTCAAGTTCGAGACCTTCGGTCCCGACCCGGAGAACGCGAGCGATCCTTGCCAGAGCACCAATCTCTCCGCCAACCAGACGCGCTTGTGCCAGGCGGTGGGCACAGGGGGGTATTACCTGTCCTGGGATGACGCCGACAACCCTGAACACTTGCCTGCCCTGGCGCACTTCTTCAGTGATGTACTGGAACGCACGACGACCAACAGTGAGAAGGCTTACCTGGTTGGCGTAGAGGACCCCATCAGCAACGCCAATGCGACGTGCAGCGCGAGCAACAGCGCAGCGCATAGTTGGGGGATGAGCCAGGAGGGGGCGCAGCGCTGGGCCACCGGCGACCAATGTGGGACGGCGTATCCCAACACCGACGCGCTGTGGAGTGTGCGCTGGACGCGCCCGGAGCAAATCCTGTTCCACTACTACACCGATATGCACATTCGGGACGCCAACAAGCAGATCGTGGCGACGCTGTCGCCGGCCAATCGCTGGAATCCGTTGCAGGTGACGGGGATGTTGGCGCAAGGATCGCCCATTCTATGGCGCGGGGACAACTTCCCGACCGTGGTGCTGGTACAGAATACCGGCCTGAGCGACTGGTTGTGTACTTCCGAGGTGTTGGGGTATCGCTTGCGTTACCGCTGGGCGAAAGCGGGGCACACGCCGGTGGACGGGCAGCAGAGCACGCGCCTCTGCGGGGTGGCACAGGGCAGTGCGACGTGGACAGCCGTGAGTGTGGATCACATTCCCAATTGGGGATACGGCTGGTATACGCTGCAATTCGATGTGATCAAGGAGACGACAAGCGGCGAGGAACGCTTCAGCCCGGCCTGGCCGACGTATGACCTCACGGCCTTTGTCCTGCCACGTCGTTGTGAGGCGGCTACACGTCGCCAGCGGAGGGTTCAGGCGTGAACTACAGTGTGAGCTTGACGGCGCAGGCCGGCGGCGACGGCAACAGCGCGGGGGTAGATCGGGTGTTATTTCGGGCCGACGTCGGAGGCGGCGGATGGCAAACGGTCGCCGAAGATGACACGGATTGCCCCGTCGGACAAACGTGTACGTACCATGCTACCTGGAGCGTGGCCGGTATCCCGAACCAGACCGCGATCACGCTGGGGTTCGACATCGTGGATCATAGGGGGACGACGTACTATTCGCCGCAAGGCACGCGGGGGATCATCATTCACGATGAACCGCCCACGATCACCCTGGCAACCGCCAATGGTGATAGCGCGTCCCAGATTTGGAGTAACCAACGCGAATGGACGTTTGCGGGGACGGCCAGCGACCCGGAGAACCACTTGGGTGTGATCGAGTTCCATTGCAGCGGCGACTACTGCGGCGCGTTGGTCGGTCAAACGGGCGGGAGCACCTGGACGCACGTGCAACGCGAGCTACTGGGGCAGGTAGAGGTGTACTTTTCCGTCAGTGACCCAGCGCTGAACGTGGCGACGAGCCGGCGGCTGGACTTGCGCATTGATGTAGCTGCGCCGACTACGACGGCGCTGTTGAACGGCGCGTCTCCGGTATCCTGGTACAGCGGCATGGTGCAAGCGCAGTTGAGTGCTGAGGATAACGGCAGTGGTCGCGCCACCAGTGGCGTGGACGGCATCGTTTACTGGCTGGACGATCAGCCCTCGCAACTGCGCACGGGCAATCAGGCAACGTTTCCGGTCAGCGGCGAGGGAGCGCACGCGGTTGGGTTTCACGCGATAGATGTGGTCGGCAATCGCGAGCCGACGCGCACTGTGAGTTTCGGCATTGACGAGACGGCGCCGGTCGCGCAGGACGTGACGGTCGTGGCGGGCAGTGGTTTGGGAAGCTGCGTGGTTCCCAGTGGGACAGTGTGGCTGGCCCTGAGCGCCAGCGACGTAGGCAGCGGTGTGCAGGCGATGCGCTTGAGCAATGATGGAGTCTCGTGGTCAGCCTGACGTCCCTATACCCGGCGTGTGTTATGGTCATTGGCGAGTACGAGTGTGCCCAGTCCTGTGTACTTCCAAGTCCGGGATGGGGTAGGACGGCTCTCGGCCCCGATTTCACGCACCCTAGCGTATGCGCCGCCGGACGTGTGGTGTACATATCTACCCACGGTGTGGCGGCAGTAAGCATTATCCGTAGACGCTGCCCAACATAGCATCAAGCCGACCGCGCCTGTGGCGCGTGCTGGCGGCGGGGAAACGCGCTTTGGGGCGTGCCTGCTGGCAAAGGG
>DAOSNS010000007.1:10580-135411 GCA_035373625.1 Anaerolineae bacterium | reverse complement strand
GCCCTGTTCGGCCAATGCGCGCGCCCAGGTCTGATCGTCGCGGCTCCAGCCGAACATGGTCAGATACGGCGACGTCGGTTCGACGGGCAATCTACTCATGCTCTGGCCGGTCTCTGACCGGGTCGGGGCACGGTCGGAAGACCGTCTCCGGCCATTCTGGATTTGAACGCTCTGGCTGATCTCTGACCGAGCCAGCGCCAGGCCATCCAGCGCGCCAAAGCGTTTGACTGCCAGTTCCAGCAAGCGTTGCTGAATAGCCGGGTAATCCAACACTTCGATGCCGCTGTTACGATGCACCGTTACGGCAATTTTCTCGCCCGGCGCGAGCGGCTTGGGATCGCCGTTAAGCAAATCCATCGGCACTACGCCCTTCTCTGATGAGAAGAAGCACTCCTTTTCGGTCTCCCCATACCACAACGGACGCAACCCCAATGCGTCTACACTGCCCACGCAGGTATCGCCGTAACGCGCGACAATCGCCGCCGGTCCCTGGCTGAACGGCCCAAACGCGCGACGATAGTAATGGTAAAGCGTCTGCAAATCGGCAGGCAGGAGCTCCACTTCGCTCAAAATCGGCGGAAAGATCAGTTCCAGGGCCTCGATCAACGTAAAGCCGTAGCGGTGGATAAACGTTTCAAGCAGCCGGTTGACATCCTGCGAATCGCTACCGCCATTCACCAACTGCGTTCCCAACATCTCGGCCTGCTCGCGCAAACGGGTGATGGTGTTGATTTCGCCGTTGTGACCGAGCAGGGTAAAGGGCTGCACGCGCTCGAAGATCGTGGTGGTGTTGGTGGAATAGCGCGCGTGCCCAATGGTGATCGCGGAGGTGTAGTCGCGGCTGCGCAGTTCAGGGTAGTAGTGATAGAGCGTCTCGACCGAACCGCGCACTTTGTAAACAACGGTGTGGCTGGAAAGTGACGCCACGTGGATAGGTGTCTGAGCCTCAATCGCCAACTCAAGCGTGAACAGGTGGTCCTCGACGGCTTCCAGCGGGCAGCGGCTCATCACGCCGGCAATCTGCCAGAAGAGCGGCTCCTGCGCCAACGCCAGCCGTCCCAGTGCCTGGCGGCGTGTCGCGCCGGGACGCTCCAACAGAAGATCGGCACCGCTTGCGGCCATAAGTTCCAGCACGCGCGCCTGCCATTGCTGGACATGCGCACGTGAGCCGTCAGGGATCATCAAGTGCCCCACGAAGAAACGTCGGTCATCCGCAAGCCACGCCGGTCGTCCGGCTTCCTCCAGAGCAATCGCCCACAAATGACGCGGAATGTCGGTCAGGACGCCGCAACCATCGCCTTCACTCTGCACATCACCAGAGCGATGGCCCATTTTGCCGAGGGCTTCGATGGTCCGTTTGAGATTGCCGTGGGTGGCTTCACCGCTGGAACGGATCGAAGCCACGATCGCGCAGGCGTCGTGCTCCTCGACGCGCTGCTGCAAATACTGACGTGTCAAGATTGGCGTTTCCATAGGCCCCCTCCTGTGGAAAAGTCGGATAGTCGCGACGGCAAGGCTGGTTGCCGTGTAATAACAATTCGCTCCCTGACGGTAGGGAGCGGATGTTTTTAGCTATGGTGCCTATTGTACCGCGTAATTTCACAGATGCAAGGACGTTCACAATAGGCTAGACTAAAAGGGGAATGGCGGTATACTTACCCCATCTTACCCATATATGGAGCACAACGGTGATCGCAGACGAGATGGATTTCCCAGGACGGGTATACGGCATCCAACTGAAACTGACGCAGTATCCTATCCTGGCCCGTAAAATTCGGGAGCGGATGCGCCAGGAGCTGTTTTCTAAAGGCATCATCACACTGACAGAATTCGAGGCCGAAGTACGTCAGAAAGCCATCCTCTCGCAGTACCGCGAGGGCCTGCACGACCCCTTCGGCCAGGAGCCGGAGCAGGTGTGGAATGAGCGTCTGGCCGTGGTGCGCGATCAGCTCACCGACTTCTATTTTGCCTACAACATGCCCACCGACCGGCTCGAAGAGATCATTCAATCCGTGCTTGCCAGTCGTGCCGCCCCGCAGGATCATGAACTGGTGCTGACGTTCAACCCGGAGTTGGCTTCGTGGGATTTGCTCTTCAGCCAGGGACAGGAATACGAAGCCCTCACGCCCGAAAAACGCGCCGCGGTGCAGCACCATTTACGGGAGATCGTCGTGGTGCTCATCAAAGGGATGCTCAGCGATCAACTGGAATTCGTTGGCGTCGCCAAAGAGCTGTTCACCATCCGCGATTTGATTGATATTCGACGACGCTGTATCGGGCGTGGCAAGATCGGCGGCAAGGCTGCCGGGATGCTGCTAGCGCAGAAAATCCTGCAAAAGGCCGATCCCGAAGATACGTTGGACCTGGGGCAGTACGTCCAGATTCCCGATTCCTACTTCATCGGCGCGGATGTCTTCTATGATTTTCAGCTTATCAACGGTTTCACGCGCTATATGAATCAGAAATACCGCACGCGCGAGGAGATCGAGGCCGATTATCCGCACATCCGCCGCGCCTACATCGAGGGGCGTTTCCCCGGCGAGATCATCTACAGCCTGGAACGTATCCTGGAGCGGGTGGGCAACACGCCGCTGATCGTGCGCTCGTCCAGCCTGCTGGAAGTGCATTTTGGGGCGGCGCTCGCGGGAAAATATGAAAGCGTCTTCTGCCCCAACCAAGGGACCGCCCAGGAAAACCTCTCTGCCCTGCTCAACGCCGTGGCGCGGGTCTACGCCAGCACCCTCAGTCCCGATGCGCTGCTCTATCGCCAGCGTATGGGTCTGGTGGACTACGATGAACGCATGGCAGTGCTCATCCAAAAGGTCGAAGGGACGCGCTACCACAAGTATTTCTTCCCCGCCGTGGCCGGTGTCGGATACAGCCGCAATCCCTTCCGCTGGAATCCAAAAATCCGCCGCGAGGACGGTTTTTTGCGGTTGGTCTGCGGCTTCGGCACGCGCGCCGTGGAGCGGGTGGCAAACGATTATCCGCGCATCGTCGCGCTGAGCCATCCCCAGTTGCGCCCTTACGTGGGGGTACGCGAAACACGCAAGTATTCGCAGCACTTTATTGATGTGGTGGATATCGAAGCCAACGCACGTGTGACCCTGCCGGTGCGCGATGTCATCAGAGACGACTATCCCGCGTTGCGCTATCTGGCCTCGCTGGACAAGGGCGACTATCTGGCACCCATCATTTCACGGCTGGACGCCAGCGACGCGCGCGATCTCGTCCTGACTTTCGAGCAACTTACCGGCGACCGGCACTTTGTCGCATTGATGCAGGCCATCCTCAAGAAACTCGAACGCTATCTCCAGTGGCCGGTGGATATCGAATTCACCGTAGACATCCAACCCAAGTATCCTCACGCCGATTATACCGTGCACCTGTTGCAATGTCGTCCACTGGTCAGCCAGAAACAGGTCAAGAACATCGAGATTCCCGATTCCATTCCCGAATCGCAGTTGATCCTCAAAGCCAGCAAGCTGGTGCCGCAAGGGGTCGTCTCGAAGATCCGCTACATTATCTACGTGGATCCCAAACAGTACAACGAGGCGCCCAACTACGAAACCAAATTTGAGATTGCCCGCATCATCGGACGACTGAACAAGCGGCTGGAAGGGGAAAACTTCATTCTCATCGGGCCGGGGCGTTGGGGCAGCTCCGATGTAGACCTGGGTGTCAAGGTAACCTATGCCGACATTTTCAACACCAAAGTCCTGGTCGAAGTGCCGCTCTACCGCGAAGGGAGCACGGCAGAGCCATCATACGGGACGCACTTCTTCCAGGACCTGATCGAAACCGGCATTTTCCCCCTGCCCATCGCGCCGGGGCCAGGGGCAATGCTGAACACCACATTTATCAACAGCGCGCCCAACATGCTCGGTGAGCTGCTGCCCGATGCGGTTGCCTACGCCTCCTATGTCCGTGTCGTGGATGTGCCAGCGTTCAGCAAGGGACGCTATCTCGAAATCGTGATGAACGATGAGCAGGAACGCGCCGTCGGCTATCTGAAAGCTCCGTAACCCTCGAACGAAGCCGCGCCTCAACAGACCCTATTCTCGGATCCGCCGCTTCAGACGTGCGGCCAGGGTCTCCGGTTCGGGGGATGGTATCGCCGGCTTCACAGGGGCAGGGGGTGTAACCGTGCCGGGCTGCTCCGGCGGCACGGACGGGAGAACAGAACCACTCTCAGGCGGAGCAACCGGCGCCGGCCTGGCAGCACGTTCCGCACGGCGCTGCCGCTGACGCAACGTCTCGGCCAGAGTAGGTGGCGTCTCCGGCGCGGGTCGCGGCACACGGCGCAGGCGACGCAGCCACTCCCGCAAGACGCCGAACCATCGCGCCACGTCCGCCCGCGTGAGGGCCAGACGCCGCCACGCAATATCCACCGGCCACAGCAGGGCCGCGATCAGAATCAACAGCGGCGCCAGCGGCTGCTCCCTTGTACGCCCGCGCAGATTGTGGACGAAAACCTCCGCCGGGTCGCTCACGTCGGTGCCGCCGCCCTGTGCGGTCAGCTGCGCCACTGCTGCCAGCGCGTCACCGGGGATGTACTCCAACGGTGTCGGCACGGCCCATCCGGCCACCAGATCGCGATCCCCGTGTAGCCGCAGCAACAGCGTGCTGCGGCCCGCCGGCGTGAAGTAGCCCTCATAGCGGCCCGGTGCGCGCTGGACGAGCTTCACCGTCTGCGATTCCCCTTGCCCAACACCGACAGGCGTCACGGAAAGGCGCAGGTCCAGGGCATCCACGTAGCCCGCACCCGTCGCAGCCTCAGGGGCGACCACATCCACGACCACATGGGCCCGGTCGCCTTCGGCCAGAACCCGCAAGGCCAGACCACTATCGGCCGGTGAAGGCAACACCGCGCGCACGACCGCGCCCCAAAATTCAGAGAACCCCTCCCATGTCACCCACTCCGACCCCCAACGCCCCGTCGCATCCGAGGTCCAGGCCACCGCACGCCCCAGGCCGTACTGCCACACCGCCAGCAGCGGATCAGGTTCCGTCGCGTTCCACACCACCTGCGCGGCACTCTTTGGCGTCGTCGCCACATATCCCCGCAGCGGCGGCGTGGCGGCGATGTCGGCAAGCGGCAACCACGGCGTCAGCGGCTCAGGGTAGAACGTTTTCTCGACGATATAGGAGCGCTTCACGCGCGCCGTTTCCTCGGCGAAAATGGCCGGTAGATCGGCAGCGCGCTCGGTAAGATAAAATCGCCCTTGCCCGCTCTCGGCAACCTGCCGGAGGAAGGGCACATCGCTTCCTTGTCCGATGGAAACCACGCTGACGGTCATCCCCTCATCAACCAGCTTTTCCACCAACGCGGGCACCTGTTCCTGATGTTCGGCGTCGGAACCGTCGGCAAGGAGCAAAATGTGACGTTGCGTGTCGGGAGAAGCCTTCACATTCCGCAACAGGTCGGCGGCATAGAGCAGGCTTTCGCGCACGTAGATGCCGCCACCGCCGGGTTGCAGACGCCGCAATTGCCCGATGAGAATGTCACGCTGATCCATCGTCGCCGGACCAAAGGTGTCGGCGGGGCGATCATCATACGCCACTACAGCCAGCGTGTCGGTGTCGTTCAAGGTTTCGGCCACACGGATGGCCGCTTCGGCTGCCAGGCGGATTTTCATGACGCCGGTTTCTTCAACCCCCATACTGCCGGATTTATCAATCACCACCGCCATGACCAGCGGCGGGAAGCGGCGGGGATCCTGTACCTGCATTTGAACCGGCAAGGCTTCCTCCAACGGCGTCCCCAGCCACCCCCCGACACCATAGCTCTGCGGCCCGCCGATGGCAATCAAGCCACCGCCCAGATCACGCACGAACGTGCGCAAGGCGCTCAGCGATTGCGGCGCGAAACTCCGCGCAGGCGTGTTGACAATGATGATGGCCGCGTAGTCCACCAGCGCCGGCGCGGTCAAGGGCATGGATTCAGGCGCAGCGACCTCAACCGTCAGTCCGGTTTCTTCAAGTGCCCGAAGCAGGGACGTGTAGTCTTCAGGAGCGCCAACGACCAGAATACGCGGTGCGCCCTGGACCAGCACCCAGCCATCGGCGCAGTTGTTTTGGGCGAACGTGTCGTATTCCGGGTCCAGGCACACCCGCAGGGGGATAAAACCCGCGTCCCCCGCGGTAAAGCTGAACGCCAGGGTCTCGGATGTCCCCAAAACGCGCACACCTTCCTGCCCGGTTTGCCCACCGGCCGTCCACGTCAAGCGGAGGTTCTGCTGCGCCGTGCTGCCGATTTCCACCATCACCGGCACGCGGTCGCCAGGGTAGACGCGGGTAGGCAAGCGCATATCCGCAATCCAGGTTTCGGCCTCCGGCGTCCCCGAACCGACCTGGACGAGCTGGACATCCACGCCCCGCGCCTGTGCTTCACGCAGCGCCCACGCCGCACGCCCCGATGTCTCCAGGCCATCGGTGAGAAGCACCAGGCGTCCCGGCGCGCCTTCGGGGATGAGCGCCAGTCCCAAACGCACCGCGCTCTCGATGTCGGTAGCGTCAATGCGCGGCAACGTCGCAATCTCGGGGAGCGTCGCCATAGCCGACAGGGCGCGATCTACCCACGCATCCCCGGCAAACACCACCAGCGCGGCGCGGTCCTGCGGCGACTTGTGCGCCAGTGCCGTCTGAACAAAATCCAGTTGTGCCTCCCATGCGCTGCGGGTGCTCGCCGAACGGTCAAGCAAGAAGACGATGGCCAGGTCACGGGTGGAACGAGACCAGTAGACATCGGCAAGGGCGAGAATGAGCAAGGTTATGAGCACAAGGCGTATGATGGTAGACGGTAGACGGTGGAAAATAGACGGAGAGGGGGTGAGAGGGAGAGCGGGAGAACGGGAGAGCGGGAGAGATATGGGACGAGGACGAGGAGGGGTAAGATAACGGAAGAGGGAGGGTCCCCACCAGAGCACGGCTTCGAGCAGCAATAACACCAATGCTACGGCAATCGCCCAGCGGCTCAAGTCGCGCCAGCCGGGGACAGCTTCTGCCGGCGGCAAGAGCTTTCCTCCAACACGAATTTCACGAGGGCGCAGGTCACTTTCGCCTTCCGCGAGTAGCGAAAGCGCCGCATAGCGCGTAAGGGTTCCGGCGGATGTCTGCGCTTCAATGCGGTACAGGCCGGCAGCCGTCTCCAGTGTGCGCGGCGCATCCGGTGATAGAGCGAGACGCCGTCCATCGGGCGTGATCAATGTGGCTGCCGTCGTGGCGGGTGGCAGTTCGGGTTCCCATGCCGTCCCAGAGGGCAAGGGCAACAGGGGTTCCGTGGAAAGCTGGGGCATCAGCCAGCCGGTCACGTTCGCCGTGAGAATGGGGAACGCCAGACGCAGCGGCAGATCCGAATCGTGGAGATCGAAGGCCATGCAGACCAGCCGCTGACCGGGACGCTCGATAGTCCACAGCAGCGGCCCCGCCGCCGTCTCCAAAAGCACCTCTGCATCGTCGGGGACGGTGTATGCACGGGCGCGCGCCACGTGGACATCGGCCCACTCAACGTAGTGCAGCAGCGGGTGGGACCATTGCCCGCGCACGCCGAGCGTCGGCGTCACCACAGCCCCCGGTTCGCCACAGGGCGATCCGGCCCCCGGCATGATAAGCCACATGTTGGCCGCAGGCAGTGTCGTCGTCACCGGGCCATCCGCCACGATGATGCCGTAGTCGCCGGCCATGCCAGGCTCCAGGGTTGCCGATTGCGACAGGGTCAAATCGGGGAGTGCCCGCAGAGCCTGCGCCAGAAAGCGATTGCCCGGCGTCACCAGGAGCACGCGCCCACCGCCACGTGCAGCCACAGCGATCCAGGCCTGATCGTCAACGGCCAGCGCGTCCGTCTCCTCCAGGCGCGCTTCGGCCCACGTCAGCGCCGGGAGACCGCCGAAGGTGAGCGCCGTCGCCCCCTCCGCAGGCAATTCCACAGGGCGACGCTCGACCAGCACGCCATCCACATACAGCGCCAATGTGCGCGAAGTCGCCGGGCCGTCGTTGAACAGTCGCACGAAAGCCGTCAGTCCTTCAGCGGCGCGTCGCAGGGCAAAGGCGACAATCCCGACATTCGCCGCCCCGCGCGGCACGGTGATCATGTGGACGTTGCCGGGGAGCGATGGCAATGCTTCAGCAATCGCAGCGTCGGTCACAAGTACGGTATTGATTGTGTCGCCGCTTGCCAGACCCGCCGCCAGAGCCGCCGCGGCGCGCCAATCGGCAGCCCCATCCACGGGTGCAGCGGCTTCCAGTGCCCGTCGGAATGCCGTCGCGTCGCCGCCTTGCAGCAACAGGACAGGCGCCGGCCCTACAGCAATCAGCGCCACGCGGTCACCCTGATCAAGCGCCGCAGCCAGACGGCGCAACTCACGTTGCGCCACCTCAAAGCGGGTCACACCATCGGCGTCGTGGGCCTGCATGCTGGCCGAGGCATCCAGCAACACGATCACCTGGCCGTGGAAGGTCAGCGGGGCAGGCAAGGCCGGGCGCGCTATGCCGCAGACCAGCGTCAAAAGAATCAAGAGTTGCAGGAAGAGCAGCCAGTTACGACGAAGTTTTTGCCAGGGGCGATTCGCGTGACGATCGGCCAGCACCGCTTCCCAGAGCAGAAGGCTAGGCACAGGCACATTCTGGCGGTGCAGCCGCAACATATACAGCAGCACAATCGGCACGGCCAACAACAGGCCCAGGAATCCCGCCGGGTTCAAAAAGCGCATACGACGACCTGAAGCGACCTACGAGAAAAAGTCTAAGAGCTGGCCGATTAACGAGGTCAGGGCGATGACCAGGCCACCGACGATTGCCATCCCCAACAAAGCGATGAGGATATTGAGCAAGCGTATGCCTCGTCCTTCGGTGCGTCGCGTCAGCCGTGAGCCGGCCAGCGCAAAACGGTCGAGGTCAAAAAGCACCGCGCCCGCCGCCGCGCCGATGAAAAGAAGCGCCGTGCGGTTTGCCGGTTCCCATCCCAATGACGCACCGATTTGCGTCACCACACCCATCGCCAACGCCCCGATCACGGCGCCGAGTAATTGTTGTCCCCACCCTTTGGTCAACACCAGCGGCGTCTCTTCCGTCGGTTGTGCCTTCTTTGGCTTTTGTGGCATGCTGTACTCCTCACAAGGGAAAAATGCCCCGATCCCGAAAATCCAGGGAGTGCCCGGTCAGAGACCGGCCCCAGCAAGTCGCCATGCTCCCAGGAGCACTGTCTATTTTCAGACCAGGTTGAGCAATTACTCAGATTGTACCGTCAGCGGCGGGAAGGGCAAGCGAGAAACGCGGATCTGGCGATCCGCTCGAAGCCGGTTAAAGTCTGGCGATCCGCTCGAAGCCGGTTGAAGCCTGGCGATCCGCTCGAAGCCGGTTAAAGTCTGGCGATCCGCTCGAAGCCGGTTGAAGCCTGGCGATCCGCTCGAAGCCGGTTAAAGTCTGGCGATCCGCTCGAAGCCGGTTAGAGTCGTTGTAACGAGAATGACAAAGCCCTGGCGAAAAAGAAAGACGGCCCGCAGGCCGTCTTGTCCATCTAAAGCGAATGGAATGGGTGACCTACGCCGCAGCACGGGCAAGGGTACGGCGATGGTCATATTCTTCCCAGGCTACCAGCAACGGCACGGCCACACACAGCGAGGTGAAGGTTTCGCTGACCATCCCGACCAGCATCACCGCGATAAATGGCTTGATGGTCACACCGCCGAAGAGCAAAATCGCAATCATCACGAACATCGCGTTGAGCTGCGTGGCCAGCGAGCGGTGCACGGTCTCCAGGATACTGCGGTTCACGATCAACTCGAACGGCTCGCCACGGTGACGGGGGATATTCTCACGGATACGGTCAAAGACCACGATGACATCCTGCACCGAGAAACCGATCACGGTCAGCAGAGCCGTCAGGAACAGCGCGTCGGCCTCCCATCCCTGAAGGATACCCATCAGGGCAAAGAAACCCAGGGCGATGACCACGTTCACCAGCATCGCCACGATGGAGACAACGCCGTAGCGGAACGGATGGGGCACGCGGCGGAATGAGTACCAGATGAACCCCAAAACCGCCAGCGATGCGACGAATACGGCCAACGCGGCCTGTTGCGCCACCTCGGCCCCCACGGTCGGCTCGACGGTATTCCAGTTCGAGAGTGTGCGGTCCACCGTACCCACCTGCGCGTCGAGGTCATCCAGGAGTTTTTGGATTTCCTCGCTGTCGGCAAAGCGCGTGCGCACCTGCCACGAGTTATCGGCAACAGCGCCGAGCCGCTGAATGATGGGTGAGGTGTGCCCGTTGGCAATAAAGACCTCACGGATGGCCGATTCTTCCACCGGCCCGGTAAAATGCAGACTGAACAGCGTCCCGCCTTTGAAGTCAATACTGATGCGCAAGGCCTGGCCGTTGAACATAATGGCCGAAACAATCAGGGCCACAATGCTGAGCGCGATCAAGACGCCGGCAATCGTGAAGAACAAATGTCGCTTTTGGACGAAGTTAAGCATAGTGCCCTCCTACAGCCCCAACACCCAGAGATGCTTCTGAATCCAGTCCCCAAAGGATCCAAAAGCAACGCGAACCAGCGTGCGTGTCACCACAATGGCCGTGAACAGGTTCATCAGCGTACCCAGAGCCAGGGTGATGGCAAATCCCTTCACCAGACTGGCAGCGAAGGCATTGCCGAAAATGTACAGAATGGCACAGGTGAGCAACGTCGCCAGGTTGGAATCACGCACCGAGGTCCACGCGCGCGAGAAGCCCGATTCTGCAGCCCGCATCAACGAACGTCCACGCCGCAGCTCTTCTTTCATACGCTCGAACACCAGGATGTTCGCATCCACCGCCATACCGGCAGAAAGCAGGAAACCGGCGATTCCTGGCAGGGTCATTGTCACCGGCACGAGTTTGTAGAGCAGCAGGTTCAGCAACACGTACAGCGCCAGCGCCAGATCGGCAGCCAGGCCGTTGAGGCGATAGTAGATCAGCATAAACAGGAACACCACAGCCAGCCCCACAACGCCGGCGCGGATACTCTTTTCCACCGAGATCGCGCCCAGGCTCGGCCCAATGGCCTTGTAGCTTTCGATCTTCAGGGGGATGGGCAACGCACCGTATTGCAATTGCACGGCCAACTGGTTAGCCGTATCGAAGGTGAAACTCCCCTGAATTGTGGCCTTGCCGTTAGGGATGACAGCATCTATTCGCGGACAGGAGATGATCTGCTTGTCGAGCACAATACACAGGTATTGCCCCAGGTGTGAAGAGGTATATTCGGAGAAAGCGTTGGCGGCGGCGGATTGGAACTCGATCGCCACAACCGGCTGCGAGGTACGATCATCACGGGTGACAAAAGCATTCGCCAGATCGGCACCGGTAAACACCGTCTTGAACAACATCGAGCCGGTCATGGCACTCTGCGCCTGAATCTCAGCTTCGCTCAGCCCATACGTTGTACTGATGGGCATCTGAGTCATTTGCAGCATATAGATAGAGTCAAACGTCATCCCGGCCGGTGGCTCGCCGAACTCCAACAACGCCGTTTCACGAATGGTATCCACAGCTTGAGCGGGATTGTCAATGCCGGGAATTTCTACAACAATGCGGTCTTTTCCCTGAATTTGCACAATCGGCTCGGTCAGGCCAAGGGCATTCACACGTTTTTCAACAATGCGACGCGCGGTTTCCATCGCCTGGGGTTCCAGTGCCTGGCCCGGCGGCAGATCGGCGACCATCAGGACCTGCAAACCACCCTGCAAATCCAGACCTAACTGAAAGTCGAGGTTACGTGATGCCTCCGGTTGCCAGAAAAGCAGGTTTGTCAGCCAGGCCGGATGCTGCTGGAAAGCCACGCCGTAGATTGCCACGGCAGTTAAAAGTAAAATCAACACAAAACTGATGATCGTTCGTCTCTCCATAAGCACTCCTGACAAAAAATAAAGGCCCTCGGACGGCCTTTCAGTGTCGCAAACGATAGGACATTATAGTCTGGCAGGGGGATTTGTCAAACGTGAGGCGAGTGGCGAATTGCGAGTTACGAATTACGAATTACGAATCCGTAATCCCCCAATCCCTAATCCCCCATATTGTGCTATACTTCTACAGCGATGCAAGGAGTAGAACGATGAAAGGACAGATTGAGTCGGCAGCAATGAACGAACCATTCTTCCTGGCCGGCGGGGAACCGGGCGTACTGCTGATCCACGGCTTTCTCACCGCGCCGGGGGAAATGCGACCGCTGGGTGAATACCTGCATGCCGCAGGCTTGACGGTCAGTGGGATCCGCCTGCGGGGGCATGGCACGCGGCCGGAAGACCTGATGGGCGTCTCATGGCGCGACTGGCTGGCGGACGTAGATGCCGGCCTGGCCGAGCTGCGGCGACATTGCGCGCAAGTCTGCGTGGCAGGATTATCGCTTGGGGGAGCGCTGGCACTCCACGCCGCCGCGCGTCAGCCGGTCGCCCGTGTTGTCGCCTTCTCCGCACCGGATGGCGCGCTTGCACGGCATCCCCTGCTGCGGCTGGCTCGACCCGGCGCGCGCGTGTTGCGCTTCATCTCTAAAATCGGCTCGGATGTGCATGAGCCGGAAGCACGCCGTTTCCATTTCACGTATACGCGGATTCCGTTGCGCAGCGCCCTTCAGATCACCGAAGTCATGCGGGCACTCGACGGTCAGTTGCCGCGCATCACTGCCCCCACCCTACTGGTGCAGGCGCGGCACGATCTGGTCGTCCCGCCCGGAACGCCACGGCGCATCGCGGCAAAACTCGGCGGACCGTCGCACATCCTCTGGGTTGAACGCGGCGGACATACCGTCGTGTTGGACTACGACCGTGAATTGGTCTTCGCGCACACGCTGGCGTGGTTACAAGACGCCAGCGACAAAGGCTGATATGCGCAAAGACTTGCCGGTTCTCATCATAACCTTCTTTATCATCGCAACGGCCTGGAACATCCTCGTGCCGCCCTACGAGAACCTGGATGAAATCGAGCACGCGGAGGTCATCCGCCACATCGCTACAACGGGACGATTGCCGGTTCACGGGGCGGCGCAGGCCGCCGGGTATCACGTCCGGCAGGAAGCCTCACAGCCACCGCTCTACCATATCCTCGCGGCAGGATGGGCGCGCCTGTGGCGTCTGCCCGACGATCCGCATCGGCCTCAAGCCATCCCCGGCAACGTCATCGCGTGCGGGCCGAGCAGCACGTTCTACAACAAAGCGACCTGGGTACGTGAACCGGATCAGGAATGGCGCGGCAGTCGCCTGACGCTGCATGGGCTGCGCTTGTTCTCCACGCTCCTGCAAACCGCGACGGTGGTCGGCGTGTGGGTGCTGGCGCGACGAATTTTTCCGCGAGGAGCGGCAGCGTGGCTTGCGGTGGGACTGGTCGCGTTCAACCCGCAATTCCTGCTCGTCGCTTCTGGCGTGAACAACGACAATGCCGTTACCCCGCTGGCAACGTGGGGACTCGTCCTCGCTTACGACCTGTGGGACAAAGGCCCGACATACCGCCGCGCGGCATGGTTCGGCGTCATCAGCGGTCTGGCGGGACTGAGCAAGTTGAGCGGCCTGGGCGTCGTAGGGTTAGGCGGACTGGCGCTGCTGCTCCACGGCCGGCAGCACAAGACGCCGCTGCGTCGGATCATCGGCTTGGGCTGCGCTATGGGGCTGCCGGTCCTCATCCTCGTCATGCCGTGGCTGATGCGCAACCTGCGGCTTTACGGTGATCTCACGGCCCTGGCGCCCATGCTGGCCGAGGTCGGACGGCGCACGTATCCCCTCGCCTTCAGCGAAGTCAGCCCGATGCTGCTCTCGTACTGGGGACAAATGCCGTGCTCGTTCTATCCGCGCGCGGTATATTGGCCTTACTTCATTATCATGGCAGGCGGACTCATCGGCGTCATTGCCGGCCGGCGACGGTTCAACCCATGCCAGAAACGGGCACTCATCCTGTCCGCCATCTGGTTTGTGGTGATCGTCATCGCGTGGATACGCTGGAACAGCATCACCCCGGCAACCGGTGGACGGTTGCTCTTCCCGGCGATCGCGGCATTGGCGCTTATCCTGGCTGCCGGTTGGTACGCGCTCACACAACGCCTTGCCAGAATCTGTGCCGCCCTGCTCCCGATATGGGCCATGGTGACGCTGTTTGTCGGCCCTGTGACGCTCTTCGCCTGGCCCAAACTTCTGCCTGCCACGACACGGCTGCCCGAGCCACTGGATGTGACCTTCGGCGACGACATCGCGCTGCGCAGCTACAAGGTTCAGGTGCGTAAACCGGGAATCACGTGCGCGTTAAGCGCGTCCAATGAATGTGCAGCGGTGCTGGACATCACCCTATACTGGCAGGCCACACGCCCGATCTCCGAAGACCTGACCATGGCGATCCAACTCGCCTCACCCGTCCCCGGCGAAACCGACCTGCGCCTGAACTACCATCACTGGCCCGGCCGCGGCAACCTGCCCACGTCGCTATGGCCGGTCGGCCCCGTGATCCGCGATCATTACTTACTGCCAATCCCCACCGACGGCACACCGACGCAAGCCTGGACGGTGCAGGTCGTTCTCATTAACGACGCCTCTGATACGCGATTGCCGGTAAGTCTGCACAACACGCCCATCGGCGACACTGTGCGCCTTGTCACCCTGCGCATCCCCGGCACGTTGCCGGATGCGGAAACCTGGAGGAATCCGGCGACGCCGGTGCACTTCGGGGAATCCGTCCGCCTGGCAGATGCCCACGTCGAGAGAACAGGCGACGTATGGCACGTTGCGCTCCTCTGGGCATGTGAGACAACGCTGCCTGCCGATTACACCGTCTTCGTCCATGCCTACGCCGCCGATGGTGAGCTGCTCGCTACCGGTGACGGTCCACCGCAAAAGGGGCATTTTCCCACCGGCCTGTGGCTACCCGGCGACCGCATCCTGGATGTCCACACGCTATCGCTCCCGGCGGGGAAAAAGCCGGCGCGCGTGGCCGTCGGGCTGTATCATCCCGTCAGCGGTGAACGCCTGGCGGCGAGTTTCAACGGCAATCCTCTGCCCGACAACGCCGCCATCATCTGGGAGGCACAGCCGTGAAGACCAAGCCGCTCGTCATCCTGCTGCTCGCCTTCACCCTGCTGGTGAGCATGCACAACGTCAGCACCCCCGTCTTCGAGGCGCCGGACGAAGTCTGGCATCACGCCTACGTGCGCTGGCTGGCCCGGGGAAACGGTTTACCGGCGATGGACAACGACGCGAGCGGTGCCAATCAAGAGGTCGCGCAGCCGCCGCTGTATTACGCCGTCGCCGCGCTGTTCAACGCGCCTTTTAGCCATACCGACCCGAACTCGTTGATCTGGGGCAATCCGGGATTCAGTTATCAGGCCCCGGGCACAGTCTCCGATAACAAAAACTGGCTTATCCACACGTCCCAGGAAGCCTGGCCGTGGCGTGGCGCAGCGTTGAGCATCCACGTGACGCGCCTGGCTTCGCTGCTCTTCGGCCTGCTGACAGTATTGGCGACGTGGGGTCTGGCTTACGAAACCTTCGGCGAGCGAGATAGCGCGCGGATTGCCGCCATGCTGGTTGCCTTCCATCCGCAGTTTGTCTTTATGTGCAGTGTCATCAGCAATGACGGTGCCGCCGCCGCGCTCTCGACCGCGGCGCTATGGGCGGTCGCCCGTGTGGTGCAACGTGGCCTGAGCCTGCGGCGTGCCGTCGTGTGCGGCATCCTGGTCGGCCTGGCGACGTTGACCAAAACCAGCGCCCTGTTGCTGCTACCGGTGGCAGGTTTGACGCTCCTGATGACAGGATTACAGCGTGCGCCGCACGCCTCACAACGTCGCGCGGCGCTGGGCTATGGCGCCGTATTCGGCATCGTTGCGCTGGCTGTAGGCGGATGGTGGTACGCGCGCAACGGCTTGCTCTACGGCGACCTGCTCGGCATCTCCAACCATGCCAACACCCCCTGGGGACGTCCGGCGCCCGTATCCCTGCTCAAACTGCTGCCGGAAATGCCGCGCCTGGTGTATTCCTTCTGGGCGGCCTACGGCTGGGGGCATGTGACGTGGCCGGCATGGGTGTATTGGGTGTTAAGTCTGGGGAGCCTTGCGGTGTTCATACGCAGTCTGTGGCATATCGCGCAGATGATGAAGGTGGCACGCGCCCCTGACCTGCATGCGGGCCGCATATTCGCAGAAGCGACCCCCATACTGCTGACGCTCGCGCTCATCTGGTGCAGTGGCATTTTCGCTGCGCTGCTCCAGTGGATGAGGCAAGTCGAAGCGCCCCACGGACGGCTGCTCTTCCCGGCCATCGGCGCGTGGGCGTTGCTTATGGCAAACGGCTTCAGGGAGCAAGAGGCAGGAGGCAGGGGGCACCCTCTCACCCTCTCACCCACTTTCCCTCTGCTCACCCTCTTCACACTCACCGCACTGGCACCCGGCGCGCGGATTTTGGCGACGTTTGCACCACCGCGATTGTACGCACCGGCTCAGGTGATGGATGATGTGCGCTCGACGGGGATTGACTACGCGAAGCAAGCACGGCTTCTCGGTGTGGCCGTGGATACAGAACGTGCCACTCCCGGCGCAACCTTCACGGTCAAAGCCTGCTGGGAAGCGCTTGCGTCCATGCAACGGGATTATACCGTCTTCATCCACCTCATCGGACCGGAGAACAGCCGCGTCGCCGAACGTCACACCTATCCCGGCCTGGGACGCTTCCCCACATCACTGTGGCCGGTAGGACGGGCCTTTTGTGATGATTATCGCGTGTCCGTCGAATCCTGGGCCGATGCCCCCTTGCTTTACCGGCTGGAAGTGGGACTTTTCGACACAGAAACCGGCGAGCGCCTGTCCGCAACGCTTGCCGACGGTCGCCCATTTGAACCCCCGCTCGTCGGCGCGGTCAGCCTCATCCCCGCCACGACGCCCAACATCGCGCCAACCTATATCGTCAATGCGACGTTCGGCGAGCACATTGCGCTGCGGGGCTACGATGGCCCAATCCTCGCCTCGCCCGGTGAAACGATCACACTCACCCTACACTGGGAAGCCTTGCGCGCGCCCGACGGTGACTTCACCGCCTTTGTGCATCTCTGGCGTCCGGGAGACCCCACACCGTTGGCTCAACACGACGGACCACCGCGCGAGGGCTGGTATCCCACCAGCGTCTGGAAAACCGGCGATCAAGTGCCGGATACGCATCGCCTCAACATCCCTGCCGATTTAGCACCAGGCGAGTATCCCCTGTGGGCAGGATGGTACCGCACAGCGGACGGCGTCCGCCTCCCGGCCAACGGTCCGGCGGGACGCTATCCTCACGACCTTGTCCCGTTGGGCACACTGAAAATCGAGCCGCCCCGGCCCCACTAGATCGCAAACTCTGCCCCCTTCTCTCCCCTGCAACTTCCCACCGGTCAAAACGTATTACTAGAAATGTTTTTAACCGATGGGTGGATGAAAATTTGTCAACGGATCGAACGGAGGGCATCATGACACATTCCAAAAGGTCAAACATCACTTCAGGATTGATACTCATTCTCATCGGCAGCATTTTGCTGGCATTTCAGGTGTTCCCCGGCTTGAGCGCGTGGTTCAATTTCACCTTTAGCTGGCCAATGATCATCATCCTCATCGCATTAGGTATGCTGGTCATCGGGCTGTTGAGTGGCGCGCCGGATATGGCGATTCCCGCTTGCATCATCGGGGGGATCGGCGGGATTCTTTACTTCCAAAACGCCGGCCGTCTGACATGGGAGAGTTGGGGCTACCTGTGGACGTTGGTCCCCGGTTTTGCCGGTGTGGGGAACGTGATCGCCGGGCTGGTCAACTGGAAACGCAAGCAAATCGGGGACGGCCTGGAAAGCATACTCGTCAGTGCGGTACTCTTCGCCATTTTCGGGTCACTGTTTGGCAATCTCCTGGGATATTTCCCCTTCAAAATGTATCTGCCTTTTGCGCTCATTGCTCTGGGCGTGTTTTTATTCATCCGGGAGCTGGTACGTCCCACAAAGCGCACCGAAAGATAGGAATGAGTCCTCAAGAAACGGCTTGTACCACGAAAGCCACTAAGAACTCGAACGTTTCAACGTTCAAACGAATTTTTAAGGGAGACAACTATGTACAACAAACGTCTGTTTTGGGGCGTGATTCTGGTCGTCATCGGCGGCTTATTGCTGCTGGATAATTTGGGCGTGCTCGCGCCACTGCGCATCAGTTTCAAGCAACTGCTCTTCCCGCTGGCCTTGATCGGCTTTGGCGCATGGATCCTATGGGCTTCGACACACGCTCAGGCCGCCTTTGCCACCCAAGAAGTAAGCATCCCGCTGGAGGCCGATGAAGCGCAGGTGAACATTGACTTCGGGGGTGGAGAATTGATCGTGGCCGGGCGCGCATCCGCTGCGACGCTGCTCAGTGGGACATTTGACGGCGTCGAGTATCACGTCACAAGCGAGAATGGCGTCCAGCGGGTGCATTTGACCTCGCCACTGCTGAACTTCCCCCGGCTGAATTTTGGAATGGCCACCCCTCGCCGTTGGGCGATGGCGCTCAATCCCGATGTGCGGCTGTCCCTGGGAATCAAAACCGGCGCGTGTGATGTGCGACTCGATCTGCGGGAGCTGCGTGTCTCCCGGCTCACCGTCGAAACCGGGGCCAGTTCCACCCACATCATCGCGCCTGCGCACGCCGGGTACACCGAGATTCGAGGCTCAAGCGGCGCAGCTTCCATAAGCGTTGAAGTTCCAGAGGGTGTCGCTGCATGTATCCATGTCGCCGGTGCGCTGTCCAGCATCTCCGTAGACCAGGGACGCTTCCCACACGTCGGCGGGGAATATCGCTCTCCAGATTACGAAACGGCCCCCAATAAAGTGGATATCAAACTCGAAGGGGGTGTCGGCACGTTTAGCGTCCGGTAGTTTATGTGTTTGAACATTCTAACGATTTTCAAGGGGTGAATCATGAAACATATTGAATCCAGAACCTTTTGGGGCATCGTCCTTATCGCCGCCGGGGTTTTATTCTTACTGCAAAGTCTGGGACTGCCGATACTCAATAATTTGTGGCCGCTGGTCCTCAGTGTGGCGGGTATGGTTTTTCTCTACAGATTTTTGACCGAGCGTCATAACTGGTGGGCAGTCATTCCGGGGATGGCATTGCTGGGACTGGGCGCGCTCATCACATTCGAGCGGCTCTTCCCCAAAGCGCCTGACAATTGGGGTGCGGTTATCTTCATGGGGAGCCTTAGCCTGAGCTTCCTGGCTGTTTACGGACGCACTGCGGCCCGGCAGTGGTGGGCGATCATCCCGGCGGGTGTGCTTGGAACGATCACACTGCTCATCGGCTTCGAACCGTATATGGGAGACGACGTCTTTGCAGGGCTGTTCCTGCTCGGTATCGCGGCAACTTTCGCGCTGGTGTACTTCTTGCCGACGCCGGCCGGGCGCATGCGCTGGGCAGCCTATCCGGCAGCGATTGTCGGGGGGATCGGATTTCTCATCCTGATCAGCGTGACGTGGTTGAGCCGGATGCTTGCGCCGCTCGCCATCATCGTTTTTGGTGTTTACCTGATCCTGCGCCGCCACGAAGAGTAAGACGATTCCTGGATTTTGGATTTCTTCTCTCTAATCTATTTCATCCGTTAAATCCATTGACATTTTTATTTGAGGAGACGAGAATTATGGAAAAAGAGGAGCGGCAGTTTAAGCTCGTAGGGCCGACAATTTTGATCGGCATCGGCATTATTTTGTTGTTGAACAACCTGGGGTATCTGAATTGGAGCTTTTGGGATATGCTCAGCCTTTGGCCTATCCTGCTCATCGCCGCGGGACTGGAAGTGCTGGTGGGCCGCAGGTCGGCGATCGGCTCCTTTATCGCCGCGCTGATTGTGTTTGGGCTGCTCATCGGTGGCGTGTGGTTCATCGGGACAACCAACAACGTGCATCCATCCGCCCAAACCAGCACCATCAGCGAGCCACGTGAGGGTATCCGATCGGCACAAGTGACGCTTGCCCCAGCCGTCGGGCAACTCAATATCAAAGCGCTTGAGGATTCCGGCAATTTTGTCGAGGGCACAATAGCATGGCGGCAGAATGAGCGATTGGTGCAGGATTTCACAAAGGGCACGCCGGCTCGCCTTATTCTCAAGACGAGCGGGACCTCCGGCGGGATGAGCAGTCCCAACAAACGCTATAGCTGGGACCTGGCCTTCCACCCCGACGTAGCCCTCGAACTTAACATTGATGCCGGCGTCAGCGATATGAATCTCGACTTGAGTGCGTTGACGCTTGAAACCGTCAATATCAACTTTGGGGTCGGCGATATGCTGCTCAAGCTGCCCTCAAACGGTAATTGTGACATCAACATTGACGGCGGCGTCGGCACAATTGTCATCGAAGTTCCGGCGGACCTGGCCGTGCGCATACAAACCGACACTGCCGTTGTCGCACGCGGCATTCCCCCAGGCTACACCCAGATCAACAATCGCTATACCTCACCGGGGTATGACAAAGCCGAGGCGCGCATAGACATTCGCGTCGGGTTGGGAGTTGGCAGCTTCACAGTGCAAGAATCCCGCTGAGAGCTAAGAGAACCGACTCAAAAACTTGCTTCCTCGAACTATCCCCTCAATGTTTAGGTGCGGTTCAATTTTTATGCAGACCTGACAGGTTTTCTGAAACCTGCCAGGTCTGCTGTAAACTTGCCCCCAACTTGGAAGACACCCACGATTTTTCGGGAATTGCTACAGCACACATTTCGTGCTATGATAGGGGTAATCTAAACCATTCAGGCCGAAATCAAGGGCATCTTTGGCGGCAAATATGCCTGAATTCCTCAGAACATCCATTGACATTGCAGGTCCGCCGATCAAATCCGTTGAATTTCGCAAAGGTCGTTTATTTTGTTAAGGAAAGGAGGCTGTCATGACGAAGTCTTTGCCTCGTTTGTTCCTCGTTACTGTTCTAGGTGTGGGCACGGTGGCCCTGTTGTTGATCGCGCTCACGCCTCCGCTCAAAGCAGCGCCGACCCGCTATGATTTTGCCGTCGCCACACAACTGACCCCCCTGGGCGCAGGGCAATCCGATGCCCTCGCCCGCCGGAACGCTTACCAAGCCTTGTGGGAGACGGTGTATGGACGAAATGTGTCGCCCTCCACCGCCCCCGATCTGGCCTGGACGGTTGTTACCGCGACCATGAACGGTCAGGATTACGCTCCTGGCGCGGTCATCGGTGACCTGAGGGGCAATTTTGACCACGTGAGCGCGAGCGGCCCCTTCAGCGTACCACGCGCCCTCGCGCTCCACCCTCGTCGGGTAGCGCTTTACGCCGGCAGTGTGCGCGATGAATACGAACAGCTCGTCGTTTGGGAAAGGCTCAATTTTGACCAATTGTTCCGCGTCTACCTGGGGTGCGAACTGCCATCTCCGGGCACGGGCGGCAGTTGTCCTTACTTCGACACCCTTACCGAGACGCACATCATCGCCAACCTGAGCGACTATGATGTGCTGATTCTGCCCGCCATTCGCATCGGCTACACGGATGAGGTGGTCGCTGCATTGGGGGACGCAGGGTTGCAGGCAATCGCCGACTTCGTGCGCGGCGGCGGTTTTCTTTATGCCCAGGCAGACGCCGCTTATATCGCCGAAGCGGCCGGCCTGCTCCCGGCGGGCACCGTCAATCTGGCCTCCCGCGTGACCGACCCCGATAACACCGGGCAGTTGGATGTCCTGTTGCCCGATCACCCGCTGGTTTTCTCCTGGCTTTCCAACACCACCTACATCCTCAACGAGCCGACGATCTCCGCCGGCGACGGCTTGAGCGTTGTCGCCCGCTTTGCCGACACCTCCCACCCCGGCTCCGTCGCTATCGGTGTCGCCACGCCCGGCGACGGACGGGTGGTACTGTTCAACGCGCACCCCTCCGACGACATTACCTACCATCCACAGGTGCTCAACGCGCTCCTGTGGGCCATGGGCGAACGGGCCGGCCTCTACGGGACGTTGTGGGAATGTCCCACAGCTACACCTCTCGCCGTCGGTTGCGATACCATCCCGGCCTATGAAGCGGGAGTGCCCATTGCCATCACGACCACCTTCAAAAACTACTGGGACGGGCCGTTGACCAATGTGATCATTACCGAGACGCTACACCGGGGTTTCACGACGAGCCTGGATTCCATTGTCCCCGCGCCGACCGCCTTGATAACCACCGACGACGCCACCACCATCGTGTGGACGTTGCCCCAGGCATCGCCCGGCGCCATCCACTTCACCTACATCGCCTATACCACCGCGCCCTCCGGTACGGTCGGCACAGCGTTGGTCAGCACGGCCAGGGCCACCTACACCGATCCTTTCCACCCCACCCAGCGATACCCGACGGGCCTCCTACATTCTCTGACGCGCAACGCCCTGCAAGTCAAATCGCTGATGGCAGCGCGGTTGGTGGGGGACCGCGATATTGAACTCGACGGCCTCTACCCGCTTCCCGCCGGGGGCTACTACTTCGACATCGCGCTGACGCTGGAGAACAAGGAGGAAACCGACGCGTATGGCGTTGTGATCACCGATGTAGTGGCGCTGCTCTCCCCCATTGTGGATGTGGACGATCAGCGGATCGTCCCCCACGTCATCGCCGATTCCTGGGGGCCTGACACGACCGATTCGCTCTCGCAGACGATGTTCGCGCTGAATGAGATCTTCTTCTACGAGACGCCCGTTCCCGTTTATCCACTGCCGGTGGCGATGGACGGGGTGCCGGCGGTGAGCCTCACCACCGGCGTCTTTTACACCCTCACGGCCTGGGAAAACGGCCCACGGTTGGTCTACACCTATACCGGCAACTTCACCACGACGCCGGGGCTGTCTAACTCCATCACCATCCCGCCGGAATATGCGGCCTACATCACCGTCACAGCCGAGGGAGACATTGTATTGCCCGCACTGCGGATGGTGTGGGATTTCAGCACGCTCCCGGCCTACGATTACCAGGAACCGGCAGCGCGCTATGGCCTCTTCAGCCACGAGCTGTTCAACCGCACGATCTCCTTTGCCAGTGACCCCGTCAGCCCTGGCCTGGTCATGCAAGGTGGCGGGGGTTCCGTCTACACCAACCTGGGCGGACATCCCATCCCCTACCACGAGTACCTGTCCAGTGGGGTCGTTCATATCCCCATCGCACCGGAGATGCCTCGCGTGACCTATCGGGACATCTGGGAGCGTGCGCAGGTGATGGAATTGCGCACCGTTTTCTACGACATCGTGCCCTTCCCACCGCCAGAATACCATGCCGTCGTCAACACGACCTTCGAGATGCTCGCTGACCGCGACGGTGACGGCCTGGGGGATACGCGCGTCCTGGAGTTCCCGGCCCGCGAGGGCGCCGACCTGACGCTGTATCTCAAGTCCTGGTCAAACTTTGATCCGTTGATGCCGCCGTTGCGCCAGGATGAAACGCTCATCGCTCAAGGGATGTTCCGGGGATTAGGCTTTGCGCTCGAACCACAGCAAAGTACCTGGTGGGATTCATGGCGTTCGCCGGAACTGCAAGGCGTGGCCGGTGCGACGATACTCACCGACATTATCAGCGTGCCGGCCTACGACTATCTCTATTTCCAGCAGTATCTCGAAAGCCAGAAGCGCGAGGCCATCTACATCAGTGCGACACTCAGCACGTACCCCAATTTCCACCGCGAGGGTGTTATGAAAATTGACGACGGGGCGCGCTTCGTCTACCATCAGAAAGCGGTCGGACCCAATCGTTACGAAGTCTACGATGCCCACGTGCAGGCTGTGTTTGGCCTCTCGGCAGATGCGCGAGTGTACAAAGCTGTCGTCCCGACGCTGGTGGCAACGTTCGATGATCAAGTGTACCATCTGCTGCGCATTGAAGATCCGTGGGATCCGCGTTGTGTGGGTTGGGAGCCGTTCATCAAGTCCTACGGCTTCGGCGACCTGGCGGCGACGGTCTATGTAGGCGGACGGCACGGCCCCGATCTGCTGTGGCCGCGTGTCGCTCCCGGCGAAAAGACCCAAATCCGCCTGGAAATCCGCAACAATCAGAACGGCATCACGCTGACCAACCTGATCCTCACCCCGACCGCCCCTGCCGGCATCATCGTCACCCCGCGCAGCATCAGCGAGACACAAGCCATCGAACCGCTCTTCTTCGATTTCCCCTTCCTGCACCAGACAACCGTTCCCGATGGGGGGCGCACCGTATGGTATTACGATGTGGAGGTCGGCCCGACCTTTACCGACACAGGCAAGGTACAGCGGGTTGGCTTCGAGGTGCATGCTGACGGCTTACCGGCGTATTTCCAGATTCCGGCGGCAGAAATCGGCGTGGGCAGCCCTAATGAGTGCATCCAAACCTTATGGGGACAGGCGACCGACCTGCGCCTGGACGATCGTTTGCCGCCGTGGGTGACGCTGCAAGATGCGCGGTTGGCGAATGCAAGCGAAGTGGCTGAATTGAAAGGTGCGCTGGCCCTGGGCGACCTGACTTCTGCCGTGAGCCTCTTTGGCAACCTGCGTGCCGTGTCGTTTATCACCGCGGCGGTCAGTGGGGGAACGCACGTTACCTTCACATTGCCCGTCTCCGACACTTATGATGCCACGCAGATGCCCTGGCTGGAAAATGGTGTGCGCTCCGGTGAAATGTATGTCATCTTCAAGTCCCGCGTTCAAATTGAGAAACACGGCACTGCGCTTGTGAATGATGGGCCGTCCATCACTTATGCCGACCCGTTCGGTCAGATTTACACCCACATCGGCAACCGACAGACGGTAGAGGCGCATGGCGCCGAGCTAGCGGCGACCTACACCATAGATGCGATCACCAACACGCTCACCGGCGAGGTGATGCCCGGCGTGGCGCGCGGCGTGCCGAACCGGGTAGCGCTGACGCTCAAGGTCTTCAACCAGGGCGATTACATCGCCAAAAACAACATCATCACCGTTACCTTCCCCTCCGGGGTGGCGTTGCTGGCCAGCGATACGCCGACAGTCGCGCAGGGAGCGGATTGGATCGCCCTGACGATTCCCGATCTGGCGTTGGGGACGCAGACGGACATCCACCTGGTACTGGAGCTTGTGCCGCATGACGCAGGGCCGTGGACGCTTGCGCCCCTGTCTCCGCCGGACACCTATCACCTTATCGCCTACAGCGACGGGCGCTACATTCACGAGTTCCCCTTCGCGGCGATCACCCCACGCGAGGTGATGGTCGTGGAACGTCTGGCGGGGGCATTGGAGGTCGGGCACTACGCACCCATCTACCGCCTCTGGCTGCCGGTTGTCCTGCGTCACTATAGCCAACCCTGGTGGCCGACAAGATAGGAGGCTCTATGAAGCGCGTTTTGTGGTTGTTGACGATGACGAGTTTGTGCCTGGGGCTTCTGGTGTCACCTGTTCATGCTCAGACACTTCCCCCGGGCACATCCGAGCAGCCTATGGGCATTTTACGGGTGTCCCCCGATCAAAACGTGGGGGTTTTGTCGGAGGAGCCTGCCTCCGGCCAACGTTGGAGCACCGACGTTTTTCCCTTCGGCAATTATGTAGGAATGGTCTCCGGCAACGCGGTCTTCTGCCGCACCTATCTGCACTTTCCGTTGGATGCCATCCCTGCCGATGCCATCGTACAATCGGCCACCCTGCATGTATTCGTGGACGATTACTGGCCGGCGCCGGGCAGTGCGCCGATGTCGGCCTATCCGGTGACGATGGCCTGGACGCCGGACGAGGTGGATTGGTATGATATGGGAGCCTGGCCGGCGCCGGGCGGGTCTATGGCGACGATAGAGGTTTCTTCGACCGGCGGGTGGTTCGTCTGGGATGTGACGACGCTGGTGCAGAGCTGGGTAGCCGGCGCGCCGAACTATGGGGTGGCCATAGCCGCCGCCGATCTGGGTTCGACGGCAAGCAACTGGGCCGCCGCTCGCCGTTTGAGCGTCAACGATCCGGCCACTATGCCGTATCTAACGGTCACCTATACGCAGGTGCCGACGCCAACACCCACCGCCACGCCGACGGCCCCGCCTCAGCCAACGCCCCTCCCAACGCCGCAGCCGCCCCCACCCGAGGCCACGCCGGCTCCCACCCCCACGCCCATCCCTGCGCCGATCCTGCTGCCGGAGACCGGTACACGAGCGCCTGGGTTACTGCTCTGGGGATGTTTGTTGGTTGCAAGCCTGCCGGTGCTCGCCTGTCTCCAGCGGCCCAACGATAAATCGTCGGGCCAAAAGAACAAAGGGCGGTAAACTGCCCTCACAGCCCGCTTGAGCGAGTCTGGCCTTCTGAGCCTGGATGTATCACCAGGCTGCCGGCATATTTTGACAAATTCAACGGTCGGCATATCATCAGGACTATAGCGTTGTTCCATTCACCATCATATTATTCAGGAGGGATTGCAATGAAGACAGTAGATGATCTATGGGCCGCGTTTGCCGGTGAGTCGCAAGCCAACCGCAAGTATCTGGCGTTCGCCAAAAAAGCCGAAAGGGAAGGCTACCATCAGGTCGCCAAATTGTTCCGCGCCGTCGCTGCCGCCGAAACCGTCCACGCGCACAACCACTTCCGCACGCTCGGCGAAATCAAATCCACAGCCGAGAACTTGCAGGCCGCCATCGGCGGGGAAAATTACGAAGTCAATGTGATGTATCCCGAATTCATCGCCGACGCACAGGCCGAAGGCAACAAAGCTGCGGAGCGCACCTTCGACTGGGCCATGCAGGTGGAGAAAATTCACGAGAAGATGTACCAGGAGGCGCTGGCGAACCTGGGCAAAGAGGGTGGAGAAGAAGTGGAGTATTGGGTCTGCCAGACCTGTGGCCACACCCACGTCGGCCCCAAACCGCCCGATGAGTGCCCCGTCTGCGGTGCAAAGGCGTCGGGTTATCTGCGCATCGAGTAAGATACGCCGTATACTCATAGCTCTCAACAATGTAGGGCGAGTTGATCACTCGCCCTACATTGTTGGATCCACTTAGTTTCCCACAGCCTCAGAAATTGCGCAACACAAGCGGCAGGAAGATCTCCTTAAAGGGACTGGCGATGGTGAACTCGCCCGTCAGCGGGCCGTAGGATGTATCATCGGCGCGCACGACAAGCGCCTGCGCCCTGTGGATACCGCCCGTACTCGCCGGCACCTCCCAGGCGAATGTGAAGACGTGGGTCGTATTGCCCGCCACCACGGTCGTCTGTGGCGGCAGAGTTGCCACGAGGTCACCTCCACGATCGGAGAGCTGCAGGTACGCCGTCATCGTGACCTGCGTAGCCAGGTAGTTCTCGAAGGTCACGCGGAAAGTCGCCGTATCGCTCACCACCAGCGTGGTCGTCGGGACTTCCAGGGCCGTGAGCGCGCCTCCCACTATGCTGACATGGGTGGTCGCCAACCCCATCAAAACGTCGTTCTTCCAGAATGTCAGCAGCAGACTGTACACGCCTTCGGAGAGCATGCCGTCCCAGCCGACCTCGACGGCTTGTTGCCCGCCCGAAGGCACCGAGAACGGTCCGCCATTCTGCCAGCCGACTTCATGGCCTTCGGCGTCCAGCAGCGTCAACGTCGAGGTCACGGTGAGCAGTTCGTCCGTCACGTTCTCCAGCAGCGCCGTGACACTGATGGGCGCGCCGGGCCGCAGCGCCGCCGCCAACGGGGTCACCTGCGAGACCGCCAGCGCGACCGGCGCATCGTAGACCACCTCGATCACCATCTGCGAGCAGAAGCGCGTCGCGTTGCTCGTGGGGTTGTGCTGGATGGGGAAGAGCGTGAACAACATCCGGCCGTCCTGCATCTGCCCGACGACGCGGTTTGCGTCCGCCGGATACGAGGTGGTGATAGTCGTGGTGGTGGTGAAGGTCATCCCACCCTCAGACCACGGCTGCGCGATGATGATGGGGATTTCGTAAGGCCCGACATCACTACACGTCGCCGTCACCAACGAAACACTCTGCACGGTGGCGCTGATGGGCATGGTGAGCGTGTATCCTCTGACGTAGGGCAGCATCGGCAGGTTCGGCGCGACGGCCATCTCGCCACCGGGAATCGAGAGCACATCGTAGGTCACACTGCCGGTGATCACCTGTCCCGCAGTGTATGGCGCGATATCCACCGTCACCGTGCGGGTGTAGCGGTACGTATCCGCCTGCACGATGTTCCCGATATTGCTGCTGACCGCCGACGGCAACGCCCTATTCAGCGATCCGCTGGCTCGTTGATTCGTCGTCCCTCCCGGATAATCCAGGCGTTGCCAGGGGACACCATAGAGATTGAACTCGGTGACGGTCTTGCGATCCAGCGCATCGCCATCGGTCGCGCTCGTGTTGGGGTTATATTGGCCGAAGGGGTAGACGTCCTTCGCCCGTCGCAGCGCATCGCCGATGGTGCGGCTGTTCGATCCGGCCCGCAGGAACTCATCGAAGAAGTGTTGGAGCAGCTTCTCACCCCACGTCGCATGACACAGGCTGCCCGGTGAGCCGTAGCTGTAGCCGGTTGCGCCGATGTAAGCACGCCCGCCCTCGTGGACGATATCATAGACCATGTTGTCGTTGATACCGCCGCGTCCACCGATATTGGGCACGGGTAAACCGCCGTGACATCCGACAATGAAGGTCAGCGGATGATCGTTGTCGAAGCGATTATAGCGGCAGCTTGCGTCAGAGCAGGTATCGTCAGGTGTAAAACTGTTTTCTGGAATACTGGCGCCGTTATAACTGGCGTGTCCACCGATGAAGAAGAGGTCCATTCCCGCGTTCGCCGCATTGCGGAAACCGGTGATCCAGTTCACATCGAACGGAAACATCACATCTACGGTGTGCGGCGTCTCCGAATCGTTGTACACACCGAAGCCGCGTGCCGCCAGACGTGCCGGAACGTTCAACACATCCGCGACCGCGTTGGCACCACAACTGGGATTATTGTAACCCAGCTCCCAGCCATCCACACTTGCCATCACCGCACGCCCCGTACCGCCATCGGTCGCCAGACTGTTGTCGAGCAAATACCGCATATCATCCGCCGTAGCACCGAGCAAGCGTCCCACGGCCAGTTCCAGGTCGCCGACTTGCCAATCCGTACCACCCCAGAGATTGGCATAGGGCGCATCGGTGAGGATGTAGTCGTTGTCCGTGGCACGAATCTGCGGATTGGTTGCCGAGTTCACAAACCATTCTACTTCCTGATTGAACGGATCGTTGTAGCGGTAGAACGGCAGTACGTCGTCATCGCCGACCAGGAGCAGATAGTACGGGTAGACCTCCGTGCTGACCGTTATCGAGAAAGGCAAGTGATAGGACCAGGTCCACGTCCCATCCTCCACCCAATCGTTGATCAGCTCGTCCAACTCATTGGCAACCTCATTGGCGGTGGTCTCATTGGCGTAGTTGACCGTGGTATTGTTCCAATCGCGCACGGCGTTATGATACAGATCGGCGTTGTAGATGACACCGAGCGGCTGGTCGTTGTGCGGCGCGCCCTGTGCCACATCGTAAAGTCGCGCCAACAGGCTGGTAACCTCGTACCCGGTGTAGTTGTCGTACAACTGGGTACGGTTGACGATGATGAGCGCTTCAGCCGTGCTCACCAGACGCAAAGTGGCGTGTGAGATGCTGTTGACAACCCAGTAGCCGGGCCGATACACTTGACTCATCAGGCTGAGCGTCTGCGGCGAGATTGTGTTAGGGATGCGGAAGCGCCACACCACATACTTGCGGTAAGGGCAGAACCACCAGAAACAGCCACGGGTCAAGGTGGTCGTCACCTGGTAGCGCCCGCCGCCGAGCGATACCGACGTCGCCGCCGTCGGCGTCCCGCCGTAGCTATCGCGCACCCAGGTATTGACCGGCGCGCCGAGAACATTGCCGGGCACGGTAAGGACAACCCGGACATCCGAAGCAGCTTCGGCAGCCTGTGTGGACACATAAGCCACCACATCCACGTAGTTCAAGGAAGTTTTACCGCTGCTATCGCCGATGAGTTTGTTGACCACCACGCCTTGTGCGGCTTCCTCAAGGCGCAATGAGGAATTGATCGTCACTATCGGCGGAGGAGGAAGGATGATCAGCCCCGGTGTGGTAAACGTAAAGGCATTGGCCGTGGTTCCGACCCAGTGAGTTCCGGTATAAGCGTCAATCCGCCAGGTGTAGCCGGTACTCAAATCCAACGCCGCAAGCACTTGATGCGCCGTGCCGATGATATTATGGGTGTGCTCCACCAGCGTCCAATCGGCCGTTTTGTTCAACTGGAAGGTGTAATGGGACGCCTCCGGTAGGGCTTGCCAGGTCATCGTGGGGATGGTGGTGGTGATCGTTTCCCCATTGGCCGGTGTGAGCAACGTCATCTTCTTGGGCAAGTCGAGGTTCTTGATCACATTGCTGCCGCCCATCGTGAGGCTATCGGCCACCCAGTCCGCGTATGCTGGCGAAGGGCCATAGCGTTTGAGCATATAGTCGCCCGGCTCCAGGTTGCAGAAACGATAATAGCCGTAGGCATTTGTCGTAGTGCTCTGTAATACCGGCCCGCTCGAACCGGCAAGCAGTTCAACCTGTATATCGGCCAGCGGCGTTGTCGCATAGTAGACCCGCCCTTCCACACAGGGTAACGGGGGCGTCGGCGCGGTGACAACGATACGATGGGTGGCCGTGGCGGTAAAGACCCCTCCGCAATTGCTCACCTTGACCTCCACCGGGTAAGTGCCCGGCGTCTGCCAGTAGTAGATTGCGCTGGGGGTTCCTTGCCCGGCCGCCGGCGTCGGCGTCCACACAAAAGTTAGCGGCGGCGAAGCTGTGGAGGGATCCACAACCGCCTCAAGACGCACCGGCATGCCGGTACGGGTCTCCGAGGGGCCGCTGATGCTCACACCCTGCAACGGCACCGGGCACGCCAGCGTCAACCCTGCAGATTCGATATCCCAGTTGACACGACGGAAGTCGTTCCACACGGCATAGGCGCTGTTTCCGGCAACGACGGCCACCTGCCGCTGCGGATAAGTTGTGGCATCGTCGTTGACGCGCCCGGGCACACTCCAGGATACGCCGTCATCTATCGAGGTGGTATAGAAGATCTCCGTGTTACCCTCAAGGCCATCCTGCCAGAGAACATAGACGACGCCGTCGCCATCCACAGCAATTGCCGGTTCAACCGCCGGACCTCTCACAATGCCGGCGGGACTTCCCCACGTCGCGCCGTGGTTCGATGAGACCGCATGGAAAACGGTCTTTGTGCCGGTACGGTCGTCATCCCAGACAAGGTGAACATAACCATTGACAGGGTTCACCGCAATATCGGGATTACTACGCAGCGTCCTGAACGTTCCACCATCCACATACTGACGGTCGGTCCAGGTCAAGCCGTCATCCATCGAGTGCGCGTAGGCAATGTGCTCCTCATTCGTCTGCATCAAACTCTCCACCCACGCCAGATGCAGCCGTCCGTCCGCATCCACGGCGATGGTAGGAGATGCCATACTGCCGGTGGCGGTAAGGATAATGGTCGGCGAGATCCAGGTAGTGCCGCCGTCGCTCGAAGAGACGAACCACAGGCCGTCATAGCGTGCCCAGACGACAAAGATTTTTTGACCCCCATCTGTAGCCAGATCGGGGGGGCCGGCGGTACCATAGCCGCCCGCAGGGTTCAAAAGGCGGTCAACGCCCCAGGTTTGTCCGCCGTTGCCGGAGCGGTCGTAAAAAACAGCGCCGGTATCTTGCGACACACTGCTCCAGGCGACGTGAACCGTCAACGGCCCCGTCGCGCCGATAGCCGGGGTTCCCTGGAGCGGATGTTTATCATCCACACGCACGTCTACACCCCAGGTCGCCCCTTTATCAAGTGAAGTATCAGCATACAAAGCGTACTCGTAAACACGATCCCGCCTATCGGCCCAGGCCGCGTATAGCCGCCCTGTGCTGCCGATAGCAATGGCCGGGCTGGCCTGCAGGGCATCCCCTTCATCGTTGATTTGAACAGGGCCGGTCCATTCACGGCCGTCCCAAATGGCCAGGAGCACATCCACGTCCGTCTCGAAGTAATGCTCCCAGGCCACATACACCCGCTTTTCTCCGGCGGCAATGGCCGGTGATTGCAGGAATTCCGTGGATGTATAAACCAGCATATCCGCGGACCAGCCATTAACGCCGTACCAGTCGGCGTACACTCGATAAGTTGTGGTAGGAACACGCCATGTCGCCCATGCCGTCCCCTGCCCGTCGAAGGTCACATCCGGCTCCATAGTGCCGTTGACCTCACTGACCCCCTGATCCTTGCCCCACGTGACGCCGCCATCGGTGGAAACGTCGCCGATTACCAATCCGCTGCTAGAGTCCGCCCATACGACCTGAACGGTGTTGCCGCTGGCGGCAATGGCAGGATAGGGTTGCATCCCGGCTGTACCATCATTCAAGCGGACATCGGAAGTCCCTACCGCCGAGAGATACGTGTAGTAAATGTCCCAGTTACCGCTGCGGTTGTCATACCAGACGATGTGAACCCGGCCGTCCGCTCCCAGCGCAATGTCAGGAGCATAATGGTAGAACTCCCCATCGTCATGGTTGACGCGGGCATCCGTTCCCCAAGTCTGCCCCCCATTAGTCGAGCAGTCCACATATATGCCACGGGCATAAGCCACACGCCCATCCTCCCAAACAACACAAACCTTGTTGCCCAAAGCGGCAATGGCCGGCGATTTTTGGGTCCCAGTGAGCACATCATTGAGGCGCACCTCGGTGCTCCACGTCGCACCATTATCCGCCGAACGGCTATAGTAGATGTCCTCGGTTCCCGCGCGGCTATCCACCCAGACGGCATGCAAAACTCCCGATCCATCGAGCGCAATATCAGGGGACGATTGCCCCAACCCCGGGGCATCGTGGTTGACGCGGGTACTCACTTTCCACGTCTGTCCGCCATCAGGGGAATGAGCAAAGTAGATATCGCCGTCATCATTGCGTGAGTCTTGCCAGAGAGCAAAAACATCATCGGTCGTCTTGGAAGCAGCCAGAGCCGGGGTTGTTTGATTGGCGGAACCGGGGACATCGTCATTCACCTTGACGTTCGGCTCCCACGGCGCATCGAGCAATGGCGCAGCGCGCGTCGCTGTGACAAACAACAGCATCCCCAACAGAACCAGAGTCAATGCCAGGGCAGGCCGCAAAAATTGCCCGCACATGCTCCTGCCAAACCGCAATCTGGCAAAGAAGCCCTTTACCGGTGGAAAATGCTTAGTATGTTCCATAGTAATACCCTCCCTTGAAAAACTGGTTGAACGTTGGGATGTTGCTTCTACCCAACGACTGAAAAAACTATAGAGCAAACTGTCAATTTGCCCTTGCCACAAGCTGACAGTTTGAACTACTCACCAGCCATGAACGTAGATTGACAGGAGTATGGAGCATGAAATACGAAGTATGAAGCTTATGAAGCTGTAGAGAACGGCGTATACTTATTGTAATGTCGTTTTTCATAAACGTCAAGAGGCTGCACCTTTAGGTTGAATTTTGGTTAGACACCGATGATAAAAAATCGCGGCGCAGGTCAGGCTGCGCCGCGATTGCTTCAGCAAACACTCCAGAGATTAACGCGCCGTGAAGGCCAGATGGTCATCCTGCACGTCAGCATGGACAGTCTGCCCTTCCTTGAACTGCCCCTCCAACACCGCCAGTGCCAGCGGGTCTTGCAGGTACCGCTGGATCGCGCGTTTGAGTGGTCGCGCTCCGTAGACGGGATCGTAGCCGACATCGGCCAGGAACGCCGCCGCCGCCGGCGTCAACACGATGTCCAGACCGCGTTCACGCAACAGCTTTTGCAGAGCGCGCACCTGGATACCGACAATGGCCCGCAAGTCCTCGCGCGTCAGGCTGCGGAAGAGGATCGTGTCATCAATACGGTTCAGGAACTCCGGACGGAACGTGTGATCCAGCTCCGCCATCACGTGCTCACGCGCGGCCTCCGACCCCAATTCCTTGATCCAGCGGCTGCCGATGTTGCTGGTCATGATGATAAGGGTGTTGGTAAAGTCCACGGTACGCCCGTGGCCATCGGTCAAGCGGCCTTCATCGAGCAGTTGCAACAGCACGTTGAAGACCTCCGTATGCGCCTTCTCGATTTCATCCAGCAACAGCACGCTGTAAGGACGCCGCCGCACGGCCTCGGTCAGTTGCCCGCCTTCATCATAGCCGATATAGCCCGGCGGCGCACCGATGAGCCGCGAAACGGTATGCTTCTCCTGGTACTCGCTCATATCAATGCGCACCATCGCCTCTTCGGTGTCAAAAAGGAATTCGGCCAGCGCACGCGCGAGTTCCGTCTTCCCTACCCCCGTCGGTCCCAGGAACAGGAATGTGCCAATGGGCCGATTCGGGGGTTGCAGGCCCGCGCGCGCCCGGCGGACGGCGTTGGAGACAGCGCGCACGGCCTCGTCCTGCCCGACGACGCGCTTGTGCAGTTCTTCCTCCATGCGCATCAGCTTCTCGCGCTCGCCCTCCATCAAGCGGGAGACGGGAATGCCCGTCCAGTTTGAGACGACGCGCGCAATTTCCTCCGGTCCGACCTCCTGATGGAGCAGTGGATGGTCGCCCTGAACTTTGGCCAACTGCGCTTCGGCAGCTTCGAGCTGGCGCTCCAGTTCCTGGGACTTACCGTAACGCAGCCGCGCCGCTCCGGCATAGTCGTTGTTGCGTTCGGCCTGCTCGATCTCCACTTTGAGCGACTCCATCTGCTTCTGGATGTCCTGCACCTGTTGGATGAGTGCCTTCTCCTGCTCCCAGCGCGCCCGGAGCGCGTTGCTTTGCTCTTTGTAATTGGCCAATTCCTGCTCCAACTTTTGCAAGCGCTCCTTGCTGGCCTTGTCCTTCTCTTGCTTGAGCGCCTCGCGCTCGATTTCCAGTTGCATGATTTTGCGGTCAATTTCATCCAACTCGGCGGGCTTGGAATCAATTTCCAGTCGCAAGCGCGCCGCCGCTTCATCCACCAGGTCAATGGCTTTGTCGGGCAACTGACGATCGGCGATGTAACGGTCGCTCAGCGTCGCCGCCGCGATCAGCGCCGCGTCCTGAATGCGCACGCCATGGTGAGCATCGTAACGCTCCTTGAGGCCCCGCAGGATGCTGATGGTGTCCTCGACATCCGGCTCATCCACGTAGACCGGCTGGAAACGTCGTTCGAGCGCGGCGTCTTTCTCGATGTACTTGCGGTACTCGTCGAGAGTCGTCGCGCCGATGGTGTGCAACTCGCCACGCGCGAGCATCGGCTTGAGCAGGTTACCGGCATCCATGGCACCCTCGGCCTTGCCGGCGCCCACGACGGTATGGATTTCGTCAATGAACATGATGATCTTGCCGTCAGAACGTGCGATCTCATCGAGGACGGCTTTCAGGCGTTCCTCGAATTCGCCGCGATACTTGGCGCCGGCGATCAACGCGCCCATGTCAAGCTGGAAGATTTCCTTATCCTTCAAGCCTTCGGGGACATCGCCACGCACAATGCGCTGCGCTAACCCCTCGACGATGGCCGTCTTCCCCACACCGGCATCGCCGACCAGCACGGGGTTGTTCTTGGTGCGCCGCGAGAGAATCTGCATGACGCGCCGGATTTCCTCGTCGCGCCCGATCACCGGATCGAGTTTGCCCTGATGGGCAAGTTGCGTCAGATTGCGCCCGTACTTTTCGAGGACGTTGTAGGTCCCCTCCGGGTTCTGCGAAGTGACACGCTGCCCGCCGCGGATGGTAGTGAGCGCGCGCAACACCGATTCACGGTTCACGCCCTGCGCCGCCAGGAAGCGCGCGATGTCGCCGGCGCTGGAGTCGGCCATCGCCAGCAAGATGTGCTCCACACTGACGTACTCATCGCGCAGCGCGCCGGCTTCGCGTTCCGCCGCCTGCAAGATCCGCGACAGGGCCGGCGAGAGGCTCAGTTGCGCCGCCGCGCCACGCGCCTGCGGCTTGCGGCGGACGGCCTGTTCGAGGTCTACGCGCATGCGCTGTGGATCGGCGCCCAGGCGCAAAACGACCTGCGGCACGATCCCCTCGCGCTGCTCCAGCAATGCCAGCAACAGGTGTTCGGGTTCGATCTGCGGGTTACCATACTCACTGGCGAGACCTTGCGCGCGCAGTAGAGCTTCTTGTGATTTTTCTGTGTAACGATTTGGGTCCATAAATAACACCTCCGATAATTATCAATCCGATATCCGGTCTTGCAGAGTTCAAACAGCCAACCACCATGCCGCATGGCAAAGTGTCCAGGTGCTATTTGTACCTGGACGAAGAATAGGCAATCCATACACTCTGCGACCATCATCATATTACAAGAAGCAGATTAGAAAGCGATTAGCCCGGTGTTAGAAACAAATTAGCCTTGTATAAGATTCTCATTAACGTTGTCATTGACCAGGGCTTATCATGCTTGCTCCAAGAAGAACGTCAGTTCTGGCCGATACAGTGATGAGCGACACGGATCTGATGATCCGCTCGAAGCCAGATGAAGTCACTGTAACGAGAATGATAAAGCCTGTGTCATTGACCCTTAACCAGGACAGGCTATAATTGGGGAGTTATTTTAATAAAGGTTTTTTATTGGAGAACATGTTCTCCAATTCCTGATCTCCAATCACTAATCACTGTTTTACTAAGGAGGACTTATGTCGGGGAAGTTAGTCATTCAACCTGCCGAAACGGCGGCTGAACGCAAAGCGTTCATTCATTTCATGTGGAAAGTCTACAAGGGTGACCCCTACTGGGTTCCCCCGCTGATCTCGGAGCGCGTGGCGTTTCTGGATCCGCAAAAGCATCCCTTCCACCAGCATGCGAAGGTGCGCTATTTCACGGCGCAACGGGACGGTCAAATCGTCGGCACGATCGCCGGCATCATCAATTACAATCACAACCAGTACTGGGGTGACAAAGTTGGCTTCTTCGGGTTGTTCGAGGTGCTCCCCGACGAAGAGGCCGCCAGGGCATTGCTGGCAACCGCCGAGGACTATGTGCGCAGCGAAGGGATGGACACCCTTCGCGGGCCGGTGAACTTCTCCACCAATGAGGAATGTGGCTTACTCGTGGATGGCTGGAATGGGCCGCCCGTCGCCATGCTCACCTACAATCCGCCCTACTATGCGGAATTCATCGAGCGCGCGGGCTTTGTGAAGGCGCACGACCTCTATGCTTACCTGACCGATATTTCCCATGTCCAGCCGGATGGGACGGGATTTAATCCCAAAGTGCTGCGCGTGGCGGAAAAAGTGCGCCAACGGCTTGACGGGATCACGATCCGCCCGATCAACATGCGCGATTTCGAGCACGACGCCCGGCTCTTCAAAGAAGTCTACAACCAGGCGTGGTCAAAGAACTGGGGCTTCGTGCCGTTGACCGACGCCGAGTTAGCGCACGAAGTTATGGCACTCAAGCCGATCATTGACCCGCCGACGGTGTTGTTCGTCGAAAAAGACGGGCAGGCGATCGGTGCCAGCCTGCCCTTGCCGGATGTCAATCAGGCGCTCATCCGCGCCTACCCGCGCCCCGGCGTGCCGGATTGGTGGTCTCTGGCAAAGATGATGTATTGGTGGAAAGTGCGCAAGTGCGTGACCACACTGCGTGCGTTTGCCGGTGGTTTGCTCGAAGCCCATCGTGGAAGTGGGCTGATCGCCGTGCTGGCCCTCGAAGACCTCAAAGTCGCCCTCCGCCGGGGCTACACGCACGCCGAATTCTCGTGGGTGCTGGAAAGCAATATCCCCATGCGCCAAACGGCGGCGAACTTTATGGGGAAGCACTATCGCACGTATCGGATTTATGACAAGGCGGTGGACAGTAGACAGTAAGCAGAGAGGAAATCAGCTCAATCCGCCAACAAAAAGGGGCCACCTGAAAGGTGACCCCCTTTTTTGTCGGTACGCAAGCGTCTAATACTTCTTCACAATCGAGCGGTACGACGAAGGCTGGCGCGCCAGCATAATCTGCGTCTCCTCGCGGCGGCGGCGGATCTCATCCAAATCAAGCCGCACGACCACGTAGCCCTCTTCGGGTTCCTCCAGCGCGGCCAACACCTCGCCGGAAGGTGCGAGGACGGCGCTCTGCCCGGCAAAGACGTAGGACGGTTCCTCACCGATGCGGTTGGCAGCCGCCACAAAGACGTCGTTCTCGTAGGCGCGGGCAACCAACAGCGTGCGCCACATATCGGCGTCCTTCGCCTGCCAGGCCGCCGGCAGCAGGAGCACTTCGGCGCCGTCCAGCACCAGGCTGCGCGCCACTTCGGGGAAGGCCAGGTCCCATCCACACATCAGGCCCAGCACGCCCACCTCGGTTTCGACGGGCATAATGCGATAGCCGGGGCGGAAAACCAGACGTTCCTCGGCCGGCAGGTGCACCTTGCGATACTCACCTGCCACCTCACCATCCGGGCCGATGAGCACCACACTATTGTAGAGCACCGTCTCCACCTTCTCCTTGACCGCCATCCCCAAAAGCACATATACGCCGAACTCGGTCGCATGCTGGCCCAGGATGTTCGTCACCGCGCCGGGGACGCGCTGCGCCATCTGCGCAAAGCGTTGCCCGCCTTCATAGCCCGTCGCGGCCAGCTCAGGGAAGACAATGATGTCCACCGGCTGCTCCGTCGCAATCCGCGCGATGAAGTCCGCCATCTTGCCAACGTTGGCTTCCATTTTCCCCAACTCGGGTTTCATTTGTACGACAGCAATGTTTAATTCACGCATGTTGATCGCCTCCGAGAATCAGTCCAAAGTCCAAAGTCGAGAGTCTAAAGTCGAAAATCCAGCGGTGAAAAGGCATCACCTGGCTCTCGCAAAACCTATTCCGCTTAATCCATTCAATTCATTGGCATTAACGTCCTTTTGCGCGCGAGAGATAGCGCAGGACGGCGCGCAGCTCCGGCGGCAACGGCGACTCCACACGTACCGGTTCGCCGGTATGCGGGTGCGGGAAAGTGATCACGCTTACATGCTGAAAGATACGTTCGGGCAGAAGCGGCTGATAGCGCGAACCGTAGACGCGGTCGCCGACCAGCGGGAAACCATACCAGGCGAAATGCACGCGAATCTGGTGCAAGCGTCCGGTGCGCGGGCGCACTTCCAACAGGGAGTACTCGCGCTCCCGGTCTTTGTAGCAACGTTGACCACGATAGTACGTCTGCGCCGGGCGTCCCTCCCGCGCAACGGCCAGACGTTGCCGGGTCTGCTTGACGTTGCCGATGGGTTGGTCAATCACCTCTTCGCCGGTCAGGCGGCCTTCGACCAGCACGGAATAGACACATTCCACGCGGTTGTGTTTGACATGCCGCTGCAAGGCGCGGTAGGTAGCCTCGTCTTTGGCAATCAGAATGGCGCCGGAGACTTCCGGCTCGACCCGCATCACCACGCCGGCCCGCTCCGCCCCGCCGATGTGAAGGATATGCGGATAACGTTCACCCAATTGTTGCAACAACGTTCCCTGAGCATATTGGCGCGTCGGGTGCAGGGGGACGTTGGCCGGCTTGTCCACAACGAGCACGGTCTCATCTTCATACAACACCGCCAGCGGTAATGCCGGGACAACCATCGAGGCCATCTGAGGCTCCACATCCGGCATTTCCGCGGCCACTGCATCGCCGACCGCGAGGCGCAGGCCGGGTTTCAAAGCCGGCTGTCCGTTGACCAACACCGCGCCCGATGCAATCATCCGGCGCACCCCTTGCCGGCTCAAGTCCGGCCAGCGCTGCACCAGGAATTGATCCAGCCGCACCGGGGATTCGACAACCGCCGTTTCACGCTCCGGCATCAGGCACCGCCGTCTTTTGACCGAACACGAAAGAATCCAGCAGCAAAATCCCCACCCCCACCACAATGGCAGAATCGGCGAGGTTGAAGACCGGCCATTCGTGTAAGGGCCAGAAGTTCACATCCAGGAAATCCACAACATAACCGCGCGTGAGGCGATCCAGGAGGTTGCCCAGCGCCCCACCCGTCACCAGCCCCAGCGCAGCGTTGACCCACAGCCCCATACCGGCTATGACGCGCCGGGAGAGTAGAATCCCCACAATCACCACGCTCGAAATCATGGTAAAAACGCCGCCCAACTTCGGGAAGAGGCCAAAGGCCACGCCGGTGTTCTTGACAAACGTGAACGAAAAGAGCGGCGCCAATTGCGGGATGAGGTCAACCGGGGTATACGCGGGCAGATGCTGCACGACCCAGAGTTTGGATAGTTGATCGAGCAGCAAGACGAGCACCGCCCCCCCGAAAAACAGGAGGTGGCTACGAACGACAGGTTTCATCGCGTCCCTTCGCGGCGGGACTGGCACTGCATGCAATACTGCGCCGAGGGCAAGGCTTCCAGACGGGCCAGTTCGATAATCGCGCCACACATCTCGCAAATGCCGTAGGTGCCGTCATCAAATTTGCTCAGCGCGTGTTCTATGCTTTCCAGCGAACGCTTCAACTGACGGGCCAGCGAGACATCGCGGGCCTGCTCGAAGACCTCGGTACCCACGTCGGCCATGTGATTGCTGTAGCCCACACCGTCTTCGCGGACGGTATGCGCGATGGTGTCCAACTGCGATAGCAGATGTTGTCGCTGCTCCAAAAGTACCTGATGTAATTCGTTATAGTTAGCCGGCATTGTTTATCTCCACACTGACTCGTGGATGCATTTTACCCGGCTTTCAGGAAAAGACAAGGGTATTTTCACGCCGTGTCGTGCAAGTGGAACGGCACATTGACAACGATCACTTCCTTGCGGAAAAGGAATGCCATCTGAATCAGCAGAGCCGTCTGGTTGTGCAAAAGCTGTTGCCATGGACGAGCCGTGACAAACTGGGGTAATACAATAGTCACCACCAGGTCACGGCGGGTAGGATCGTTGACCCGATCCACATACTCTACCAATGGGCCAATGATAGAACGATAAGGAGAGGGAAGGATTTCCAGACGGATACCTTTGCCCCACTTTTCCCACTTTTGCAGAATACGCGGCGTGCGCGTAGGATCGGTTTCCACATAGACGGCGGTCACATCATCAGATAGCGACTGGGCATAATGCAGGGCGGCAAGTACTGCACGATGCACATCGCCGATGGGCACAATGACACGGTTGTGATGGATAGGCGATGGATCGCCATAGGTTTCCAGAGACAACTGCCTGGCCACCGATTCATAATGGCGATGTACGGCAAGGAAGAACGAGATAAGGATGGGAATCCAGACGATGACAATCCACGCACCATCCACAAACTTGGTCAGGGCAAAAATGATCAACACCGTGCCGGTCACGAACGCGCCAACACCGTTGACCAGAGCCTTGAGCTGCCAGCGTGGACCTTTGACACGTCGCCAGCGTACCACCATGCCCAGTTGTGAAAACGTAAAGGAAAGAAACACACCCAACGCATAGAGCGGAATCAGGCGCGTTGTGGTTCCGCCAAAGAGAACGATCAATAGCGAAGATAGCATTGCCAGGACGATGATCCCATTCGAGAAAGCCAACCGATCGCCCAAACGTGAAAACTGGTGCGGCATATAACGATCACGCGCCAGGATGGCCGAGAGACGTGGGAAATCAGCAAAGCTGGTGTTGGCGGCCAGCACCAAAATCAGCGCTGTGGCAAATTGAAGCGCGTAATAGGGCAAGGTGTTACCGCCGAAAACGGTCCGCCCAATTTGCGAAACCAGGGTCTCATGCGTGATCTCATCAGGCACAACACCGAACTGACGTGCCAGGAACGTCACGCCCAGGAACAAGGTGATGAGCAGAGCCGCCATCGCCGTCAATGTCGTCGCTGCGTTTTTGGCTTCCGGCGGTTTGAAGGCCGGCACACCGTTGCTGATGGCTTCCACGCCGGTCAATGCCGCGCAGCCGCTCGAAAATGCGCGCAAAATCAGGAAAAGTGTCAAAGAATGGACAACCGGGTAATGCCTCTGCGGCGGCGCAGGCGCCGGCATCCCGGCGGTGACCCATTTGACCACGCCGGTGATGAGCAGCGCGAACATAATGGCCAGAAAAGCGTAGGTGGGGATGGCGAAAATCGTGCCGGATTCACGGACGCCGCGCAAATTAAGGACCATCATGATGACGATGAAAGCCAGGGCAATTCCCACCCGATAAGGATAGAGTGTCGGCGCCATCGAGGTCAACGCAGCGACGCCCGCCGAAATACTCACCGAAACCGTCAAGACATAATCGGTCAACAGTGAGGCTGCTGCGACCAGGCCCGGCACTTGCCCCAGGTTATCGTGACTGACGATATAAGAGCCGCCACCATTCGGGTAGGCATGGATGGTCTGGTGATAGGAGGAGGCCACGATCATCAGCAGCACGGCAATCGCCAGCGCCAGAGGCCAGGCCAGCTGCGCTGCACCGCTGCCGGCCAGGACAAGGATGATCATCATTTCCTCGGTGGCATACGCCGTCGAGGAAAGTGCATCAGAAGCAAAAACGGCCAACGCTTTGACCTTCGTCAGCCGCTCGTGAATCAATTGTGATGTAGAAAGGGGATCGCCAAACAGCAAACGCCGCAGGCTCACCCCCTTTTGTCTGTAAATATTTGCCATTGTGTTCTGAGTATCCATTTTTCTTAAATCACATCCTGAAAGTCCTGTTCATCGTGTCGAAAAATGACATGCCGTGTCACTGCCATTCACAGTAACCTTTTAGCTTACCACGAACTGGCTTTATGTCAACCAAAAAACCCAGGGCTTTATCATTCTCGTTGCAGTGGCTTCCTTGGCTGCGAGCGGATCGCCAGATCCGCGTTTCTCAACCTATATTAGCTAAAAACGGGGAACTGGCGTTCCCCTCGGTGCAAGAAGGATAAGGCTAGATCAGCTAAAAACGGGGAACTGGCGTTCCCCTCGGTGCAAGAAGGATAAGGCTAGATCAGCTAAAAACGGGGAACTGGCGTTCCCCTCGGAGCAAGAAGGATAAGGCTACATCAGCTAAAAACGGGGAACTGGCGTTCCCCTCGGAGCAAGAAGGATAAGGCTAGATCAGCTAGAAACGGGGAACTGGCGTTCCCCTCGGTGCAAGAAGGATAAGGCTACATCAGCTAAAAACGGGGAACTGGCGTTCCCCTCGGCGCAAGAAGGATAAGGCTATATTAGCTAAAAACGGGGAACTGGCGTTCCCCTCGGAGCAAGAAGGATAAGGCCCTGATCGAAAACCCGCTTCAATACTCTCCGGTCGGGACGAAAACGTAGCCAACGCCGGGGCGGGTGTGGATGTAATGTGGGGACTCCGAATCGGACTCAATCTTGTGACGCAGACGATGGATCACCTGCCAGACCAGATGGGTGTCTTCTTCATGGGGCGTCCCCCAGATTTTTTCCAATAAGTATGAAGATGATAACACGTGCCCGGCATGGGTAACAAGCTCAACCAGGACCCGATACTCGGTCGGTGTAAGCTCAACTTCTTTGTCGGCGACATAGACGCGCCGGGCGACAAAATCCACCCGCAGACGACCGACCTCGAGGGCCGGGCGATATTCGGTTTGTCCCATTTGACTGCGCCGCAACGCCGCGTGAATACGCGCCAACACTTCTTTGATGCTGACCGGCTTGGTGATATAGTCATCTGCGCCCAAATCCAGGCCCTTGACCTTGTCATCAGTTTCGCCAAGTGCGGTCAACATGATAATGGGGGCGGTTGAGAACTCGCGGATTTTCTCACATACCGTATAGCCATTAAACGCCGGCATCATCACATCCAACAGGATCAGGTCCGGCGATTCGCCGGCGGCCAGGTTGATGGCCGTCTGGCCGTCCTGGGCCACGGTGACGGCATAGCCGCTGGCCTCCAGGTTGACCTTGAGCAGACGCCCATAACGCGGGTCGTCGTCCACAACCAGGATACGATGTTTTTTCGTGTCAGCCATCACGTTGACTCCTTGCAAAACAGTACCACAGAAAAAGTGCTTCCCTGACCGGGTGTGCTGGTGACCTCAATATGTCCCCCGTGCGCCCTGGCAATCCCCTGACAAACCGACAGGCCCAGACCCACACCGCCAATATGACGGATGGCGTCATCATCTACCCGATAGAAACGCTCGAAGACTTTATCGAGGGCTTCGGGCGGAATCCCCACCCCCTCATCGCGCACCTGCACGACGATATGCCCGTCTCTCAGGGCACCGGTCACCGTGATCTCCCCACCGTTAGGCGAATACTTAATGGCGTTATCGAGAAGATTGCGCAACAATTCTGTCATGTACTTCGGGTCCACATCGGCGACCAGGGGAGTTTCGGGGAACAGACATTTGACCGTATGGCGAACCAAACGCCCCTTCATCGCGCTCAATATCGCGCTCAATATCGCGTGTGTCAGTTGCTCCAAATCGGTGGGGCGTTTGTTCAAGTGCAGTTGCCCGCTCTCCAGTCGCGCCAGGTCGAGTATATTGCCGACGATCTCCGTCAACACATCCGTTTGTGTTTCGATGTCTTCCAGAAATTCCCGCTGCGTCTGCGGGTCAAAGTGTACATCCTCCCGCAACAATGTGGTACATGACATTTTAATCAAACCTAACGGGGTGCGCAAGTCATGCGAGAAATTCGCAATCAATTCCGAACGCAGGCGATCCAGTTCCCGCAGTGCGGCGATCTCTTCATCGCGTGCCCGCTGTAATGCGGCTTCCATCTGTTTCTGGGACGTGACATCCAGAATGACCGCCTGCCAGATCGAGCCATTATCCCCCGGATATGCCGTGACCGTGAGAATGGCATTGAAGGCACCGCCATCACGGCGTTTGAGCATGGTTTCATAATTGCGGGCATAACCATCTTTTTGCAAAGTTCGCAAGAGCACATCACGTTCTTCAGGGTTGACGTAGAGGGTTCGGACATTGGAGTTTTGCAACTCGGCAACCGTGTAACCCAACATCTGAGCCAACGTTGAATTTAATGTCAAGAGATATCCATCGTGGTCGGTCAATCCAATGCCGACCGGCGCATTATCGAACAGGGTGCGATAGCGCATCTCCGATTCACGCAGGGCTTTGGCCATACGTTCGCGTTCGGTAATCTCTTGTTGTAATTGCCGGTTAGCGGTAGTCAACTCCGCCGTGCGCGCGGCAACGCGCGCGTCTAACTCACGGTTGGCTGCCCGTAAATCGTTTAACGTCTGTTCCAGACTTTGCGCAAACAGCCACGCCATCGCCGCCACACCGAAATAAATCAAAATAGCCGGCAAGTCTACAATCTCCGGTAACTTTATCGCTACAAGCACGACCCAGCCACTGACCAGAGCCGCCATAACAAACCCGGCCCAGGGATACACAAGGAAACTGACAATCAGGATGGGGATTGTGAAGGCCAGGAACGTGCTCCGTAATAGCACGGCGTTGAATCCCACATGCCAGGCGATGGCAACGAATAGGAACAACGCAAACAATGCACTGGCTAACCGGCTTGCCCAATATCGGTTGATGAAAAACAGACTTGCCAATCCAATTCCCAGTATAATATTGATTCTATACAGCGATCGAATCATAAAATCAGTATCCAGGTCAACCAGACCGGCATATCCGACAAAAAGCAAGGCCATGCCATCCGCTAAACCCAAAAGTGTCAACAAGATATTGAGGAGCTTGCGCCGCCGCTTCTCTTCCGCCTCTAAAGAAACTTTCTCAAGTAGCTGTTGTATCTTCTTCATCTTGCAGAACAAATACTTTCTGTCCCACAGGGACATTTGAAGTCTGCCCGGCGCTTGAGCGTCAGACAGTCGGGAGATAAATACCCGCCTCCCGTGGGGATGCCTGAATCCAGATGTATAAAAAATTGTCCGGTGGTCAGCCTGGCAATTTCAACGCATGTAAGTATATAACAGGGACAAAGGCGAGCAAGAAGAGCACTTTGAACCATTCTCGGAGTTGACGCCTCGACAATATGAGGTACACTCCTGCCGGAAACATGCTTTAGACTCGAAGAGGTGTTCCCTTGAATAAGCAACAGTTCCTGAAAGCGACGTTGATTTTGGCTTTGTTGGGCGTTATCAGCGGATTCTGGATGGTCGCCCCAGGGCGCGCGGCAAGTTCCCCCCAGGCTACATCTGACTTGCCGATTTATTTCTTTTGGGGAAATGGCTGCCCGCATTGCGCGGAGGAGGAGCCTTTCCTGAAGAAACTGATACGCGACAATCGGCACACCAAATTGTACGATTACGAAGTGTGGTATGTCCCCGAAAACCAGACACTGATGAAGCAAATGGCAACGGCTATGGGCTTTGAACCGCGTGGCGTGCCGGTGACGATCGTCGGCGACCGCTATTGGGTGGGATTTACCGCGCAAATCGGCGCCGAAATCGAGGCACAAGTCAAACGCTGCCTGTCCGAGGCTTGCCCGGATATGGGAGTGGGTATTATCCCCGGACGCGAGGCACAGTCGGCGAATCCGGGAAACCCAGAAATCGGCACGCCGGCCTCAAGCGTCATCAACTTGCCCATCATCGGTCCGGTTAACCTGGAATCACAATCGCTCCTCGTCAGCACGCTCTTGATTTCCTTTGTGGATGGCTTCAACCCTTGCTCACTGTGGGTGCTCTCGGTCCTCTTATCCCTGGTGTTGAACACCGGCTCACGCAAAAAGATTTTCATCATCGGCGCGGTCTTCATCGCTGTGACGGCAGCGGTGTATATGTTGTTCATCACCGGCCTGTTCACCGTGTTCACCTTCGTGAGCTTTTTGACGTGGATTCGGGTGTTGGTTGCGGTAGTGGCGATATTCTTTGCCCTGGTCAACATCAAAGATTACTTCTGGTACAAAGAAGGTCTCTCATTCACCATTGCCGACGAGAAAAAACCGGGCATCTACAAAGGCATCCGCCGGATTTTACAGGCCGGCGATTCGCTCTGGGCGCTGATCAGCGCAACTTTTGCGCTGGCCATCGGCGTCTCGGTGGTGGAGTTCTCCTGTACGGCAGGCTTCCCGGTGCTGTGGACCAATCTCCTGACAGCGCAGAAAGTGGGTACGCTGACCTTTGTGCTGCTCCTGTTGTTGTACATGCTGATCTACCAGATTGACGAAATTGCCATCTTCCTTGCCGCCGTGTTCACATTGCGGACCAGCCGCCTGGAAGAGAAACACGGGCGTATCCTCAAGCTCATTGGCGGGATGCTGATGTTGACCCTCGCCGGCGTTATGCTCATCCAACCCGATTTGATGAACAAGCTGAGCAATTCGCTCCTGATCTTCGGTTTCGCCTTTGCGACGGCGATGCTCGTTATGTGGTTACACCGCAAAGTCTTGCCGCAGTACGGCATTTACATCGGGACGGAAATCGGGCCAAAGAAAAGACGACGCCCATCCCCAAAGCGCAAATCCGATAAGAAGGTGAGGAAATGAAACCACAGCCAACCGACTACGTCGAGCGGGTGTATGCCGGCGTGCTCGGTAAAATCATCGGCGTGTATCTGGGCCGGCCTTTCGAAGGCTGGCCTTACGCGCGCATTATGCAGGAATTGGGCGAGATCAACTACTACGTCCACGAACGCCTCGGCGTCCCGCTCATCGTCACCGACGACGACATCAGCGGCACGTTCACCTTCCTGCGTGCCCTGCCCGACTACGGCAACACGGCGACGCTGACCCCCGCACAGATCGGTCGAACCTGGCTCAACTATTTAATCGAAGAACGCACCATCCTGTGGTGGGGCGGGATGGGCAACTCCACCGAACATACGGCCTACCTGCGCCTCAAACACGGCATCGAAGCACCGCGCAGCGGCTCGGCGGGGCTGAACGGTAAAGTCGTCGCCGAGCAGATCGGCGCGCAAATCTTCATTGACGGCTGGGCAATGGTGGCCCCCGGCGACCCGGCGCTGGCGGCAGACCTGGCACGGCGCGCGGCAAGCGTCAGCCACGACGGCGAAGCCATCTACGGTGCACAGGTGCTTGCTGCTATGGAATCGCTGGCCTTTGTGGAACCGGACATCCACACCCTGCTGGATACCGCCGTCACCTTCATCCCCAAAGACTCCGTCATCTATCGGATGATCGCCGACATCCGCGAATGGCGCGCCACCATCCCCGACTGGCGCACGGCGTTCGGGCGGCTGGCGGAATACTACGGCTACGACAAATACGGCGGCAACTGCCACATCGTCCCCAATCATGGGCTAATCGTGCTGAGCCTGCTGTGGGGTGATGACGATTTCCAAAAGACGCTGATGATCGTCAACACCTGCGGCTGGGATACCGATTGCAACTCCGGCAACGTAGGCTGCCTGATGGGCATCAAGAACGGCCTGGCCGGGCTTGATGCCGGCCCGGACTACCGTGGCCCCGTCGCCGACCGGCTCTATTTGCCCACAGCAGACGGGGGACGCGCTATCACCGACGCCGTGACGGAGACGTACCGCATTGTCAACATCGGGCGCGCGCTGGCCGGGGAAGCCCCCCTGGCTCCCAAAGATGGCGCGCGCTTCCATTTCGACTTGCCCGGCGCGGTACAGGGCTGGCTTCCAGAAGATAGCCGTGAATCGCAAGGCACGCTGACGCTGGAAAACGTCGCCGGTCATAGCCTGAAAGGTGGGCGTAGCCTGGCCCTGCGCTATCGCGGTGTGGCAACAGGACGCCCGGCGCGCGCGGCAACCGCCACCTTCATACCGCCGGAGGCCGCCGCCATGCCCGGCTATGGCCTGCTGGCCTCCCCCACCCTCTATGCGGGACAAACGGTGCGCGCGCGGCTGGCGGCGGACGAGCACAACGGCGCGCCCGTCATATGCAGTTTATACGTGCGCAGCTATGGAGACGCGAACCGCCTCGAACGCACCGCCGGTCCGCACAGTCCTCTGACCCCCGGCGAGGCGCACGAATTCACATGGCGTCTTCCCGACATGGGCGGCAACCCCATTGCCGAAATCGGCGTGGAAATCAGCAGCGCGAAACGTGCCGACGGCGTCGTCTATCTGGATTACCTCACCTGGGATGGGGCACCGGATGTGACGTTGGCGCGCCCCGGCCATACGGGGACGATATGGCAACGCGCGTGGGTCAACGGTGTGGATCAACTGCTGCACTGGGGCGAAACATACCGTCTGGTGCAGAATGAGGGCGTAGGCTTGCTGATCCAGGGGACACGCGAATGGAGCGATTACCGCGTCAGCGCGGATGTGATGCCGCATCTGGCAAAATCCGCCGGCATTGCGGCGCGCGTGCAGGGGATGCGGCGCTATTACGCGCTGCTGGTGTGTTTTGAAGGCGAACCCGCATCATCCAAACTGCGACTGGTCAAAGCCCTCCACGACACTCTGCCCCTTGCCGAGATGGATTTCCCCTGGAATTTCGGCGAGACGCACATCCTGACGTTGGAAGTCAATGGCCCGACGTTGCGCGCCTGGGTGGACGACCGTCTGTGTTTCACCGTCACCGATGAAGATCACCCCCTGATGAGCGGTGCCGTCGCGTTGGTCTGCGAAGAAGGCCGCACGGCGACAAACGTGGTGCGCGTGCAGGGAGTATAACCTTACGGTGCGCTGGCGCGGATGATCAACTCCGGCTGGACCACAATCCGCCGACACTCATCGGTACAGCCGTTAATGCGCTCCAACAACAAGTGCATCGCTTGCAGCCCCATCTCATAGCGGCGGACACGACAAGTCGTCAAAGCCGGGGTGACGAGTGCGGCCAACGGGATGTCGTCGTAGCCGACGACGGCGAGGCTTTCAGGCACCGGGCGGTTTAAGGAAGCCGCCGCCTGGAGCGCGCCGACGGCCACCAGGTCGTTGTAGCAGAAGAGCGCCGTAAGTTGTGGATGGTCACTCAGCAGGGCCTGAGCTGCCGCCTGTCCCCCTTCTACGGTAGGCGCGCAGGGGCGAATCCAGGCGGGGTTATAGGGGATTGCAGCGGCCTGGAGCGCCTCAAAATATCCTTCCATACGCTTACGTCCACTCCATGACGCCGACGGGCCTGTAAGGAAACCGATGGCCTGATGTCCACGTTGTAGCAGATGCCGGGTGATTGTCCTGCCGCCCAGCTTATCGTCAATCAACACCGTCCCGAAATCATCCCCGTTCAACTGCCGATTGAAGAGGACCACGCTGGCATGGTGCGTCAGGGCAGTCCGCAATGTCGGTTCATCCAAACGGGAGCTGCACAACAACACACCGTCCACACGCTTGTCTTCCAGGGAACGCAACACGGCGAGTTCACGTTGCGGGTCTTCATCGGTGTTACACAGAAAAACATTATAGCCCCGCGCATAAGCCTCGTGTTCCGCACCGCGGGCTACTTCGGCAAAAAAGGGGTTAGCTACATCCGGCACAACCAGACCCAATGTGCCGGTATGTTGGGTGGCAAGGCCACGGGCAATACTGCTGGGGCGGTAGCCCATCTCCTCGGCAATGCGTAACACACGGGCGCGAGTTTCGGAACAGATCTCTCCACGGTCATTGATGGCGCGGGAGACGGTTTGGCGCGAGACGCCGGCAGCATCGGCAACATCCTGGATGGTTACCCTTTTGCGATTCACGGTTCACCTGCTATAATAGAGATAACGTGAGCGGTAACGTGAGCGCTCACAATCATAGTAGCACAGTTTTCGCATGAGGTCAAGTCACATTATTTTTTTCAAGGAGGTCATCATGGTTACTGTTTCCGAAGCTGCCCGCCCGCTGATCAACCTGCACCCCAACCATGAGTTTTTCATCGGCATTGATTCCGATGGGTGTGCGTTCGATACAATGGAGATCAAACACAAAGAGTGCTTCACGCCCAATATCATCAAGCACTGGGGATTACAAGGAGTTTCCAAATACGCCCGTGAAGCTGCCGAGTTCGTCAATTTGTACTCCATCTGGCGTGGCGTGAACCGCTGGCCGGCGCTCGTCAAGGTCTTCGATCTGCTGCGCGTACGCCCCGAAGTCATCAAGCGCGGCGTTCCCATTCCCGAAGCACCTCACATCCGCGCCTTTATGAACGACAAAACCTTCCCGCAAAGCAACGAGGGCTTGAAAGCCTACAAAGCGCAACATCCCGACCCTGAACTGGATCGCGCGTTGGCGTGGAGTGAGGCGGTCAACGCGACGATTGCCGATATGGTCTACGGCATTCCGCCGTTCCCCTTTGTGCGCGAGAGCCTGCAATTCCTGTTCGACAAGGCGGATATGATTGTCGTCTCGCAGACGCCCACCGAGGCGCTGTGCCGTGAATGGGCCGAGCACCAGATTGACCGGTATGTCCGCGCCATTGCCGGGCAGGAAATGGGCACCAAGAGTCAGCATCTCGCTTTTGCGGCCGGCGGGAAGTATCCCCCTGACCATATTCTGATGATCGGTGATGCTCTGGGCGATCTCAAGGCCGCCCGCGACAACCGGGCTTGCTTTTTCCCCATCAACCCCGGTCATGAGGATGAGAGCTGGCAACGCTTCTATGAAGAAGGCGTCCACAAGTTCCTCGACGGCACCTTCAAGGGCACGTATGAAGACACCCTCATCGCCGAATTCGAGAAATTTATGCCCGAAACGCCGCCGTGGGAGAGATAGGATGGGGGTGCATCTATGATTGGGACAGGATACATTGACCGCACACTTACCGAAGCGGAAGTCCGTGAAATTGTGGCCGAGGCATTTGCCGCACACGATATGACCGGCAAGCGGGTGTTGTTCATCACCCCGGATGCCACACGTTCCGGGCCGCTGGATCTAATGTTCCGCGTGTTCTATGAGGCGCTGAGCGGGAAAGTCGCCGCGCTGGATTATCTCATCGCCCTCGGTACCCACATGGCGATGAATCCGGCAGCCATCAATAGACTGTTCGGCCTCACGCCGGAAGAACGTGCCGGAAAATACGCCCGCGTCAACATCTTCAACCACGAGTGGGATAAACCGGAGACGTTCAAGCAGATCGGGGTGATCACGGCGGACGAGATCGAGGCGATCACGGGCGGCCTGATGCGCATGGACGTGCCCGTCACGATTAACAAGAAGCTGTGGGAGTACGATCGGGTGATCATCTGCGGGCCGACGTTTCCCCATGAAGTCGTGGGGTTCTCCGGTGGCAACAAATACTTCTTCCCCGGCGTTGCCGGAGCGGAGGTCATCAATTTTTCGCACTGGCTCGGCGCGGTCATCACCAGTTGGAAGGTAATCGGCACAAAAGCCACGCCGGTACGCGCCGTCATTGACAAAGCGGCGTCCTTTATTGACGTCCCGAAACTTTGCTTTAGCATGGTAGTAAAGGGCCACCACGATCTAGTGGGACTGTACTTTGGAACACCGGAAGATGCCTACAGCGCAGCGGCGGATCTGTCGGCGCAACATCACATCATCTACGTCGAGAAGCCGTTCAAGCGCGTGCTCTCGGTTATGCCAGAGTTGTACGACGACATTTGGACGGCGGCCAAAGGGATGTACAAGATGGAGCCGGCGGTGGCTGATGGCGGCGAGGTCATCATCTACGCGCCGCACATCAACGAAATCTCGTACACGCACGGCAAAATCCTGGATGAGATCGGGTATCACTGTCGGGATTACTTTCTCAAACAGTGGGACCGCTTCAAGCATTATCCGTGGGGCGTGCTGGCGCACGCCACGCACGTCAGCGGGATGGGTGAATACGATGCCGAAACCGGCACCGAGAGACGGCGCATCAAGGTCACCCTGGCGACGGGTGTGCCGCAAGAGCGTTGTGAAAAGGTGAATCTTGGCTATCTCGATCCGGGCAGCATCAATCTGGACGAGTGGGAAAACCGCGAGGATGAGGGCATCCTGCTGGTTCCGCGCGCCGGGGAGATGTTATATCGTCTGAAAGAATGAAAAATGGTCAAACAGGATATGGGTAGAAAACGATATCACTTCCACTTGGAGGCGAATGTTATTAAACAGCATCATGATAAGTTGACAAATGCTTTCGCGGTGATCGGACCGCAAAGTGTACGGATCCGCCCGCGCGTCATCTAGTGTAAACGATCAAAAGGAGACAATCATGGACAAGGTAAGACTCGCCGTCATCGGTATCGGTAACATTGGTAATCTGCACCTGCGTAACATCGAAAGTCAGCCCAAAGTGCAGCTCACCGCCGTCTGCGACATTGTGCCGGAAAAGGCAGACGCGGCGGCAGCAAGATATGGCGTCAAAGCCTACTATGACTCGGATGGGCTGCTGGCCGACAAAGTGTGCGACGCGGTCATCATCGCCACGCCGCATTACTTCCACACCACCATCGGCATCGCGGCGCTGGATTCGGGGCATCACGTCCTCGTCGAGAAGCCCATCTCCGTCCACAAAGCCGACTGCGAACGGCTCATCGCGGCTCATGAGCGCAACCCGCATCTGGTCTTCGCCGCGATGTTCAACCAGCGCACCGATCCCTTCTACCAGAAGATCCGGGAAATCGTCAAATCCGGGGAGCTGGGCGCCTTGCAGCGTGTCAACTGGATCATCACCAACTGGTTCCGCACACAGAGCTATTACGACTCCGGCGGCTGGCGCGCCACCTGGGGCGGTGAAGGCGGCGGCGTGCTGCTCAATCAATGTCCACACAATCTCGACCTGCTGCAATGGATCACCGGCATGCCGGTCAAGGTGTACGGCTTCTGCGAAATCGGTAAGCGTCACACTATCGAGGTCGAAGACGAGGTCACCGCTTTTATGGAATATCCCGACGGCGGCACGGGATTGTTTGTCACCTCCACGGGAGAAGCGCCGGGCACCAATCGTCTGGAGCTGGCCGGTGACAATGGCAAGCTGGTCTATGAAGGCGAAGAGATCGTCTTTACGCGCAACCTGGTACCGGCTTCGGAGTTCCTGCGCACTTCACAGGAATCCTTTGCCCGCCCGCCCTATGAGGTCGAGACATACACCTTTGAGCATCACGGGGGACAGCACATGGCGATCCTCGAAAACTTCGCCGACGCGATCCTGACCGGCGCGCCGCTCATCGCCCCCGCCGAAGAGGGCATCCACTCCGTCGAACTGGCGAACGCGATGTTATACTCGACATTTATCGGCGGGCCGGTGCAGATCCCCCTTGACGGTGCCGCCTACGAAGCCAAGCTCCAGGAACTCATTGCTACGTCAACGTTCAAGAAAGAAGTGAAAGAGATCACAGTGAGCGACATGAGTAAGTCGTTCGGGTAGCGAATTACGAATTGCGAATTATAAGAGACGAAAGATATGAATGAGAAAACATCTCTGGACAGTTATACTGAATGGGAACAAAACGCTACTGAACTTAACAAACGACGTCGTTCCCCCTCGTAATTCGCAATTCGTAATTCCACAATACAATCTATAGTCAATGAACGGTTAGCTAAGGAGAGATAACATGCAACCAGCAAACATCGGCATCATCGGTCTCGGCGTCATGGGGCGGATGTTGGCCTTGAATATGGAACGCAACGGCTTTCGCGTGGCCGGCTATGACCTGGATCGTGAGAAGGTGACGGCATTTGCGGCCCACAGCGATAAAAACGTCATCGGCTGTCACACCCTCGCCGATTTTCTCGCGGCGTTGGAGAAACCCCGGCGGATGATGGTGATGGTGCCCGCCGGCAAGCCCGTGGATGCCGTGTTGGGTGAACTCAAGGGCGCGCTGGAACCGGGCGACCTGGTCATCGAAGGCGGCAATTCGCATTTCAGCGACACCGAGCGTCGCGCCGCCGAATTTGAAGCGCTGGACATCTATTACATCGGCACGGGCGTCAGCGGCGGCGAGTACGGCGCGTTGTGGGGACCGGCCATCATGCCCGGCGGGCAGCCGGAGGCCTGGCTACTGGTCAAACCGATCTTCGAGGCCATTGCCGCCAAAGTGGAAGGAGAAGACGGAGAACTTGAACCCTGCGTGAGCTACATCGGGCCGCGTGGCGCCGGACATTATGTCAAAATGGTGCACAACGGCATCGAGTACGGCGATATGCAGCTCATCGCCGAAGCCTACGATGTCCTCAGTCGCGGGCTGGGGCTGACGGCGGCGGAACTCCACACGGTCTTTTCCGCATGGAACACGGGGGAACTCCAATCATACCTCATCGAAATTACCGCCGACATCTTCACCAAAATAGACGACCTCACCGGCAAACCGTTGGTAGACGTGATTCTCGACGAGGCGCAACAGAAAGGCACAGGAAAATGGACGGCGCAGAACGCCCTCGATCTCGGCGCGCCAACGCCCACCCTCAACGCCGCCGTCGAGGCACGCATTATCTCCGCATATAAAGAGGAGCGTCTTCTTGCCTCTACTGTGCTGCCCTTTGCGGGACGGCCAACCCCGGCCATCGAACGTGCCGCGCTGATTGACGCCGTGAAGGACGCACTCTATGCAGCGAAAATCTGCTCGTATGCCCAGGGGTTCGCGTTAATGCGTGCCGCCAGCAAAGAATACGGCTACAACCTCAACTACGGTGAAATCGCACGCATCTGGCGCGGCGGCTGCATCATCCGTGCACGCTTTCTCAACACCATCCGCGCTGCCTTTGAGCGCCGCCCTGATCTACCCAACCTGCTCCTGGACGAAACCTTCGCGCAGGCGGTCGCCGAGCGGCAGACGGCCCTGCGCGACGTGGTCGGCTTCGCCGTCGCCAAAGGCATCCCCACCCCGGCCTTCTTCTCCGCTCTGGCCTACTACGATGCTTACCGCAGCGAGCGGCTGCCGGCCAACCTCACACAGGCACAGCGGGATTACTTCGGTGCACATACCTACCGCCGCGTGGATCGTCCGCGCAGCGAATCATTCCATACCGAGTGGCTCCAATAAAAGAGGGCCTGTAGAGTTTAGCAAAGATATTTTGTAGACAAGCAGGAGGAGCGCAATGGAAACGGTGGTTGTGACAAGAACGCCGATTACGACAACGACACCGCCCCAGCATCAACCGGTCAGATTGAAAATGACCTATCCCGAATTCCTGGAATGGGCCGGTGAAGATCAATTGGCGGAGTGGGTGCCTTTCGTCAATTCAGAATATGGGGAGGTGATTACTTTTATGCCACCATTGGATATCCATCAAACTGTTTTGGGATTTCTTTACAATCTGCTAGGATTATTTGCACGATGGCTCAACTTGGGGAAAGTGCAGGTCGCGCCCTTCGAGGTCAAGTTATGGCCTGATAGCGCTTCGCGGGAACCAGATCTCTTTTTTGTAGCTACAGAACATCTGAACCGGCTCACGACGAAACGTTTTGAGGGTCCCCCTGATTTAATCATCGAAATCGTTTCGCCGGATAGCGTCAAACGCGATCGCGGCGATAAATTCCGGGAGTACCAAAAGGCCGGCGTCCGCGAATACTGGGTCATTGACCCCCGCGAAGGTTATCAGCGCGCTGACTTTTTCTACCTGGATGAAGCCGGCGATTACCACCTCTTCGCTACCGAAGAAGATGAGCGGGTGGACTCGTATGTCCTGCCCGGCTTCTGGCTGAAACCGGCCTGGCTGTGGCAGGCCGACAACCTCAATCCACTGGCATTGCTGTTTGAAATACGCGGCATGCCGGCAGAACAAATCGCACAACTCTTGCAATGGGGAATGAAAAATGAGTAAACCCAAAAATGTTGTCGTCGCACAATCCGGCGGGCTGACGCCCGTCATCAATGCCTCACTGCGCGGCATCATCGAAACGTGCCGGGCATACCCCGACACATTCGGGACCCTCTACGCCGGCTTTCACGGCATCGAGGGCGTACTCAAAGAGGAATTGCTCAACCTTTCGGCACAACCGGCCGAAGAAATCGCCTTGCTGAGCACCACGCCGGCCGCTGGCGCCATTGGTACGTGCCGCTACAAACTCAAGAGCAGCCAAAGCGAGGACTTCGAGCGCATCGTCGCCGTGTTCAAGGCGCACAACATCGGCTACTTCTTCTACAACGGCGGCAACGATTCAATGGACACCGCCTGGAAAGTCGCCCAACTGGCCCACGAGCGCGGCCTCGACCTGGTCGCCACCGGCGTTCCCAAGACGATTGATAACGACGTGGGCGGCGGCCTCTCGGCGGACGGGCAGACTTTCGAGGTCATTGATCACACACCCGGTTATGGCAGCACGGCGCGTTACTGGGCGCTCAACGTGCAAAACGCCAACGAGGAAAACGCCGGCTCTTGCCCTTCCGATCCGGTGCTCGTCTTGCAGGCGATGGGGCGCAAGATCGGCTACATTCCGGCGGCGGCACGGTTGGCCGATCCCCACCGTGAAATGCCACTGCTCATTTTCATGCGCGAAGCGGGGCTATCGTTGGAGGCCCTGGCCGACCTGGTGAACGATATGCTCAAGGCTCGTGGACGTGCCCTGGTCGTCATCAGCGAAGGCTTCGACGTAGGCAACATCGGTGAACGTAAGGACAGCTTCGGCCATACGATGTTCTCCGCCAGCGAGACCACGGTAGAGCAGATTGTGGTCAACTACTTGAACGAAGTTGGGCTGGCAGCGCGGGGCGCGGCGCGGGGCAACGTTCCCGGCACAGATCAGCGTCACGCGATGATCTATGCTTCGACGGTGGACCTCGAAGAAGCGTACCGTGTGGGACAGAAAGCCGTGCAGATTGCAGCGGAAGTCGGCGGCGGCTACATGTCCACCATCCTGCGGCAACCCGGCGACCTCTATCAGGTGACGTATGACAAAGTCCCACTGGAAAAGGTTGCCAATTCCGAACGCACCTTCCCGGAGGCGTGGCTCACCACTTCCCGCACCGATGTCACCGACGATTTCGTGCGCTATGCGCGTCCCCTCATCGGCGAGAACTGGCCCACCATCCCCCTGATGAACGGCTTGCAGCGCTTTACCCGCTTCGCGCCGATATTCGCGGAACCGAAATTGCCGCCCTACCTTCCACAAGCCTATCGTGGCTGATGGGACGGCTCAGCTAAAAGCAATTTTCTCGATGGATTTAACGGAGTCCAACGGAGCGTTTCCCCGTTGTGTCCGTTTCAGCCGTTAAATCCGTTGACATAGGAGGCCCTTTTGTTTCCCTGGCTTGGACAACGACTTGTTACATTCTACGGTCCGTTTCGACTGTTAAACTCGTATCTCTTCCTGGCCGGCATCGGTACGACGATGGCGGCCGTGTTGACCTGGTTTCTACTGCCGAAATTATGGCGTCACCTCCCCACAGACGGGGGGCGGATTTACGCCGTAGGGGCGCAAGAAAGCAAAGGCAAGCCGGTGAGCGCCGGTTTGATCTTTATCCCCATCTTCGTCATCGTCTGCCTGCTGGTGCTGCCGCACAAATGGCGCATTATCGGCTTACTGCTGTGTATGCTGCTCTCCATGCTCGAAGGCCACCTTGATGACCGGACTCCAGGCGGATGGGGCGAGTATCGGTTGGGGATGGCCGACCTGGGCATCTCGCTGTTGGCCGCGCTCATCCTCTGCCGATGCCAACCGATGGTGATGTGGTTTCCACTGTTCAAAACACCGATTACCGTAATGCCGTGGGTCTTTGTCCCATTAGCGACGCTGCTCTTGTGGTTTTCGATCAACGCCACCAACTGCACCGATGGCGTGGATGGGCTTTCGGGCAGCCTGTTGACGCTGGCGTTCACCTATCTCGGCGGAATCCTGTACGGCATCCTGGGACATCAAGAGATTTCGGCCTATCTCCTGGTGCCGCACTATCCCGATGGCGCCATTTGGGGTATCATGGCCTTCGTGATGGTCGGCACATTGGGCGGCTACCTGTGGTACAACGCCAATCCAAGTATGGTGCTGATGGGTGATGCCGGGTCGCGCCCGATGGGATTGCTGTTGGGGATGCTGGTCCTGGCGAGCGGCAATCCCTTCTTGATCCTGATCGTTGCCGGTGTCGTCCTCGTGAACGGTGGCACCGGCCTGCTCAAAGTGGCCTTGTTGCGCTTCTTCAAGATCGGCATCTTCAAAAATGTGCGCTACCCGCTGCATGACCATGTCCGCAAGGTTGCCGGCTGGTCCAATACGCAAGTATTGGTGCGCTTTATGCTGATCCAGGCCATCGGCACACCGCTACTCCTGGTTTTTTTGTTCAAAGTGCGCTAAACGTCCAAACGTCAAAAAAGATCCGCGTAGATTGGCGGGAGCAGCGGTTTACTTTCCTGAGGAGGTCATAGGATGCTATATCCACTGCGCTTCAAAGAGATCCTGCGTAATTACACCTTCGGCAACCGCTGGATCGTCGAGGTCTACGCGAAAGAGGGACTACCCGCAGATCATCGCATCGCCGAGACGTGGGAGGTGTGTGACCGCGGGGCTGAGTCCAGTGTCGTCGTCAACGGCGCGCTGGCCGGGAAAACGCTGCACGAATTGATCGCTGACTACGGCAGCGATTTCCTGGGCCGCGACGTGGTGGCCCGCTGTGGTACGCGCTTCCCCCTGCTCATCAAATTCCTCGACGCCTCCAACATCCTCGGCGAGCAGGCGCATCACAGCGACGCGCTGGCGGCGAAACGCGGCCTGGGCGATCCCGGCAAAACCGAGGCGTGGTACATGCTCCACGTCCGCGAGGGCGCCACCATCCGCTGTGGCAATGTGGATGGGGCAACCGAGGCCGCCGTCCACGATGCAATCATGGGTGGCTCGATCCGTGAATTGATGCGCGAATACACCGTGCAGCCGGGTGACGCTTTCCTGCTGTATGCGGGGACGATGCACTACTCCGCGGGCGGTGTACTCTTCTACGAGATCATGCAAAACTCGGATGTTTACATCGGCCTGCGTCCACCCGATCCGGCGCTGCCGGAAGCGGAACGCGAGGCGCAGGTGCGTGCCGCAATGGAAGGCATTCACCTCGAAGAAGGGTTCGACTGCAAGACCGCACCGATTTCACTACGCGAAGGCACAAACACCCGCACATTCGTTTTTGCGTGTACTTACTTCGCCCTGGAACGCCTGGATTTGACCGCCCCATACACGCTGCACTGCGACGGCGAGCGGTTCTTCGTGCTGTCGCAGATCGAGGGGACGTCCACAGTGGTCTGGGGAACGCAGCGGGAGACGCTGCGCCCCGGGCACACGTGCTTGCTGCCTGCCACCCTCGGCGCAGTCACGCTGGAACCTGAACCGGGGCCGTGCGCGTTGCTCAAATCGTATGTGCCGGATTTGGCGCAAAATGTGATCCAGCCCTTGCAGGAGGCCGGAATCACGGATGCTGCCATACTTGCTCTGGGAGGGAAAACCGTGCTGAACCCGCTAGGTGAGCTATTGAGGTATTGAGTTTACTGGTCATAGTCCCGTAAGAAACCGGCTGAAGCCGGTATACACCCGTGCACACCGACTTCAGTCGGTAAAAACGCACTATTGCCATGCCCAGAAGGAGCAAAAGGTTATGCTCAAAAAGCAAAATATAGCCCTATGTGTGCTTGGACTGCTTGTGCTTCTCGCATCTGGTTGCCGTGCCGGTCAAGAAACACTACCCTTATCGGAAGCAGCGGTGACATCCAATGTAAGCAACGGTTACTGGCCCACCGGGGGCTGGCGCACGGCGCTCCCGCAGACGCAGGGGATGGATCCCGAAAAGCTGCAACAGATGTTCACGGCGATTGATGAACAAAAGCTGGCACTGCACAGTGTGCTGGTCGTCCGCAACGGTTACATTGTCGCCGAGGTGTACTATCCCCCCTATGATCAAAACACGCGCCACGAGCTTTATTCCTGCACCAAGAGCTTCATCTCCGCGCTGGTGGGCATCGCGGCAGCGGAGGGGCGTCTGGAAACCGACGAATCCGTGCTAAGCTGCTTTCCGGATCACAACTTTGCCAACACCGACGCGCGCAAATCGGCGATGACTATTGAGCACCTGTTGACAATGAGTTCGGGTCTGGATTGGCCGGAGGGTGACCCCATCTACCGGCAAATGTGGGTCAGACGGGATTGGGTGCAGTTCGTGCTCGATCGCCCGATGACAAACGAACCCGGCAGTCAATTCAACTACAATTCGGGGTGCTCACACGTGCTCTCGGCCATCGTCGCGGAGCGCACCGGCATGCTGACGCAAAGTTTCGCACAAGAACGCCTCTTCGCGCCGCTGGGGATCACGAACATTCAATGGGATCTCGATTCGCAGGGGCTAGCCATTGGGGGATGGGGTCTGGAAATCACCCCGCGCGATATGGCAAAGTTCGGTTACCTTTATCTAAACAAAGGCATGTGGAATGGACAGCAAATCGTCCCTGCCGAGTGGGTGCGGACATCCACCACAACCCACATCAAAACGGGAGGCACATTCGATTACGGCTATCAATGGTGGATCTATCCCCAGTGGGACGCCTATTTCGCCAGGGGACGCTACGGGCAGCTCATCTTCGTGATCCCCGAATACCAGATCGTCGTCGTCTTCACGGCCGGAATGAACAGCGACGCGCCATTGATCAAGCTCATCGAGGACTACGTCGTCCCTGCCGTTCAGTCAGCAGATTAAGCGGATTGAGCAGATAGTCTATCGCATCACTAACGGCAAATAGACGCGCTCAAATTGTGCCGACAGGCGATAGATGTGACTTGGCTCATCCGCGACACCGAGCTGAACGGTGCGCAACGTCCCGGTCAACGGCGCGGTCGTGCCCGCCAGCGTTGTCTTTGCCGCCGTGTTGACGCTCAAATCATAGAACGAGGTCGCGTAGCCGTAGACTTCCAACCAGTAGTAGCCCTCCACCGGCGCGGTAATGCCGATGTGCTCCGCTGTCGGGCCTTCATTCGCGCTGTACCAATAGGGACGGGAGGGATAGTCCGGCGGCCATAGATACAAATCCGCGTCATCGAAGGTGAAACGGAAGCGCATATCGGCGCTGAAAGCGGCATTTTGCGTCAGCGGGAACAAATACAGGTGCGATTCACCTTGCATAATGAAGTTATCCGGCTTGAGATAGTTCACCAACGCACTCCCCGGCGCGGTTGAAATGTTCCTGGCGGCGTCCGCCACCCACACGTCAATGTAACGCGGGCCGGAGAAATACCCGAATGAATACCAGTACACGCTGTCATACGGCATCCAGCCGGTTTCATCGGTCACCAACCACGCTCGTACCGAGGGGAAGTACTCCCACACGACAAAATCCATCCACGCCAGGCCGCTGTCGCCGACATCGTGGGCGGTGATGGATAGCACAGCGGAGCCAGAACTCGTCTTCAACGGCGCCGTCACCGCATCCACGACCGGCGGCGATGTATCGGGCGGCGTCTGTACCTTGATCTGTATCCCGCGATGATACATGTTGTTGGTCGCGCCGGACTCTGGGATCACATTTTCCGGGTCAATGATCGCATACAGTTCAAAGTAGCCCGCCTGTGATGGCGTCCAGGGCACAGTGGCCGGGTAGAAACCGTTCGGCGGGAGCGCCGCGATGCTGCCTTCGCCGATGTAGGTTGCCTGGCCGGCAGGATCGGTCAATCCTGGCGCGCCGATGTAAAAGCGCACGCGCACATCGTTGAGGGTGCTCGCGCCGCCCAGCCGGTGCACGACGAACCACACAGCACTCGGTTGCCCGACGTATTCGTAGACCTGGTTGGATGTCAACTCGTAGTTGAAGCCGTAGAGATCATCCGCCGGATTCACGGGGTTCAGATCCAATGCCGTATAGCCGGCCTGGAGCGTCCCCTTACTCCAATCAGGGTTGAGGACCGCTACCTGATAAGTCGCTGCCAGAAGGCCGCCGGGCCACTGCACGGTAAGGTGATCGGGCGAATTATAAATCGTCCGCAGCGCCGGGATCTTATAGGGCTGTTCCAGATATGCCGATGCCCCTGGTTGGAAATTCGCGCCGTAGATTTCCACCTGCGCCGGTTGATCTGCTGCGCCCTGGTTGGGGAACACCTGGTTGATGACGGGCGCCGGTCTGACAACGCCGGGGATCGGCGTGGGCGTGGGTGGGATCGGCGTGGCCGGCGCCGGCGTGGGTGTGGCGACGCCGCCCACCATGTCGAAAAGGATGCCGGGCGCACTGCCGCCGCCTTCGAGTGAACGCAGCGGCGCGGCGTTATCCAGCGTGAAAGCAGCCTCCAACGGCGCGCCGTTGACCAACACGTGCACCCGATAATAACCCGGCAGCGCCCCGGTGGTATTCAAAACAGCGCGGAAGTAGCCATACTGATTCGCCTGCCCGGTTCCCAAAAGCTGTCCGTTGAGGCTGATGGGCACATTCGTCCACGCCGGAGCGTTGGCGACGGTGATGTGCAACAGGCTGCCCGGACGCGCCGCGGCATAATGCATGTACAGTTCCGGCCCGGGTTTGAGACCCAGCACGGGGACCGGCGTCAAGCGTTCGTTCACCCGTCCATCCCCAAGTTTGCCGTTGACGTTGGTTCCGCCGCACACCGCATCCGTCGCGCCAACGACGCACGTCACATCACCGCTCACGGCGACATCGGTGTAGGTTGCGTTGTACAGGGAATTCTGCAGCGGAACGGGCTGGCCATCGCCCCAGCAGTACAGGATGCCTTCCTTGATCGCGCAGACTTTCGTGCGCGTCGCCGCCAACGCCGTCACGCCGCTTTCAAGCCCGCTGGCCTGTATAGGGGTTGCTGAGAGATTGGGCCAGGCGGGCGAACCCAATTGCCCTTGCTCGTTGTCCCCCCAGCACCACACGCCGCCGTTGACAATCGCGCAGTTAAAGTTGTTGCCGGCGACAATCTTCGTCGCGCCGGCGGGAAGGCCGATCACGTTGACCGGCGAAGGATAAATATCATACGTCCCCGATGTGCCGTTGCCAAGCTGCCCGTAGTAACTGAAACCCCAACACTTCACGCTGCCGCCAACAATAGCGCACGAGTGGTCGGCGCCTGCCGCAATATCCGTCACATTGGCCGACAGCCCCACCACATCAACCGGCGTCGTCACCGGCGTCGCGTCGCCCTTCTGCCCGTTGCCGAGCGCGCCCGCGTAATTGTATCCCCAACACTTCGCCGCGCCGTTCACCACCGCGCACGAGTGCTCGTCGCCTTGCGCGCGATCCACCACGGCGATGGCCGTCACGCCGCTGCTCAAGCCGCTCACGTTAACCGGCGTGTTGGCATCGGTCGTGGTGCCGTTGCCCAATTGCCCGTAGTCGTTGTTGCCCCAGCATTTGGCCGCGCCGTTGACGATGGCGCAGGTGTACTGCAATCCGGCCGCGATAGCCTGCACGCCACTGGAAAGCCCGACGACATCCTGGGGTGAGTTGACCATCACGCCCCACGTCGTCGAACCGATGCCCAACTCGCCGCTGTAATCCTGGCCCCAGCATTTCGCCGCGCCGGTCGTGGTGATCCCGCAAACGTGCAGCGCGCCGGTCGCAAACGCGGCGTAGTTCACGCCGGTAATATCATCCAGGGGGGACCAGGCATAACTGGTGTTGCCCATGCCCAACTGCCCACGGGCATCGCTCCCCCAACAGCGCACGCCATCGGTCAACACGGCGCAGTTGTGATAGCCGCCCGCCGCAATAGAGGTCGCGCCGGCAATGCCGCTGACCGCAACAGGCGCGTTACGGTCAATGGTCGTGCCATCCCCGATCTGACCGGTGCCGTTGCCGCCCATGCACAGCACACCGCCCGCGCTGTTCAACGCGCACAAATGCGTGCCGCTGGCCGCGATAGCCGTGATATTGGTCAACCCGGCCATGTCGGTCGGCGTATTGACCCACAGATTGGCAAACGATCCCCAACACTTCACGGTCCCGGTGTTGAGTAGGGCGCACGTATGCAGATACCCCGCCTCGATCTGTTTGACGTCCGACAATCCCACCACGTCGGTAGGCGTATTTTGATCGGTGGTGTTGCCGTTGCCGAGTGAGCCATAATAATTGTAGCCCCAGCACTTGACGCGCCCGTCGCCGAGCAACGCGCACGTGTGCGCGCCGCCGCCTGCAATCGCCGTCACATTGTCGAGGCCGATCACATCCACGGGCACATTACTGGTCCCCCCAATCGCGCCCGCGCCGAGCTGACCATTGCCATTCGATCCCCAACACTTGACCGAGCCGGTTGCCATAATGGCGCAGGTGTGATTGTATCCGGCGGCGATCCCTTTCACCCCGGAAGCCAGCCCGCTCACAGCGACAGGGGTCGGGCTGCCATCATACGTCCCGGTGCCCAGTTCCCCTTGCCTGTTAGAGCCCCAGCATTTCACACCGCCGGTATCCAGTAACGCGCAGCTGTGAAAGCTCCCTACGGCGATCATTTTCGTCCCAGAGACAAGACCGCTGACCTGGACCGGCACCGGGCGATCCGCCAGGTCGTTCGTCCCCAGTTGCCCGTAAGCATTGTAGCCCCAGCAACGAACGCCGCCCTCGATCAAAGCGCACGAGTGCGACATGCCAAGGTCCAGAACGATGAGAGGAGCGGAATTTGGGGCCGCCGATAAGTGAAGAAGTCGCACGGGGATAACCACAGCCAACGCAATCAAAAAGAAACTCAAACCGGCAAACATTGCCAACCGCAAACGCCGCGACGTGGGTATCATATAACCTCCGGTATCATCGAACAAGCCAAGCAACAGTATGCAAACCGTAACTATTCAGGCGTTGGGCTAAATTCACCACCAGGGGCACGAAAGACACAAGAGGTGTGCTTTGTGGTAAAAACGCTACTGCTGAAAGAGTTACTGTAGACCTTGATAACCGAATGATAGCAGGGAGCACACAATTGTCAACTGCATTTTGACAAACGGCGCAACGGATTTACACTCCCTGCGTCATCGTGTAGTGCAGATAACAATTCAACACAGAGGTATAGCCACGTGCGTCTAAGCCGACTTTCAATCCAGAATCGCAATATCCTCAATTTTACGATTGACACCGCGCTTCAAGGGCTGATGATGGGCGGCATCTTCAATTTCATCTCAGTGTTCGCCGTGCGGCTCGGCGCGTCCAAGTTGATGGTCAGCCTGCTGACCTCGCTGCCGGCCCTGATGATGGTGTTTGCCTCAATTCCGGCAGGCCGTATCGTCGAACAACAGCGCGATCTGGTGCGTTACACCAACCTGATCCGCATCCCCCACCGCGTTTCTTTTCTGCTCATCGCCATCCTCCCCTTTTTTGTCAACAGGGGGCTGGTAGAGATCGTCGTCCTCATCTGGACGCTCAAATCCATTCCGGCGACACTGCTCGAATCGTCGTGGATGGCCGTCGTTGCCGAACTTATCCCACCGGAACGCCGAGCCAGGGTCAACGGGATGCGCTGGGCCATTCTCAGTGTGGTGACGGCCATTGCGACCGCAGGGTTTGGCTACATCCTTGACCGGCTGCCTTTTCCGCAGAACTACCAGCTCGTGTTCTTCATCTCGTTTGTCGGCGGGATGGTGGGGATCTACTTCTTCGGCCGTTTGCGCATCCCCGAAAATGTTCCACCGCCGCGTGTAAAGGAACCTCACATCCCCTTGTCGGAACGCATACGCGCCTATCTGCGCCCTATGAACGTGCCGGCCTTTGTGCTCTATGAAATCGCCGCGACGGTGCTCCGCTTTGGCGTCAACCTGCCGTCGGCATTGTATGCCATCTACTGGATCCATAACCTGAATGCCTCGGATCTATGGATCGGCTGGCAGGCAGCGGCAGGCAAAGTCGCCCTGATTGTCGGTTACATCGTTTGGGGTCATGTCATCAGTCGCAAAGGCTACCGCATCCCTTTGCTGATCTGTGTCACCCTGCTGGGGCTTTATCCCGTCCTGACCGGTCTGACACGCAATCAACTCTGGCTGCCACTAGTCGCCGTGGTGCAAGGCTTCTTCAGCACCGGCATTGACATCGCGTTCTTCGATATGCTGTTGAACGTCTCCCCGGCCGACAGACGCCCCAGTTTCATCGCCATGAACACCATGCTTGCCAGCATGACCCTCTTTCTCGCGCCGATGGTCGGCAACTACCTTGCCGATTGGGTGAGCCTGCCCGTGATCTTCTTCATTGCCGGCGGGCTGCATGGCCTCACGGCGGTGCTGCTTTGGCGCTTCCGAATCGCGCGTTAACTTTGTTTTGACAACCCTACGAATCGTCCTAAACTTACCTGAAAAGGAGGCAGCATTATGACACGCCGACGTTATTCGCGTTCGCCCCGCCGTTCAACGTCGCACAACACCGTGCGTATGCGCGGCATAGAACGGCTTCTGTTTATCCTGGGTGCAACGTTATACCTCGTTGGCCTCTTCGGCGGCATCAAACTCCTGGCCATGCCGACGTCAACAAGCATCCTGCTGCTTGGCATCGGCGGTGGCCTGCTTCTCGTTATTACGTTAACGTTGATATTTTAGGGGAGGAGTAAGAAGTAGAAGTAACGAGGAACTTTTTTGCTCCTCGCTCATTTCTCTTTACTCCTCACTCACTTCTCTTCATCAAAGGCGACATTATGTGGAACCAAATAGGACTTTTCTCACAACCTGAGCGACCTTACACCGTCAGCGAGATCACGGGGCGGATCCGCGTGCTTCTGGAACAGGACCCGCTGCTGCAAGATGTGTGGATCGAAGGCGAGGTCTCCAATTTCTCGCGGGCGTCGTCGGGGCATCTGTACTTCACATTGAAGGACGCCGGCGCGCAGATCAATGCCGTCGTGTGGCGCAATCAGGCGCAGGTGTTCACTTACATGCCGCGCTCCGGTGATCAAGTCGTCATTCACGGACGCATCGGCTTATATGAGCAAGGCGGGCGCTACCAGATTTATGTGGACGCCATTCGCCCCGCCGGTCGTGGCTCGCTCTACCAGGAGTTCGAGCAGCTGAAGGCGCGTCTGGAAGCCGAAGGACTTTTCGCGCCGGAACGCAAGCGTCCGTTGCCCGCCTACCCCCAGAAAATCGGCGTGGTCACTTCGCCCACGGCAGCAGCTTTCCGCGATGTGATCAATGTGCTCACCCGGCGCTATCCATTGGCGGAGATCCTGCTCGCGCCGACGCTGGTGCAGGGTGAAACCGCCCCACCCCAGATTGTCGCGGCATTGGCAGCACTCAACGCCCGCGATGATGTGGACGTGATCCTCATCGTGCGCGGCGGCGGATCGCTGGAAGATTTGTGGGCGTTCAATGACGAACGGGTGGCGCGGGCCGTGGCGGCCTCGCGTCTGCCGGTGATCTCCGGCGTGGGGCATGAGACGGACTTCACGTTGACCGATTTCGCCGCCGACCGCCGCGCTCCTACCCCCTCGGCGGCGGCAGAAATGGCGACGCCCGATCGCGCCGAGTTACAAGCGGTACTCCGTCAACGCCAGGCGCGGCTCACGCGCACCTTCGAGACGCGCTTGCGCGGATTTCGTGAGCGTGTGGCGCGGCTCAACCGTGCTTTGCAGTACCTCTCGCCGGCAGCGCGGCTCGCCGGTTCCCGTCAGCGCGTGGACGATCTGCTGGCGCGCGCCGATGCCGCTGTGGCGCATCGGCTGATCGTGCAACGGCAGCGCGCACAAGGGTTAGCCGCACGCCTCGCGTCGCTCAATCCCGACGCGGTGTTGGCGCGCGGCTATGCCATCGTGCAGGAGCGTGACACAGCGCAGATCATCACTTCCGCAAAAGCCATCACGCCCGGATTGGCGCTCACCTTGCGTCTGCAAGATGGCGAGGCGGCCGCGAGGGGAGAATCAAACAAGAGCCACCCTGCAGCAGAGTGGAGTGCGCCGGATTTTCAGCTTTGACGAGCATTTTGATCGTATTACAGAGATTGGGCGGATGGAACCAGGCCAATAACCACGGGCTTCTTCTACTACTATTCACTCGTATTTCAGTGCGTGAATGGGACTGAGGGCAGCGGCGCGGATGGCGGGATAAATGCCCGATACAACGCCGATCAGCGTGGCAAAGAGGATAGCAAAGATCGGCAGCCATAACGGGGTCGCCGTCAACGCCTGCGCCGCTTCCTGGCCGGCCATACCGGGGCCGACCGGTCCCATCAATCCACCGTTCCCCTGGGAGATAAATGACTGTCCGGCGACATTGATCACCGCATTGACCCCCAACGCCAGCAACACCCCGCCGATGCCGCCCAGAAAGCCGATACTCCCCGCCTCGGTCAGGAACACCGACATCACATCCTGGTTGGTCGCGCCGACGGCTTTCATCAATCCGATCTCGCGCGTGCGTTCGTAAATCGCCATCACCATCGTGTTAGCAATACCAAAAGCCGCCACCAGCAGCGCCACCGCGCCGATGCCCCCAAGCACGGCCTGGACGATAAGGAAGAACTGATTAATGCTCTCCAACTGCTGACGATCTGAATACACCGAGAACCCCATATCCTTGAGCTGTTGCTCGATGAGCGGCGCCTGATTGGGATTTTGCACTTTGACCAACGCTTGAGCATAGTCCTTGCGTGCCGGGGATTGCGCTTCCGGCGGCATGGCAGCGTTCATCCGTTGATTGAGCCGCTGCGCCTCTTTGAGCGGCATGAAGATGTTGTAGTCGTACATATAGCCCTGGGGTTTGAGTTGTCCCACAACCTCCAGGCGCGCTACGACGCTTTCTGTCGAATACATGTCGCCTTCGTTATACTGAAACTGGATCATCTGCAAGGTCTTGCCGAGCAATTCGGGGGGGACAGGCGGCGTTTCGCTCTGCTCACGCTCTTCCCAGGGGATGAAGTTTTCCGGCACCATCGCCCCAATAATGACCTGACCCCGATACAGCTCCAGCGTGCCCCGCTCCAACCTGGCGATCTTGGCAAAATCCTCCATCGTCACGCCGTAGACCTGGGCCCATCCATCCTGCCGATCCAGCCGCAACGGCCCCATCATGGTTACATCCAGTAACGGTGTCGCCGCCACCACACCTTCCATCTGACGGATTTGGTCCAACACGGTATCGTCGAGCACAAGGTTTTGCGGCTGCTGCTGTTGACCTCCGCCGGCCTTCACCTCCATCATCCCCCAATAGTTGTCGTTGCGCACCATCAATTCATCGAGGCCGCCCATGCCGTAGAGGCTTTCGGTGGCCAGTTTCTGCAGGCCGGCCCCCAATGACATCAACACTACCACCGCCGCCGTGCCGATGATCACGCCAATGGCCGTCATCGCCACACGCGCTTTCATGCGCTTGAGGTTGCTTAGGACTAAACGAAGTAAGTCACGAATGGTCATAGGGAATCAGCGAATGGCAAATGGCAAATGGCGAATGAAGCATAGCACCGACTCATGCATCCTGCATCTTGCATCCTTTAGCTACCCAGGCCCAGGAAGCCTTTAATAAAGCGCAGGATTTTCTGCATGAGGGTCTCCGGTGGCGCTTCGGGCTGTTCCTCGGGGGGGAAGGGACTTTCTCCATCACCCGGTTGGGGCATTTCCATAGCCTCCACGGTGAGGGTCTGGCTGTAGGCTTGTGTCTGGTTGAGATCGTCCACGTAATACACGTTGACGACAACATCCAGCGGCCCCGGGGTGAGAGGGATGGCCGTCGCATCCAGCGTCCACGAGCCGCCGGGGTCAAGGTTGCCGACGTAGGTGCTATTCTCGCCCACGAATTCCCATCCTTCGCCGACAGCTTCCAGCTTCGTCACGTTAAAGCGCGCCGTACCGGCATTGACCACTTCGATGGGCAGAGGCATGGGCTGTCCGACCATCGCTGTGCCTTCCACAGGACGATAGAAGCTGGCCTGGAACTTGGGTCGGCGGAATACCATAAGACTGATACGCTGTGTGCCTTTCTCGCGCGTGCCGGTCCCGGTATCATAAGCCAGCGCCACGGGCAAATTGTGCGCTCTAGTCTCGGCATTTCCGGCAACCATCAGCCGCATGGTCAACACCGTCGTCTGCCCGGCAGCGACATCCGGCACAAAACTGACATTGCTGCCACCGATGGGAACAAACGCCCCAAGCTGTTCGCCATCCTCACCACCCAGGGCCAGGGTCACACGCTGGGCGTTCCCACCCCCCACGTTCGCCAACTCCAGCGTGAGGGTGAAGCTGTCGCCGGGGGAGATGCTCGTTGGATCCGTGCGATAAGCGTTGATCAACAGTTGCGGCCGATTCGCCAGACTGGTATCAATGTCTATGCCCACCGTTTGTTGATCGGAATAGCTGCCGCCGCTGTAATCGCTGTATTCCAGCGCAATGGTCAACCCTTGCCGCCCGCCTTCCTTTACCGGTTTGAGCAACAACGGCAGGGTCACCGTAACGCTTTCGTCTATACGCAAGAGGTCGGTGGAAACAACGTTGCCACCCGAAGCTGGAACGGCGCTCGCCGGATCGGCGCCGGTCATAATGTTGACGGCGGTGCGGCTACCACGGTTGGCCAGCACCAACGTCAGCGAAAAGGGCGTCCCCGGCGTGACAACTGCGGGCGTCGTGGAAACACTCTCGATAAGCACTTTGGGTTTGCCGGTCGGCGCCGCACCGGTACTCGCGCCGATTACTTCAACAGGGATGGTAGCCGGATAGTCATAGTGGTTGCCCTCCCAGTCATTGGCCGAGAGCTGCACCTCGACGTTATGAATGCCGTTGGTGATAGAAGTCGGCGCCCGGAAACGCTGCGTTGCCACAAACGTCGCGTTGATGTGCACCTGCCAGAAAAGATGGCCTTTGTCTCCCAGAGGGATGAACGTTCCGCCGGGGAAGACCGCCATGGTGTTCTCGCCGGCACGGCTGCCGTTGTTGTAAACCTCGATCGTCACGGTGAATTCCTGGCCGGGGCGCACTTGCAGCGGCTCCACAGTGTAGTTGCGGATGGTGAGAATCGGTCGGCCGGGTGGCGGCGGTGATGAAGGTTTCGGTGTCGCAGTCGGAGCAGGAGGATTCACCAGCCGCAGCGAGCCGGCCCCAACGGTGATACCGGTGGTGTCCAAAACCCACAGGGTATAATCACCGGCATCCAATCCCGCCGGCACGACGGCCTGCAACACCGTCGGGTTGATATAATTGGTCGCCAGAACGCCATAATTGACCAGACGCACGGTGTAGCCTTCAGTAAAGGTCAACGTACCGGTCGCGTAGATGCTGATCGAGCCACCCAGGTCGGTGCGCAGGGTAGTCGGTTCTACGGTGATGGGCGTCTGTGCCGTCACCCAGGCCACAATGCCCAGTGATAACAATAACGTCAATCCTGCGACAAAAATCCATTTGATGTTTTTTTGCATAGAAACCTCTTGAGAAGTATTGACAAACAGCATAAGCAGATACCAATCCCCTCCCACTAATCACAAATTACGTTCTACAATTCGTCCATCCAGCAAATGAATGTCTCGCGTGACAAAGCGCGTCACCGACGGATCGTGCGAGACGATGACGATGGTGCGGCCTTCCTCACGGTTGAGGTGGGTGAGCAAATCGAGCACTTCCTGCCCGGTGCGCGTGTCCAGGTTGCCGGTCGGCTCATCGGCAAGGATGATGCGAGGATCGTTCGCCAGGGCACGGGCGATGGCAACGCGCTGTTGCTGTCCGCCCGAAAGTTCGGTAGGTTTGTGTCCCATGCGCTCACTCAACCCCACCCGTTCAAGCAGCACCTCAGCACGTTTACGGCGCTCCGCGGGGGGGATGCGATTGAAGATCATGGGGAACTCCACATTCTGCAACGCGGTCATCGTCGGAATAAGATGAAAGGCCTGAAAGACAAAGCCGACTTCCTGCCCACGATAAACCGCCAGATCGTTCTCATCCAGCAGTGCGATGTCGCGCCCGCCAACCCAGATTTCACCTTCGGTAGGCCGATCCAATCCGCCGAGCAAATAGAGCAGTGTGGATTTCCCCGATCCCGACGGCCCCATCACCGCCAGGAAGTCCCCCTCATTGACTTCCAGGTCAACGCCGTCCAGGGCATGGACGATTTGTTCGCCCATTGTGAAATCACGACGCAGGTTGTGGGTCTGGATAATCGGCATGGTCATGCGCAATCAGTCTACCGACAGGAAGCACTTAGCCTCACATTCTGGGCCCCATGAGGTTACCCAGAACGTTGCTGAACATCCCGCCGAAAATCGCCGGGACAATGCCGAGCAAGGCCAGCACCAACCAGATGACCAGCGCGGCAGTCCAGGCTTTCTTGCGCGTCAAATTTGTGAAAGCCATCAACCCTACACTCACCAGCAACAAGTGCCAGAGGGCATAAATGTCCACGCGCCCCAGGATACTCGCCAGTGCCAGTTGACCCGGGCCGGGCGGAATGAGCGACTCGGCCTTTTTGTCTATGACGAAACCGGAAAGGCCGCTATTCACAATCGCGTTGCCCGTCATCAGAATGTAAACCGTCTGCACGAGGCCACGAATCCCATACGGCAGCCACGTCCACACGGCCAGGCGGAACATCTGGCCAAAATTACTGCTGCGGCCCAGGAAGACACTTGCCAGGTACAACGCCCCACCCCACAAGAGCCACGCCAGCGGTGTGCGGAGAATCGCGCCGCCCAATGCCAGGATACCGGGTGCGCCGGACGAAGGTGCTGCCGGCGGCGGTTCTACCGGCATACCGCCCGACTCGACGATGACCCCTTTCACAGCGGGCATTTCCATTTCTTTCACCACCGGCGCCGTTTCGGCCGGCACTTGTCGCGCCGCAGCAAAAAGTGGCGCGACGGTCAGCAGCACGATAAGGATGGCCGGCAACCACCATCCGCGCTTGTAATTGTCTTTGAGATAACCGAATGTCGCTCTGGGACGAATAAGCACGCCCACAAGGAGGGCGATAATGTTTTTCTTTGTCGGTTTCGCTGTATTTTCGATAGACATCGTAGCCTCGTGAGAATAGTCTAATAGTCGTTAGTCGGGTAGTCGTTAGTCGAATAGTCGTTAGTCGGGTAGTCGTTAGTCGTTAGTCGTTAGTCGGGTAGTCGTTCGTTTGATCGTCATCAGGAGTAAGACGCGCCGACCCGGAAAAAAGTTCCCGTTTTCGCGCTAACTCGGCGGTTCCTGAGTCTTGAAATGCCCACCGCGCACCTCGCGGGCCTGCGTCACCACCACAAATCCGTCTTTGTCTACCTCGCGGACAATCGTTTTGAGATGCGGAATCTGTACATCGGTGATGGCGCAGAGCAACACGCTCCGCTCTTCTCCTGTATACATTCCCGTGCCCTCCATCGCTGTGACGCCGCGTCCCAGTTCTGTCATCAAACGCGCCGCCATCTGCTCCCTTTGCTTGGTGACGATGACCGCCAGGTTTGGTGTAACGCCCGTTTTGAACCAACTCGGCCCACGGTGTTGCCACTCGTCACGACGCGGTGCGCCGCGTTTCCGATAACGCCGGTAGCCTTCGAGCGTCATCACGAACAACATAAAGTAGACCGAGAAAACCAGCGTAATCACCACCGGGCCGGGGATGATCTGTCCAATGGTAGCCCGATTGATCAGCTCCCACACGCCGCTCGCCGGTGCAGGATGAACAGCCAGCTTGAGAATCCAACTGGCAATCAGGATGGTGACAATCGCCGCGTAGTTACGGCGGAAACGGTTGCCCATCGCTTCCCAGTGGGAGATGGGGAACACCGGATGACGCAACACATCGGCAAGCGCATCTCCCCAATCCGGCGCCGGTTCATACGGAGGCGCAAGCATGGCGGCGAAAAACTCCGTCTCCATCAACCGCGCACGATGATACCACAACGAGTAATAGGCATAGCGCCGCGCCTCGATGTTGAGGAAAATCAACACCAGCAGCAAGACCAGCAAAATCACAAAATGCGGGTTTTGTGTCGAGCTAAAGCCAAAAGTCAGCGCGCCGGCCGTCGTTACCACCGACCAGTTCGTCGTCGTATCCAGGCGGTTGCGCCACAGGTTGACGCGGGTAATCTCGGCCCGGTAAAGGTGCACCATGGCCGTGGTAAAGTTGCCCTTGTCGAGTCTGTAGCCATGGTAACGCCACACACAGTCGGGGTCATCGAATTTTCGCTGCTTCTTCCCACTATCGGGGTCCGGTTGAACTGTTTCTTTGGCGGAGAAAAAAGCATCCTCATCCATGGTCACACTTGCTCACTAAAACTGGCAATGGCCGCCCGCACAAATGCCTCATCGAACGGCCCGGCGGGCGACGGCGTCTCAATAATGCGCTGCGGAACGCGCAGCGCGCCAAAATCAAAGCCCTCGCGCTGTTTGAAGGCGATCTTGCGGCGCAACGTCTCGGTTCCCAGCCGCTCAAGATCCGCGACATTCCACTCAAATCCTGCCGCCGCCAGCGCATTGAGCGTCGTCTCGCGGTCATAAATGCCGCGCGCGAACAGGCATACCACCAGACTCGTGAGCACCTGCCGCCAGCGTTCCTCTTCAAGCAACGTGGTCCCCACAAATTCCGGTGTGAGCACCTGGCCCTTTTTCGCCGCGTTCTGATCAAGACTGTAACCGGCGTTGTCCAGGTGGCTGTGGCGCGCGCCCACCGACCATCCCACGTGACACGCCGGACCGGTGTGATAGCCGGGCATCTCATTGCCGCCGAACGCCAGCGCGAAATCCAGCCCGCCGTAGACCGAGGCCGCATGCTCGACACCGCGCGCGAGTGCCTTATAGAAATCGGTCGGCTGGCTCACAATGCGCTTCACGGCCTCGATGTAAACTGCCGCGTCACCGAAGGCCAGCGGTAACCCATCGGTCTCGGCCTCCGTGATGAGGCCGCGCTCGAAGGCTTCCGTCGCCCATGCCAGCGTCACACCGGCGCTGATCGCATCCAATCCCTGCACCTCGATCTCATCGAGCACCTGCAACATGCCGGGGACATCGCCCAGTCCCAGCATGCTGCCGGTGGCAAAGATGGGTTCATGGTCATAGCCGAGCATGAGGGTTTTGTAGAAGTAAGGATCGTTGGGATAAGGCAGACGCAATGCCGCCAGGTGAATGCAAGCGACCGGACAGTGTGCGCAGGCCACCCGTCGCCCCAAATAGTGCGCCGCCAGGCTCTCGCCGGAAATTGCCTCGGCGCCCTCGAAACGTCCGGATTGCAGGTTGCGCGTGGGCAGCGCACCGATGGTATCCAGCGGGATGACGTTGATGGGGGTACCCAACTCGTGGTACTTCTTCATCAACGGGGAATCCACTGCGGCCTTGAAAATGGCATCATACGCTGCACGGAAGGCACGCCGATCCGCTACCGGCAAATTGCGTTTGCCCTGCACTACCAGCGCCTTGAGCCGCTTACTGCCGAAAACCGCACCCAGACCCAGCCGCCCGAAGTGACGGTAGGTTTCCGTGATGACGCAGGCGTAGCTCACCAGCTTCTCGCCCGCACGCCCGATCCGCATAATCGAGCGCGTCCCGCTACCTGATTCACGGCGGCGCAACACCGAACCGGTGGTATAGCTGCTGCGCGTCCCCCACAGCGCCGAAGCATCGCGGAACTGCGCGCCGTTCTCGTCAATGACCAGATACACGGGCATCGCGCTCGCGCCACGAATCACCACCGCACCATAGCCCGCCAGGCGGATGGAGACGGCGCTGCGCCCTCCCGCGTGGCTTTCGCCCAGGTTGCCCGTGTGCGGCGACTTGAACATTGCCACCGTCTTAGAAGCCAGCGGGTACAGTCCCACCAGCGGCCCCACGGTGAAAATGATGGGGTTTTCCGGCCCCAACGGATCTGCGCCGGCAGGACATTCCTCTTCCAGCAAGCGAATACCGACGCCGCTCCCGCCCAGGTTTTCTTCAAAAAGCTCCGGCCGTTCCTTAACCTCAAATGAGCGACGAGCAAGATCAATGTAAAGAACGCGCTTTAATGGATCATTTGTCAGCATAGGGACCTCCTCCCACCCCTCAGCCCACGACCTCTTCCAGCGCAATCACCCCATACGGGCAATAATCCGCGCAATAGCCACAATAGACACAGATTTGCGGCTTGTGATTCGTCGCATCCCAAAATGCCGCACCGAACGGACAGGCTTCCACGCAGTTGTAACAGCCGATGCACAGGTTAGCCTTGAAGCGCACACCGCCGCCTTCACGCGGGGTCAGCGCGTCCGTCGGACACACACGCGCGCATGGAGGATCGGTGCAGGCGCGACACACGATCACCGTAAACCCCTTGCGGATTCCACCGGCAGATTGCACGTGGATACACGACTCCTCTAACCCGCCGCTTCCCGTCCGCCGCGTACATGCGAACATGCACGCCTGACAGCCCACACAACGATCAACATCTATCACAGATAAACGTTTCGCCATAAGCCCTCCGTACATTCGGGGTTGTAGGTTCTGTAGGGGCGGATTGTGAGTGATAGATTGTGAAAACCCCTCTCTCAGAACCTACCGCCCACAGTATACACTAGTTTTTGATTTTACTGAATATCCGTAACGCAGGGCTTTATCATTCTCGTTACAGTGACTTCATTTGGCTTCAAGCGGATCGCCAGATCCGCGTCTCCCAACCGCTTCAAGCGGATCGTCAGATCCGCGTCTCCCAACCGCTTCAAGCGAATCGCCATATCCGCGTCTCCCAACCGCTTCAAGCGGATCGTCAGATCCGCGTTGAATCGTCAGATCCGCGTTGAATCGCCATATCCGCGTCTCCCAACCGCTTCAAGCGGATCGTCAGATCCGCGTTGAATCGTCAGATCCGCGCTGAATCGCCAGATCCGCGTCTCCCAACCGCTTCAAGCGGATCGTCAGATCCGCGCTGGATCGCCAGATCCGCGTTGAATCGCCAGATCCGCGTCTCTAGCTAAAAACGGGGAACTGGCGTTCCCCTCGGAACACCCCGTCCGTAACGGTGACCTTCTTGCCAACTGATGTTTCGAGTGTAAACTCCGAGAAAAGCATAAACCACAAGGCAGCTATCGAGGGCAAAAGCGATGAAAAATCCAATCTCTCTTTATCTCTCCTATGGTTCAATGGGACGACAGATTGTCATCCGCAGCCTCGTGCTCTGCGGATTGATAGCAATCCTGCTGCTCTCCGCGTGTGAAATCCAGACGCCTCCGGAGGTCACGCCGGTTTTTGTGGAAAAAGACACCACCCTGGTTTCCGTTACCGGTGAAATCGTCCCGGCAGTATGGACAACGGTTAGTCCACAAATCGGTGGCATGGTCCTTGAGGTGCTCGTTGCGGAAGGGGATCAGGTAGCGGCCGGCGATGTGCTGGTACGGCTCGACGATACAGACGCACGGCTCGCCGTGCAGCAAGCCGAAGCCGCGCTTGCTGCCGCCGAGGCGCAGGTCGCCCGCGCCAGAGTCGGTGTCCGTCCCGCCGAAATCACCGTGGCCGAGGCGCAGGTCGCCGCCGCGCAGACGGCCATCTCGCAGACACTCGCGCAGCGCAGTCAACTGTGGAGTGGCGCCGCCGAAGCCGAAATTGCCGCCGCCGAAGCCGCGGTGGCAAAGGCGCAAGCCGAACAGTTGATGGCGCGGCAGAAACACGACGAAACGTTGAAATGCTATGACGTTCCAGGCTCAAACGACAAAGCCTGCCCACTGCTCGGTACAATGGAAGAACAAGCGCGCTTCGCGCTCCAGGCGGCGGATAAAGCACTCGCGGCGGCGGAGGCACAGCTCCAGGCCGCCAAATCCGCTCCAACGGCACAACGCCGCATCGCCGACGCCAATGTCGCCGCCGCCACCGCGCAGTACGACGTGGCCGTGGCGCAGCTTGAATTGCTCAAAGCCGGGGTGTTGCCCGAAGACATTGCCGTAGCCGAAAGCGCCGTCGCGCAGGCTAAAGTTGCCCTGGAAATGGCAAAAGCCGCCCTCACACGCACCATCATCGTTGCCCCCTTCGCCGGAACCGTCACCCACGTCAACGTGCGGCGCGGCGAATTTGTGGCGCCGGGACAGCCCCTCATCACCCTTGGCGACCTCACCACGCTGCGCGTCGAAACCACCGACCTTGACGAGATTGACGTGGCGCGTATCACAGAGGGGCAGGTCGCCACACTCACCTTCGACGCACTGCCCAACGTCACGCTCAGCGGCCACATCACCCACATCGCGCCGATGGCTAAGGCAGGCACAGGAGGTGTCCATTACACCGTCATCCTTGAGCCGGCCGAACTGCCACCCCAAATCCGTTGGGGGATGACCGTCTTCATTGATATTGACGTAAACCAATAACACGCCAGCTTTGTGTTCCAGATGCACAACCTTATCCCCGCCCTTAACGCACGCGAGAACGTCGAAACGCCAATGATAGGGCAGGTCGCCAGCCCCACAAAGCGCCGCAAGCGTGCCGAAGACCTGCTCGCGCGGGTTCGTTCGCCAGGGCGCGGGCGATGGCGACGCGCTGGCGTCCACCGCGTCGGCCATCCCTTCGAGAAGCCCTGGCATGGCTGGCTTCTAGCGGTCTCGGCGCGATTCAAAGATTGCTCGATAGATGGTCAGCAGATTAAGCGGATTTAGCGGATGAGAGATATGCCCATCTGCTTAATCTGCTCAATCTGCTGACAGAGCTTTTATGGGTGCGACAAACAATCATGAAACCACAAGTCACGTATGACACAGAAATACGCATTGACGGCGTTCCCGCGCTAATCCAGGCGGGGACGCTGCACTACTTTCGCCTGCCCCACCCCGATTTGTGGGCGCCGGTGTTACGGCGTATGCGCACCGGTGGCCTGAACGCGGTCGTCATCCCTTTCCCGTGGGCCTATCACAGCCCGGCGGCGGGGTTGTACGACTTCACCGGCCTGCGTGACATACGCCGTTTGTTGGACGAAGTCGAAGCCGCCGGTTTGTGGTTGATTCCCGACGCCGGGCCGTGGGTCGAGGCCGATTTGAACGCCGGTGGCATGCCGCACTGGTTCATCCACACGCCCGGTGTGCGTCCCGATTGCAGCGGTGACGTGCCCCCCGGCCCTTCGTTTGCCTTCCTGCGTCACGTGCGCGAATGGTGGGAACGCCTGTTCCCGTTTTTTGTCGCGCGTCCCAACCTGCTCTTGCTCGCTTTGAACCCCGGCTCATGCGCGGATGGTCAGGGATTGCCGCGTTACCTGCGCGCGCTGACAGAGCTGGCGCACGAACTCGGTGCGCCGGCGTTAGTCGCCGCCCCCGTGCAGCATTTAAGCGTGGACGAAAAATCTCCCGCCATCCTCCCCCTGCAACAGCTTCCCGGTGACGTCTTGCCCGATCCACACAATGAAACAGAAGGGCTTCACATCCTCGAAATTGCCCCGCCGTTCACGTGGGACAGTGAAAGCCGCGAACGCCTGCTCAGGCGGCTCGGCGCGGAACACCCACGCCTCCCCATCAGCCGCACCCTGGGCCAGGGCGCAACAGGCTATGGACTCGCACCGGTCCACGCGGGTCTCAACTGGGGGTATTGGGGCATGGCCGATGCCTGCGCCGCCAGCGGCGTCGGCGCGCCGCTCGGTGAAGGCGCAGCGCTCACTCCGGCTTATTTCCAGGCGCGGCGGATAGTGCTCACGGCAGAAACGCTGGGTGCGGCGCTGACCGAAGCCCAGCCCACAACGACGATTTACGCCAGCGATGGCCGTGTCTTGCGCGCCACCCGCGCTGGCGAGATTGCCGCCCTCGCTTTTTTGGACACGGCCGGCCTGCCGGCAACCGAAACGCGCCTCTCCCTGGCCTGCGGCGACACCGTCCTCACCACAGCCCCCATCGTCCTGGAAGCGGAAACCACACGCATCCTACCCTTGCACTGGCGTATCCCCGGCGGCTACGTGCTGACGACGACTATGGAACCGCTGCTGATGATGACCGTCGCGGGACGGCATCTGCTCATCCTGGTCAACGAGAACGGCGGCGACCTGCTGCTCTCGGATGATTTCCGTCCTCGCCACGCACGCGGGCCGGTACGCACCCAGCGCACAGACGCCGGGTTAGCGGTGCGTTTTGAAGCGGCGCGATGGGTTTCGCTGCTGCTCGATGGCCCGGAGGGTGTCGTGCAATGCCTGGCGCTGGAGCCACGTCTCGCGGCGCGCGTGTGGCCGCTGGATGATACCTGGCGCACGACGCCGGCCTATCCCGCCGTCTGGAATCCTGCGCCGGAGGCCCCGGCGCGTGGTCTGGTCATCGGGCCAGAATGGGTGCAGCCGCAACCCGATGGCAGTTACACCTGTCTGGTAGGAGAAAAAGGCACAGGGTACCGCTGGGGACCGTGGCGCGGCAGTGACCCGCATACGTGGCTCGCGCCGCTCGTTTGGCCGGCCGCGCCCGCCGTGAAACTGCCGCCTCTCGTCTGGGAAGCGCGTCCCGGCGCACCCGAAATCACACCGGATTACGAGGATGGCCTGTGGGCGCATGCCGCACCCGGCGCGGAGCCGCCGGGGATCGGCCCCGACGGCTTTCTGTGGTATCGCGGACATTTTGAGGGGACGGCGGGGCAGCTCACCCTGTACTGCGATCAGGCCGGCGATGTTTTTCTGAACGGCATACTCCTCGCCGCGCTCAACACGCCGCCCGGTGCCACCCCCGGCGCACCCAAAACGCTTCCGCTGCCACAACATCTGTTGCGTGAGCACAACGTCCTCGCTATCCTTGTAGAGAACCTGGGACGGCAACACGATTGGGAGGCCACGACACATCCACGGGGATTGACAGCCTGCACACTCGACAGCGGCGCGCCGATTCACTGGCGCGCACGTTGGGGGCTGAGCGGCGAACGCACCGTGCAAGGTTGCGCCGGCTATGCGGACCGGGCCCTGCTCCCCGACGATGGCGATCCGCACATCACCTGGCACCGGGCCGTATTTTCACTATCCCTGCCGGATGACGTGGAAGTGCCGCTTTTTCTGTTTCTGGATCAGACGCAGGGGCGGGCATACGTGTTTCTCAACGGCCAACTGATCGGGCGCTATGCCGACACCCGCGCCCCGCAGCACCGCTTCTGGCTGCCGGAAGGACTGTTACGCCGTAAAGGGGAAAACGAACTGCTTATCGCCCAATGGACGCGCGGTGCACACCCCGGCATCGGCGCTGCCCACCTGGAACACGGGGTAATCCTGCAATCGGCGACTCGTAACTCGTAATTCGCTATTCGTAATTCGCTATTCGCCACTCGCTACAATACAGGCAGGGGAGTCGTTTGCCGGATCATTGACGAAACGCGAGACCGGATAAGCGATCATCAAGTCAGCAGGATAAGGCTTGAGCAAGGCATTGAGCACGGCGGGTTCTTGTTCGGCGGGATCGAGCCACGTCGCGTAAGCGTCCGGCGGTAAAATCACGGGCATGCGGTCGTGAATCGGCGCAAGCAGCGCGTTCGGCTCGGTGGTGATAATAGTGCAGGAGAAAACAGGCGTATCGTCAGGCCGCCAGAGTTCCCACAGTCCGGCAAAAGCAAACGGCTTTTTGGAAGCCAGTCGCACATACACGGGGATTTTGGCTTTGCTCCCCGGCAAGGATTGCCACTCATAGAAACCATCCGCAAGGATCAGACAGCGCCGCCGGACATAGGCCGCGCGGAATGAAGGCTTTTCCGCCAGCGTCTCGGCGCGCGCATTGATCAGGCGATTGCCGATTTCCGGGTCTTTGGCCCACGGAGGAATCAATCCCCAGCGGAACATGCGCACCGTGCGTTCCCCTGTATTGGGGACGACCGCCACATCCTGCGTTGGCGCGATGTTATAGCGCGGCGTCATCTCCGCCGGAAACGTAAAATCGGGGAAAGCCTCAACCAGAGCATCCAGATTCACACCCAGAGAAAAGCGTCCGCACATAACAATTCATTGAGCGTATAGAGAACCCGTTTGTTCATCCGCAGCATTATGGCTTTGTAAGGGTAGTATACGCTCGCCAAGCCTTTCCCCCACAGAATTATAAGCCGCAGCTATGATCAAAACAGGCAATCTGCTGGAATTTTTGCATTTGAGATGTTGTTCAATCAAATTGACAATCTCTTCAGATGACAAGGGTAACGTATCTTCAGATGAAAGTCCAGCCAGCAGAGTGTTTATCCTCGTTTGTTTCTCTTCACGCATAAGCAACAATATACGCACTACTTCAGTCAACAAATCTTCTGCTGTTACTCTCGCTTGATATACATCGTCAAGCAACTGTAAAGTTTCTCTATACACCTGCCGAGGTCTTCCGACTAACTCTAAATCTGTCGTAAGAGGTTTGTCTAGATTGCGAAATGCAGGGGTGAGGAAAGCGGTTGTCGGATTCAATGGCAAATGATTCTCATAAACGAAGCGAGTAATGTACTTTTCATCATAGGACCGACCAGAAAAAGCATCAGGATCACCAATTTCAGTATATGGCTTTCGAGGATCAATATCTGGCCGATCTATTTTGGCCAAAAGGCAAGCCATAATAAGCCTTGTGCCGGCTCGGTTGCTAATCTGCCGGCACACATACTCAACTCGTGAGCGAATTTCATGGTCTGAAATAGCCGACTTGGCTGTATTTGCCAAAGCGCGTTTCAGAATATTTGAAAGAATTTCATCAGGCGCACTCATCATCCTACCCTAAAATAGTGTTCTTGAATAAATTGCTTTTGGATCGTAATTTGTCCATAAAATCTCAGTGCGCTCATCTTTAGTTGAGTGTATTGTTTTGGCCGGGGCAACGTTCTTGTACCACTTGGGAGAAGGGTACAACTCATTCATCAATTCACAATCATAACCCGAAATAGCCACAAGACCCTGAACTGAATTCAATACCAATGCCAACTCATGGTGTTCTTCATCGCTCATTTCGTAAGCATAAGCATTGTTATCACCCCGAGTCTCATGAACATACGGAGGATCACAATAAAAAAGCGTATCTGGCGAATCATACAAACGTATGACTTCAACGGCAGGTCTGTTTTCAATTTGAACACGCAATAAACGCAACGCTATATCCGGCAAATCCTCAATTGCACCGAGCCAGCGCGAGACAGCGCCTGCCATACCCGCTCTGCTGGTGTTCTTGCAATTAGCCCATCGTCCTAATGTTGCAGATTGCGCTAATCCTGTCCGCACTTGGCGAGCACGCACATAGGATCTTCTTGCACGTTCAATGGGATCTAAAGTTGGGTCTATTTCACAGGCTATTGCGAACTCTTCACGCGAAAAGGGGGTGAGGCCAATTGCCCTTATTAAACGTTCCGGTTCGTCTCGTAAGACTCGGAAGAAGTTCGCAATTTCGCCATCAATGTCATTGTAGGTCTCTACGGGTGAAGGGTCTCGATTCAGCAAAACAGCGGCAGAACCGCCATACGGTTCGCAATAATGATGGCACGGGGGAAGTAAAGGCAAAAGCCAATCAAGATGCGAATATTTCCCTCCATACCACCCAAATGCTATTATCCGTTTTTTACTTCGCTTAATAACTGGGGAGGGTGTGCTGTTTCTCTTCATTAACCGGCCTATTACCATTTCCAAAGATCAATCCCGTCCATGATGCCCATAAGGCATACGCACGCCATTACAATGCCGCCCAATACTTCTGTCTTACGGCTCATGTGCGGGCGTCAATGGGGAGAGCTGCAATCCGGGGAAAGCGTCATCACTAAGCCACTGGCTGCTGTCCACCGACACACCGTTGACCCACATTTCCCAATGCAGGTGCGCACCGGTCGAAAGACCGGTGTTACCGACCAACGCGAATGCCTCACCGCGCCTCACATGCTGCCCCACCTGGACATCAATCCGCGACAGGTGCCAGTAACCGGTCATCAAGCCGCCGCCGTGATCAATCAACACGGCGTTTCCCCGCGCCTCCAACCGTTCGGCGAGCACAACCACACCATCCGCAGGCGCGAGCACGCGCATCCCACCCCACGCGCGGTAATCCACGCCGGAGTGATACCCATTGACCATCCCCCCATACGAGCGCCGATCGCCATAATTGGCCGAGATAGACACACGCGCCGGCAATGGAAAAGCAAGCGGCAAACTCCAGGCGCGTTCCGGGGTGCGAATGGTGCGCCAGGTGGCAAGATAATCCAACTCTCCTTGCATAAGGTCGGGGTCCATCAGCTTTGAAAGCGAGGCCGGGGGATCAATGTACTGGTAGCCATACCGCCCGGCGTTGACGTTGAGCGGCACGGTGAACGTCGTTTCCAGGCCATCGGCCTGCACGGTGACTTTCACGGGATATGAACCCGGATCTATCAGTGCCGAAAGGCCCACCAGTGCGTAAAGGTGCGCATCATCCAGCGGATAACACGGCTCCGTCTGCCCCAGATAGGTGATCTCACAGGCCGCTGGCTCCGTTGTCTCGAAAACGAACATCGCCGTGCGCCCACGGATGACGGGTTGCGGGGATACGGAGAATGTCGTCAATGGATAAGGGAGGCAAGTCTCCGGGGAAGCGCCGGGGAAGCGCACGGCTTTGCCGGTATACCAGGGCCCCGAATTAAGCCGCCGCACCTCCCACAATGACAAACCGTGGCGCGCAGCAAAAGTCAACAGCGTTTCGCCGGCATGGACGGCAGCCAGAGACAGGGATTCAGCCGGGGGAAGATTCAATGTCTGCCCGGCACGCAACAACGAGGGATTCAAAACGCGATTAGCCACGGCAACGGCGGACAAATCCAACCCACTGCGCAAGGCCAGACAACTTGCCTGTTCGCCCAACCGCAAGGTATGCGCCGTCCACGCACTGCTCTCCATCAATGCGGGCGCGTCGTCAACGGCCGGCGGCGCGACTGAAGACGCCAGCGCAGGGCGGGCAAGTGGCACCATCAAGCACAGGACAAAGACCAGCCAGAATCTTCGCTGCATCACGAAAAGTCCTGAGGAATAAATTATAAAACCATCACAATATTATATGATAAGGCAAAAAACGGAAAAGTCAAGGTCAGATCAGGCCCTTATCATTCTTGCTACGAGGGGAACGCCAGTTCCCCGTGTTAGCTGATAGAGGTTGAGCAACGCGGATCTGGCGATCCGCTCGAAGCCAAATGAAGTTGCTGTAACGAGAATGATAAAGCCCTGAGGTCAGATCGTTCGCCGTTCGCGATTGGCACGAGCGTCTTCACCATTGCCGTAGAGGCCCCCCAGCAGCAATCCCGCCACAGTGCTGGCCGGCAGGTAAATGCCGTTGCCCAAAGCAATCAGTCCCAGGATGATCCCGGAAAGCATGCCGGCAATCAGTCCGTAATAAGCGTACAGGCGCAAATAGTACCGCGGCGGGGTGAGATGGTGCGTTTTGGCGAAGTGCTCACCCATCAGTCGCAACTGCTGATCCTGATAGCCGCGCTGCGCTTTTGATCCCGGCAATTCCAGGAACTCCTCTTCCAGACGGGTCAACGTGTGCTGAAAACTGCGGCACGTCTCGCAAGCATCCGATGAGTCCTTGACCCGCAAGGCAAGGCGCAGCATAAACTCCATCTGGTACCTTTGCCATTGTTTGGCGGTGAAATCCGAGCGGTGTTCCTCGATGTCCCGCACCAACTTCCGATACCACAGCTCATCCTTGTACATCAAAACACCCTTTCGTCAACGAAACATCAGAACTTGCGGATGACGAGGTTTAATAGATCAAATTTTTCGCCCACCAGATAGCCTATCACATTTGGCACGAGAAGCGCTGCCGCCGCCGATCCTTGTAGACTCAACAAACTTTGCAAAGTAAATAGCGCATCCAACGTTTGTCCGTTCATTACTCCATACTCCATATTCCACACTCCCCTACTTCAACGCCTCCTGCCCCGCGAACGCCCGATACGGCGAGAGCACCTTCAGCACCTCCTGATCTTCCGGCGACAAGTCCTCCTGCGCGACCATCCGTGCCAGCAGTTCACCCAGACCAGGGCCAAGCATGAAGCCTTGCCCGCACATGCCAATCGCCATCAAGTAGCCGCCCACCTCGCGCGCCCAACCGACAAGCGGCGAGCCGTCCGGCGTCATCGGGTAGAGGCCGCGCCACGTGCGCCGCACGCGAAGGTTCGCCAGACGCGGAACCAGATTCACCATGCGCGACGCGATCTGCGGCAGGAAAACGCTCGTTTCGCGGCGATCAAAGCCCACAATGCTCGGTCGCGGCGTGATACAGAAAACGACCTGCCCATCCCGCAGTTGGAAGAAGTAGTAGTTCGCCGATCCCGGCGCGGGACGAATGTCCACGAGCATCGGTCCCAGGAAGTGCGCCACCGGCTCGGTGATCCCGGCCTCGTGCGAGTCGGGCTGCACGGGATGCGTCATCCCCACCAAACGCCCAATCGCCTGCGCCCATGCTCCGGCAGCGTTGACGACAACCGGCGCGTGATACGTCCCCTGGCTCGTCCGAATCCCACGGATGCGGCGGCCGGTGATCGTGTCGTCAATCAGAATCTCCGTCACCGGCTCGTTGAAGTGGAAGACCGCGCCCGCCGCCTTCGCCGCGTCGTAGAAGGCGTGCCCGGCCAACAGCGGTGAGCAGTGCCCGTCGCGCGGCGAGAACGTTCCACCGAGAAGGCCATCGGGATTCACGTCGGGGACAATACGCAGAAAATCGTCGCGGTCGTACCAGTCAATGTCGAGGCCGTAGGCGTGCTGCACCTTGAGCAATTCCTTGAACGTCTGCGCCTCCTGCTCACGGTAGGCGACGAAGGCGTACCCTCCCGTCGTCCATTCGATGTTATGGCCGTAGGTCTCTTCCCACGTCGAGAAAATCTCCAGGCTGCGCAAGCACAGGCGGATCTTCGCCGGATCGGAGTGCGTGGCGCGCACCCCGCCAATCGCCGACTTGTTCGATCCCTGCCCCTGGCTCGGCGCCCCATCGAACACGCGCACCTTCAGCCCCATCCGCGCCATCGCCAGCGCTGCCGGCACGCCCACGCTGCCCGCGCCGACGATAATCACGTCAGAGGTAATTGGGGATTGGGGATTGGTAATTGGGGATTGGGGATGCGTGATGCGTGAGGCGTGATCCGCCATTTGCCATTTGCCATTTGCCATTTGCAATTCGCGCTCAGCCGCAAAAACGCCCAGAGGCACTTCGACGAAGAGGGGACGCGGGACGTTGAGGGTGACGGCGTCGAGGGAGATACCTTCCTCGCGGAAAAGGCGCAGGGTGAGAGCCGCGCAGGTCTTGCCGCCGCAAGCGCCCATGCCGGCGCGGGTGACGGCCTTGATCTCGTTGATGTCACGGTAGCCCTTGCGGATCAGCGCGCGGATTTCGCCTGCTGTCACCCGTTCGCAGCGACAGACGATCATATCATCATCAAGGGAAACAACCTCGTCGCTCAGCGCCGATCCGACTTCCGGCGGCTGCACGCGCAAACCGGCGATGAGTTTAGCGACGGCCTTCGGCGCGCGCACCTTGACCATCACGGTGCGGTCGTTGCGCTTGATGACGCGCACGCTCACGACTTCCACATCACCCAGGACATTGCCGACCGCATCGAGCGCCGTCACGCGATCGCCGACGGCGATGTTGCTCGCCAGGAACTCGTAGGCCAGCGTCACCGTGGGCATCTCGGCGTCCTTGCGGTAGTCCACCAGCGTGATCGCCAGCCCCGGACAGACGGCGACGCACTGTTCGCAGCCCAGGCACGCCTTCCCCGCCTCCGCCCCCAGGTAGGTGGGAATGTTGCGGATGTCAGTTGGGTCAATGTAGATCAACTGCTGTGGGCAGACCGAGGTGCAGGGATTGCACGGGATCTCCTGCGAGCAGTGGAAGACCGGGAAAATGCCCTCCTCCTGCGCGGGGATGCGTTCCGGGATCACCGCGCCGGGATGCGATTTGAGGATGTCGCCGGTGCGCCGCCACTCGTCGGGGACCAGCTCTGTCGTCGCGCCGAGCGCCCGCGCGATCTCCAGCCCGCGAATCTTGCCGGAAAACATCGCCGCCGACGCCTCCGCAATCTCCTGGGCATCGCCTGCGTCGAAGACCGTCATCCCAAACGCCCGCGCTTTCTGCGTGAACTCGTTCACCGGGTCGAGGCCCACGGCGATGAGTACCGTGTCGCAGGCGAAGGACTTCTCCGTGCCGGGGATTGGCTGGAAACGCTCATCCACCTGCGCAATCGTCACCGATTCCACATGATCGCGCCCATTGGCGGACAGAATCGTGTGTGACGTGTAAATCGGCACGCCGAAGCGGGCGAGCTTGTCCCGGTGGACCTTGTACCCGCCACATTCCGGCAGCGCCTCCACCAGCCCCACCACCTCGATACCGGCTTGCAGCGCGTGATACCCCGCGATCAACCCGACGTTCCCGCCACCGACGATGAAAAGGCGCTGCGCGGCTTTCACCAAATCGCGGTTCACCAACGTCTGGAACGCCCCCGCGCCATACACCCCCGGCAGCGTGTTCCCCTTGAACGTCAGCGATTTCTCCCGCGCGCCCGCGGCGACGAGGAGGACTTCGGGATGCACGAGCACGTATTCCGGCTGAGGAGTATGGAGTACGGAGTATGGAGTAGGGGATTCGGATTCGTGATGCGTGACTGCTGATTTACCCATTCGCTGATTCACTGATTCGCCATTTGCCATTTGCCATTCGCCATTTGCCGTTCTCAAAACGCCCACCATCCTGTCGCTGAACACGGCCAGCGCGGTGGTATTGAGCCAGACTTCGATGTTGGCGTGGCGGCGAACTTCACCTTCGAGGCGGGTGGCGATGTCAATACCGCGCGTGCCCGCGTAGACGGCGTCCACGGAGCCGAAGAAGCGGTGCGTCTGCAAGACCAGCTTCCCGCCGAGGCGTGATTTGTCATCCACCAACAGCACGCGGACGCCGTACTGTGCCAACTGGATCGCCGCCGACATCCCCGCCGGCCCGCCGCCGATGATGAGCACAGGCACGTCAACGGTTTGTAATGCATGCAGAGGTGGCGGTTCCGCTACCGGCGGCAGCACCGGTAACCCTTCCAGTGGCTCGACGGCCATGCCGGGCGTCACGGGCGTCATACACGCCTTCACCGGCAAGCCGTCGGCGATGACGAGGCACTGCGAACATTGCCCGTTCGCGCAGAAAATGCCCTGCGGCGAGCCATCCCGGTGATGATGCCCGAACACGTGGATGCCATGCGCGAACAACGCCGACGCGATCATCTCCCCGCGCCGCGCCGTCAACGGCTGGCCTTGCCAGGTGAATTCGACAAAATCGTCGGGAGGAATCGGAAGAATCGGATGCGCTGCGATACGATAGTCTGCCATACGGACTCCTTGTCAAAAGTCATGTTGTCGGTAGTCTGGTAGTCAAGTAGTCTGGTAGTCTGGTAGTCAAGTAGTCTGGTAGTCTAGGGGAAGACAGGCTGCCTGATCCCAAATCCCTAATCCCCATAATCCCCAATCCCCTTTTTGCTTCCTCAAGTATAGCAAGACGATCGTGAGGATTACACTGAAGTTATGCCCATCTTTGAAAGTTAAACGGCATACCGGTAGACAGAAAACAGTAGACGGTAGACATGGATTTTCCCCCGTCTACCGTCTACCGCCTACCGTCTACTTTAGCTACTTTGGGAACCGCAAGATGCCACCATTGGGCTGCGGGATGTCGGGCCACGTGCGCCCTTCGCCGTTGAACTGCGGGAGCCAGGGGGCCAGCGCGTCGAACATCTCGTCGCACATCGCCCAGACTTCGGCGGTGTTGCAGACGGCGCCGGTCAATGGGTCGTGGAGCACGGCGAGTTTGACCAGCTCGCGGTTGCCCGTCAGCGCCGCCTCGACCGCCATCTCCTGTACGTTGATGCTGACGCGACACGTCGCCGCGCACGCCATCGGCAGCGCGCCCACCCACGCCGGGCTGATGCCGTTGCCGTCCACGTAGCAGGGCAATTCCACGGTGCAGCCGTCGGGCAGGTTGGTGATGAGGCCCGTGTTCGCCACGTTGAAATGCCCGCGATACACCCGCCCGGTCTCCAACGACTCGATGATGTACGAGCCATGCTCACTGCTGCGGTCGCCCAAACGGATCATATCCACTTCGCCACTCATGTACTTGGGATAGAGCTGCTCATATTCGTTGCGGCTCTCGGTGGTCACGCGCAGATAACCGCCGGTCTCGCCGTTGATCCAGCTATCGAGCGAAATCCAGTCCTTGATCTCGCCGGGCCGTTTGCGATACCACGGCACATACTCGCTCAGATGGCCGTTGGATTCCGTCGAGTAGTAGCCGAAGCGCCGCAGGATGTCTATGCGCACCTTTTCGGTCTGCGAATACTTGGGGTGCTTCTCGAAGGCTTCGAGCAGATAGGGTGTCATGTCCTTGCCCTTGTGCGTCACCTGGATGTACCACGTCTGGTGATTGATGCCTGCGCAGACGAAATCCACTTCCTCCGGCGGCAGTCCCAACACCTCGGCAATTTGATAATGCCCGCCCTGGACACCGTGGCACAATCCCACGACCGGCACACCGCCCGCACGTCGCACGGCCCAGGTGTTCATCGCCATGGGATTGGAATAGTTGAGCAGCAACGCGCCCGGCGCGACCTCGCGCATGTCTTTGGCGATGTCGAGCAGCACGGGGATGGTGCGCAGCGCGTAGAAGACGCCGCCCGGCCCCAACGTGTCGCCCACGCACTGATCCACGCCGTACTTCAGCGGGATTTCGATGTCATAGCGGAACGCCTCCAGGCCCCCCACCCGCGCCAGGCAGAAGACGTAATCCGCGCCGGCAATCGCCTCACGCTGGTTAAGCGTGGGGAGAATGGTCGCCGGAACGTCGCTATCCGCAATCATCTTGCGGCAAACGTTGGTGACCATCTCCAAATACGTCGGGTTGATGTCCATGAAGCGGAACTCCGTGTCCCGCAGTTCAGGGACGGCGAGAATGTCCATCACCAGCCGCCGCGTGAACGTCAAACTTCCGGCGCCAATAATTGCAATTTTGATCATAGAATAGCCTCCTCAAAAATAGTCTCTAAAAATAGTCTGATAGTCGTTAGTCAGATAGTCCTGCGATCATTTTCATTATCGGGGCTGTACCGCAGGTTCGGTTCTTCTGAAACAAAAACCGCTGCCACAGGTGCGCCAGGTTGCCTACATCGGGCGTGTAGGTGTCGAGGTAGCGGAAGCCCCAGCCCGCCATAAACTTCTGCAAGGCGGCGGGCTTGTAGGCGCGGACGTTCATCAGCTCGATCGCTTCGCCGGGCAGGCAACGCACAACGCCGCCAAAGCACGGGAATTCCAGCGGCTCACGGACACGGAACGATACAACGTACCGCAGCGCGTCCACATCCGCCTCGTAGATTTCCTCACTGACCAGCTCGCCGGCAGCCTGGTCAATGCACAGTTTTTCCAACAGGTTGATAAAGAACAAGCTGAGGTTCTGCGGCAAATGGATTAAACGGTTGCGCAACTGCTCGTTTTTGTCCGGTGTGTCGAATTGGGGGACAACGTCCAGATAGAGATAGTGACCATCGGGAACGATGCGCGCTAACGCCTCGGCGATCACGGCCTGCTCGAAGTTGCCGAACGTGCCGCCAAGCATCGCGTACACCTGTGTGTCGAACCCCGCGAGATGCGGGCGCCACTTCTCCACAAAATCAGGCCGGATAAAATCAGCCAAAACGAATTTCTTGGGGAAGTGCTCCTCAGCAAGGTTCTGCTGCGCCAGTTCTAGCATCGTCCGCGAGGAATCCACGCCAAAGTAAACCACAGATGGGCCTCCGGCACTGTGAACGGTATTCGCCGCCTGTAGTAATGGCTTCTCCGGCCCGGCGTTGCCGCATCCCAGGCTCACGAAGGCGATGCGCCGGTCCGCCGTCCAAAACGGCTGCCGGGCAAAGAACGCGCACTCGTCATCCGAGCATATCTCCGCCAACTCCGCCCCGCGATACGTGTAGAACGTCTCCGCGCCCTCGGTCGTGTAAAACAAATTCTGCCGCACCTTCTTGTGCTGCTGGAAATCGGCCAGATAGTCAAACTCCAACTCCGGCGCTTCTGCCAAAACAATAAGTTCGTCCATACACTCCTTAACTATGAGTTGTAGTCAGAAAATGGTGAATGAGTCAATCTTCAAGCATCCTGCCTGGGATTATAGCGTCAGATGGGTGAAAGTGAAAGTGGCAAAAAGAAACCCGGTTTCTTTCAGAAACCGGGCTTCTCCATTTCTACCTGAAATTGGTTTACACTTTGAGTCGTCTTGAAAAATCGGCAGCCCGTTCCGCGCCCACCGCCTGGTGGTCAATCACCGGGCTAAGAAGGCTCAAGCCCCCTAAAGCGGGCTTTGTTCTTTTAGTCCAACGATAAGTCGTCGGGCGTGGCGAAACGTGACTCCCTATGCCATGGCCACCTCGACCGGTGGCGTTTCAGTCTCCGGTGTCGCTTCAGGTGCGGTTTCCGGCGCAGGTTCCGGTTCTTTGGGCTTCAAAGCGTACTGGAGCACCTCGTTCACATCCTCGACCAGGATGAACTCCATCTCATTGCGGATTTTGTCCGGCAATTCGTCCAGGTCTACGTCGTTCAACTTGGGCAGCAGGATACGCTTCAGCCCGGCACGGTGCGCCGCCATCACCTTCAGCTTCAGGCCGCCGATAGGGAGCACCTGACCTTGTAGCGTGACCTCACCGGTCATGCCCAGATCGGGATATACCGGACGACCGGTAAGCAATGAGACCAGCGCCGTCACCATCGTGATACCCGCCGAAGGCCCATCCTTCGGCACGGCGCCGGCCGGGACATGCAGGTGAATCTTGCCCTTGCAACAATCATCGCCCAGCCCTAATTCCTTCAAATGCGACTCCACGTAGCTCAAAGCAATGCGCGCCGATTCGCGCATCACATCGCCCAGATGACCTGTGAGGATGAGGTTGCCATCTTGACCGGGCATAGCCGCGGCCTCCACGAAGAGCACCTCGCCGCCGGTCGGCGTCCACGCCAGCCCTGTCGCCACGCCGGGTCGCTCTGTCCGCAGTGCGGCCTCAAAGCGATAACGCGGCTTACCCAGGTATTCGCGCACTTTTTCAGGCGTGATCTCGATCGGTTCGACGGGCACAGGCGCAACGGCTGTTTCGGCCTCAGCGGCGGGCGTTTCGGGCGTCGCAGTTGTTGAAGCCTCGGACGCAACCGCCTCAGGTGTCACAGAGACAACAGCTTCAGCTTCCGAGGGCACAGCCTCCACTTCCGAGGGTGCAACCTCCGCCACCGTTTCGACATCGCCGGCCTCGGCTTCGCCCGGTGAGGCCATGCGTCGCTCCTCTTTCGCTTCGGCCACCTGCGTCGCTACCTTGCGACAGATTTTGCCGATCTCGCGTTCCAACTGACGCACCCCCGCCTCGCGGGTAAAGTCGCGGATGATGGCACGGACGGCCGGTTCGGTGAAAACAATCTCACCCGGCAACAAACCGTTCATCTTGAGCTGCCGCGGGATGAGATATTGCTGCGCGATGTGCAACTTGTCGTATTCCGTGTAACCGTCAATCTCGATGATCTCCATCCGGTCCAACAGTGGCGCCGGAATGGTGGCCGTCGTATTACCGGTGCAGATGAACAACACCTGGCTCAGATCGAAGTCCACATCGAGATAGTGATCGCGGAAGGCGTGATTCTGCTGCGGGTCAAGGACTTCGAGCAGTGCCGACGAGGGGTCGCCGCGCCAGTCCGCACCGATCTTGTCCACTTCATCGAGCATAAAGACCGGATTCTTGACGCCCGCGCGTTTGATCGCCTGCATAATGCGTCCCGGCATCGCGCCGATGTAGGTGCGACGGTGCCCACGGATTTCGGCCTCATCGTGCATGCCACCCAGACTCATCCGCGTGAACTTGCGTCCCAACGCCCGCGCGATGGATTGCCCCAGTGAGGTCTTCCCCACACCGGGCGGCCCCACCAGGGAGAGAATGGCCCCGGAGCCTTCGACTTTGCGCCCTTGCAGGTCGGCTTCGGTGGTTTCGTCAAGCCCACGCTCCTGCCGCAATTTGCGCACCGCCAGGAATTCCAGGATGCGCTCCTTGACGTCTTCAAGATCGTAGTGATCCTCATCGAGCACCGCGCGCGCATCGGAAATCTCCAGATGATCCTCGGTCGCCGTCTTCCACGGCAGGGCGACCAGCCAATCAAGATAGGTCTTGATGACCCAATACTCGGCGGCCTGGGGCGGCATTTTTTCCAGCCGCGCCAACTCGCGTTCGGCCTCCTCTTTTGCCTCATCGGTCATCCCACACTCGGCGATCTTCTGCCGATACTCTTCGACCTCGCGCCGGCCTTCATCGCCTTCGCCCAACTCCTTGCGGATGGCGTCCATCTGCTGACGCAAGTAGTACTCGCGCTGCGTCTTCTCGATTTCCTCTTTTGCCTTTTCCTGGATCTGCTGGCCGATTTCGCGCACTTCTAGCTCGTGCGTCAACACCTTGACCAGGTGCTCCATCTTCTGAGCCATACGGTCGGCCTCCAGAAGTTGCTGCGCCTCGGCCATGTCAATGCGCATATTCGACGCCAACAGGTAGACAAGCAATCGCGGATCCTCAAGCTGCTGGATAAAACGGATCGCCTCTTCTGGGAACTGAGGAATCAATTCCGCCAGCCGCGCCGCGACATCCAGCAGACTGCGACGCAACGCCTCTTCGATGACCGAACCCTCGATGATGTCGGGGGTCAGGCGCACGCGCGCCTTCAGGTACGGCTCCTCCGCCGTCCATGCAACGACACGGAAGCGCTCCAACCCCTGAATGAAAACCGTCAGCGTGCCATCGTCAGAGCGCATCACGCGATGGATAATCGCCGCCGTCCCCACCTGATAGACCTGGGAGGTCGCAGGCACTTCGACGGTCGGGTCCTTCATCACCACCAGGCCGATCACGCGATTGCTCCGATCCACATCTTCGATCAACCGCACCGAGCGCGGTATGCCCACGGCGAGCGGCATCACAATGTAAGGAAACGCCACAGTATTCCGCAACGGAAGAATGGGCAATTCTTCCGGGATACGCCGGATTAAATCATCAATATTCTGCTCTTGTGTGTTAAACCAGGGTAACATTTAGCCCTCCAGTTAAGATAAGTCCAAAGTTGAATGTCGAAAGTTGTCTCTATGATGCCTGCGCCGGAGCACAATCCGACGCGCATCCAAGATTGTGTGCTTCTCGCATCTCTGGGGATTATAACATAGTCGCATTAGAAATACATTAGCAATCCATCATATAAACATTTGAGGCTAAGAACAACGTTGACCCCCGGCAACAAAATGCAGGCTATGTGATTGTCGTCTATGGCGCGGCGTGTATAATGCGCGTATGTGGATTGACACGCATGCCCATTTGCAGCACGCGCGTTTTGCGGATGATCTTGACGCCACCCTGTCGCGCGCAGCGTTGAACGGTGTCAACCTGGCAATCCTCCCCGGCAGCACATTGGAAGACAGCCGCGCCGCCGTGGCGTTGGCAGAGCGATACGCCGACACACCCTGCGCACTCTACGCCGCCGTCGGTATTCATCCTACGGACGCGGACACGCTCACGCCTGCCACGCTGACGGAGTTGCGGGAGTTAGCCAGCCACCCCCGCGTCGTCGCTATCGGTGAGATCGGGCTGGATTACTATTGGCCGCGCATCGCCGATCGCGGCTGGCCGTGCGCCGCGCCTTCTCAACAACGCGCCGCCTTTGAAGCGCAATTGGCGCTCGCCGCCGAGCTATCTCTGCCGGTCATCCTCCACGACCGCGACGCTCACGCCGATATGCTGGCCATGTTGCGGGATTGGACACACAATCACCCGGAGCGCAGCGGCACACTGCACGCCTACGCCGCCGGCCCGGCGTTGCTGCCGGAGGCACTCGCGCTTAACTTTTACATTGGCATGGACGGGCCGGTGACGTTTGAGAAAGCTACGGGACTTCACGAAGTCGCCCGACAAGTCCCCATGGAGCGGTTGTTGCTGGAAACCGACGCGCCGTACCTCACCCCCCACCCCTATCGCGGACAGCGCAATGAGCCGGCTTATCTCATCCACATCGCCGCGCGCATTGCGGCGCTGAAGGACATAGCGGTAGCAACGATCGCGGCGGCGACTACCGCCAACGCGCGACGGCTGTTTCGACTGTGTTCACCGACTGATTAAAAGATTTCCGTCTTCTTAATCCGCCCAGTCGGCTCAACGGCCAATGAGTGTGGTATAATAAGCACGGAATCCATCGTCGGCGCGAGAATCCATGAAATCAAAGGGACTGCAATACACCACCATACTGCGAGACGAATTACATACCGTCCGCACCATCATGCTCGAAATCCAACACCATCTTCCTCCCGTCATCGCGCCGGCGCTGATTGCCCTCATCCACAGCGGCGGCAAACGTCTCCGGCCGGCTCTGACCCTGTTATCGGCGTATATGTTCGGCGGCGACATACAGGCCGCCATCCCCCTGGCAGCCGCCATCGAAATGTTGCACACGGCCACGCTCATCCACGATGATTTGATTGATAATGCCGCCCTACGCCGCGGAACGCCGACTCTGAACGCCACCTGGACGCCGGCGGCGACGGTTCTCTCCGGCGACGTGGCCTTCGCCTGGGCGGCCCAATTGGCGACGCGCAGCCAGAACCTGCGCCTGGTGCAACGTTTCGCCGAAACACTGGCGATCATCTGCAACGGCGAACTGCGCCAGATGTTTGCCGATCATACCCAACTTCCCGACGAGACCGCCTACTACGAGCGCATCTTTGCCAAGACCGCTTCGCTGTTTGCGCTGGCTACGGAAAGCGGGGCGCTGCTGGCGCATCGTCCAGAGGCCGATGTGCAACGGATGAACACCTTTGGCAAGTTGCTCGGCGAAGCTTTTCAGATTGTGGATGATGTACTCGATTTTATGGGCGATGAGACCGCACTCGGCAAACCTGTGGGCACTGACCTGCGGCAAGGCATCCTCACGCTGCCGGTGCTGCGTTACGGTCAACAACACCCTGAAGATACGCGCATTCTGGCCATGCTGTCCTCCCATCCTGACGAAGCTCTCGTCCACGCGCTGGCTGCCGATCTGCGCCGCTCCGACGCCGCCGAGTGGGCCATGCACGAAGCCGACAAGCGAGCTGCCGCCGCACGTGCACTCCTGGCCGTTTATCCCGAAACGCCTTATCGCCAGGCTATGGAAGAAATCGCCGCCTTTGCCGTGCAACGGCAATACTAAGCCTTATGCCTACCCTCTCTGTCATCATCGTAAGCTGGAATGTGCGCGACCTGCTCCGGCGCGCGCTTGCGTCGGTGTATGCCTCGTGGGACGAGCAGCCGGGGTTGGAGGTCATCGTTGTGGACAACGCTTCGTGCGATGACAGCGTCGCAATGATGCGCGATGATTTTCCGCAGGTCAACGTCATCGCCAATACGGAGAATCGCGGGTTCACCGGTGGCAACAACCAGGGACTTGTGGCTGCCAGCGGCGATTTCCTGCTGCTGCTCAACCCCGACACTGAGGTCGTGGGAGACGCTCTGCCACGCATGGTTGCCTATCTCCAGGCGCAGCCCGATGTAGGCATGGTCGGTCCGCAGTTGTTGAACCCCGACGGCAGTGTACAATCCTCGCGGCGGCGTTTCCCCACCTTACCGGTGCTGTTCTTTGAAAGCACGTGGCTTGAAAAATGCGCGCCGCGTCGGTGGTTGCGTTATTACTACGCGCAAGACAAGCCCGACGGCGACATCCAGGACGTGGATTGGGTGACCGGTGCAGCGATGTTGACGCGCCGCGAGGTCGTCGCCCAGGTTGGGGGACTGGACGAGGGTTTCTTTATGTACTCCGAGGAGTTAGATTGGTGTCGGCGCATCCGGGCGGTCGGCCGGCGCGTGGTCTACTTTCCCGAGGCGCGCATCATCCACTACGAGGGCAAGAGCAGCGAACAGGTCGTCCCGGCGCGACATATTTACTTCCAGTCGAGCAAAGTCCGCTACACGCGCAAATATCACGGCGCAGTCTGGGCCGAGGCCCTGCGTCTGTGGCTACTCGCCCAATACGCTTGGCAGATCGGTGTTGAAGGTATAAAATGGGTTATCGGACACCGCCGCGAGCTACGCGCTGCGCGTATCGCTGCTTACCGGCAGGTACTCAGAAGCAGATTGCGAATCAGCAAATGGAAGAGTCAACGAATCGGTGAATGGCGAATGGCGAATGGCGAATGAGAGTCAGCGTACCCACAACCCACGGCCCATAACTCTTAACCGACGGAATCTGGTGAATCTGCCTGGCCTGGGACATCGCAAACCGTACATTCTGATCAGAGGAACTTGATTATGAAATATCGAAAGTGCCTCATCAGCCTACTGCTCGTTTTCGTTCTCGCGGCGTGCGGGACGCCGACACCATCCTTGCCGGCAACGTTCAATGGCGACCTGGCTTACTCCTGGGTGACGCGCCAGTGCGATCTGGGCTATCGCATCACCGGCACAGACGCAAACCGTCAAGCGGGAGAGATGATCATCAAAGAGCTGCGCGCGCAGGGATGGGAAGTCCACGAGCAGCCGTTCACCTACAAAGGCGTATCCGTGCGCAACATTCTCGCCTGGAAGGGCGAAGGAGAGGCCGTGCTCATCGGGGCGCACTACGATACCCGCCGCGCCGCCGATCAGGAAAACCCTTCCCAACCCGTGATGGGCGCCAATGACGGCGCGAGCGGCGTCGCGGTGCTGCTGGAACTGGCACGCGCGCTCCAGTGGGACACAGCCAACCGGCGCATCTACCTGGCGTTCTTCGACGCCGAGGACGACGGGCGACTCGACGGCTGGGAGTGGATTGTGGGATCCACCTACATGGCAGCGCACTGGGGCGAGAACGGCGAGCCGCCCCTGCAAGCGATGGTGCTTGTGGACATGATCGGCGACGCCGACCAGCAAGTTTACTACGAGCGCAACTCCGACCCCGACCTCAGTAAGACATTGTGGGGCATCGCTGCACAACTTGGGTATGGCGACCGCATCATCCCTGAATACCGGTATGCCATGCTTGATGACCACATCCCCTTTATGCGTAAAGGCATCCCGGCAGTGGATATGATTGACTTCGATTATCCGTATTGGCACACCACGCAGGATACACCGGACAAAGTCTCTGCCGCGAGCCTCGAGACCATCGGACGAACATTAGAAGTGTGGCTGGAAAAGTGAGATTGGGAATTGGAGATTAAGGATTAGGGATTGGGCCAACGTATCAGTCACTACCGGAGGAGGTGTACTTTGAAAACAGAAGATTATATCGCATTAGAGAATCAGTATGGTGCCAGGAACTATCTGCCCCTCGACGTAGTGCTTACCCGTGGACAGGGGATCTGGGTATGGGATGTGGAAGGCAACCGTTACCTGGATTTTCTCTCATCTTATTCGGCGGTCAACCAGGGCCACTGCCATCCGAAGATTGCGGCGGCTATGCACACCCAGATTGACCGGCTGACGCTTACTTCCAGAGCCTTCCGCAACGATCAGTTAGGGCTGCTGTACAAGGAACTGTGCGAGCTGACCCACTCACACATGGTACTGCTGATGAACAGCGGCGCAGAGGCCGTGGAATCGTGCATCAAGGCGGTGCGCAAATGGGGCTACAAGACCAAAGGCATCCCCTACGGCCAGGCGGAAATCATCGTCTGCGCCAACAACTTCCACGGGCGCACGATCACCATTGTCGGATTCAGCACCGAGGAGCAATACCGCGACGGCTATGCACCGTTCACGCCGGGCTTCGTCATCATCCCCTTTGGCGACGCGGCGGCGCTCGAAGCCGCCATCACGCCCAACACCGTCGCTTTTCTGGTCGAGCCGATCCAGGGTGAGGCCGGCATCATCATCCCACCGGAAGGATACCTGCGCGACGTGCGCCGCATCTGCACCGACCACGACATCGCCATGATCACCGATGAAATCCAGACCGGCCTGGGCCGCACCGGCAAGCTGCTGGCCGAGGAGCACGAAGGCATCGAGGCGGACTTGACACTCATCGGCAAGGCGCTCTCCGGCGGCTTCTATCCCGTCTCGGCGGTACTTTCCAACAAAGAAGTGCTCGGTGTGTTCCAGCCCGGCGATCACGGCAGCACGTTCGGCGGCAACCCGCTGGCCTGCGCGACGGCGCGCGCGGCGCTCAAAGTCCTCATCGAAGAGGGGATGATTGAAAATTCGGCCAGGATGGGTGTGTATCTGCTGGAGCAATTGCGCAAAATCAAAAGCCCTTATATAAAAGAGGTGCGCGGCAAGGGATTGTTCATCGGCGTGGAACTGTACCCGGAGGCCGGTGGTGCACGGCGCTTCTGTGAGGCGCTCATGCGGCACGGGCTGCTGTGCAAGGAAACACATCAGCACGTCATCCGCTTCGCCCCGCCGTTGATCATCCAAAAAGACGACATTGATTGGGCACTGGAACGCATCGAGGCCGTGTTAACGGGAATCTAGTGCCATCTCGATCGTAAAAACGCCCTCAGGACTACCCAACCACCCGACTACCCGACTAACGACTACCCGACTACCCGACTACCCAACTACCCAACTACCCGACTACCCGACTAACGACTACCCAACTACCCGACTACCCGACTAACGACTACCAAACGACTTTGGGAGGAGTACAATGAGTTGCTTACAACCCGAATATCGCATCAAAGAGCCAAAAAACCTCTCGCCGCGCATCCAGTGGCTGCGCGATTACTATTTCCAGGGCGTCCAACGCCGCTGGAACAACGAGATGACCGCCTGGACCACCGGCACGCCATGGGACTTCCAGTACGAGGAAATCTCATTTTACATCGTGCCGGAGACCTATGCCTTCTTCCAGACCTTCCGTTCCAGCTTCCAGCAGACGGCGCGACCAGTGAAGCTACACCCGGACTTCTGGAAATGGAGCCTGCCGGAGCGCAAAGCGTGGTTCAACCGCGAGGTGATGGTGCACTATCTGCCCAAAGAAATCCTGCCCGGCGATCTGCTTGCGGGCGCGCGCTTCAATGTGATGACGTCCACCTGCCTGAACAAGCAGGAGGCGCGAGCCTACAACCGCTTGCTCTACGGCAAAAACGGCACCCGTGCGGCCATCAAGTGGTACCACGATCACGGCTACGGCAACTGTGGCGCGACAAGTGGACACCTGATTCCCGACTACGCCCAGGTGCTCGACCACGGATGGAAAGCCATCCACCAAGACCTGGAAGCGCGCTATGCCGCCCTACCGGAAACCGAAAAACGCGGGGCGAAGGGCGCACAACTGCGGGCGATGCTCACCGCATCCACAATGACGCGAGACGTTGCAGCAGGCTACGCCGATCTCTGCGCCCAATTGGCCGAGGCGGAAACCGATCCCACGCGCCGCGCCGAACTCGAACAGATGGCGGCGAACCTGCGGCGCGTTCCCTGGGAAGGCGCGACGACGTTCTGGGAGGCCGTGCAATCCCTGTGGCTCACGCACATGCTGGTGATGAGCGATGAAAACTACCCCGGCCCCGGTGTCTCCTTCGGGCGCATTGACCAGTACCTCTACCCGTTCTGGCAGGCTTCATTGGAAGCCGGAATGGACCGCGAATTCGGCAAGGAAATCCTCAAGTGCTTCTGGGTGCATTGCAACACCGCCTACGACGCGATGATCCGCACGGGCGGCAACCAGGGCATCACGGCGGGCTACGGGCAACTGCTCACCCTCTCAGGGATGGGCGACGGCGGCGTAGACCTGACCAACGATCTCACCTTCGCCATGCTTGAAGTGATTGACGAGATGTCACCGATCCTCGAGCCAAAGCCCAACGTGCGCCTGCACCGCGGCACGCCCGACGCGCTGCTTGACAAGGTCGTGGCTATGATCGCCGAAAGTCAGGGGGCACCGTTCCTACTCAACTTCGATGAGCGTTCGATGGCGGGTCTACTGCTGCAAGCGCGCAAATCCGGCGTGGAGCACCTCATCCATCCCGGCAATGTCCACAACTACGCACCGGTCGGCTGTCTGGAAAATACGATGGTCGGCAACGACCGTTCCGGCACCGTGGATAACAACCTCAATCTGCTCAAAGCCGTCGAGTTGGCGCTGACCGGCGGCTACGACCTCTTGCCCTTCACCGACCCGATGACGGGCAAGACCGATCCCGTGAAGCGTTGGGGGCCGGATACCGGTGATCCAACGACCTTCACCACCTGGGAACAATTCTGGGAAGCCTACGCGATACAAACGCGCTTCATCATTGAGAAAAGCGTCGCCCTTTACAACCGCACTGACGCCCTGCGCGCGCGCTTCTCCCCCACCCCGTACCTCTCGTGCCTGGTGCGCGGCTGCGCCGAGAAGGGTTTGGACGTGACCCAGGGCGGCGCAGAACTGTCATACATCACGATTGAGGCCGTCACCTTTGCCACAACCGTGGATTCGCTGCTGGCGATCAAGTACCTGGTGTTCGACGAAAAAGCCTGCACGATGGCGGAACTCATCCAGGCGCTCCGCGACAATTGGGAAGGTCACGCGATCCTGCAAACCCGCGCCTTGCGCAAGGCCCCCAAATACGGGCGCGACGATCCCGTCGCCGACGCCATGGCCCGGCAAGTGATGGAATTGTGGACCGAGGAAACCTGGAAGCACAAAACCGAGGCGACCGGCGCGCAATTCCGCCCCGGCATGTTGAGTTGGAATTACTGGATCGCCGACAGCTTCATCCTGCCCGCCAGCCCTGACGGGCGTCCCAAGGGCAAGTTCCTCTCTAACGCGCTGTGCCCCTCCAACGGTGCCGACACGCGCGGCCCGACGGCGAACGTCAACTCCGTGGGCAAAGCTCTCGGCGGGCACGCGCCCAACGGCGATTGGGGCGACTTCGTCAACCTGCTGCCCAACGGCGGCAGCCACACGATGACCTTCAGCCCCTCACTGCTGCGCGAGCCGGAGCAGCAGGCGAAGTTCAAGGCATTTCTGCGCGGCTACGTCGAAAACGGCGGCACCGCCTTGCAGGTGAACATGGTAGACGCGGCCATGCTGCGCGACGCCCAAAAACACCCGGAGGATTACCACCATCTGCTCGTGCGCGTGACCGGCTACAACGCCTACTTCACCAGCATCGGCAAGGAATTGCAGGACGAGATCATCGCGCGGGAAACGCACCAGTTCTGATGCGTGATGCGTAATTCGCAATTCGTAATTCGCAATTCGTAATTCGTAATCAGTACCGGTAAGCCATAAACCTTTTACCCATTCTCAGAAAGGAGGTTCCAATGCGATGTAAAAAACAGAGACATTGTGGCGTTTGGTTGTTGTTGCTCCTGGTGGGGCTGGCGCTGGTTTACCAGAACTTGAGCGAGGCACAGAAACGGTTCATCCAGAACATCCTCAGGCAGGTGCCCTATCTACCGGCGCGCTACGCAGTGTGAAAGGAGAAGACTATGGCAGACTATGATGTCATCGTCATTGGAGCAGGAACCGGCGGGCTGAGCGTGGGTGCGCAACTGGCCAAGCAAGGGCGCAAGGTGTTGATCCTGGAGCAAAGCGAACGTATCGGCGGCTGTTGCTCCACGTTCGAGCAGCAGGGCTTTCGCTTCGACCTGGGCGCGTCGTTGATCGAGGCTACCGATCTGATTGATGAAGTCTTTCAACGGCTCGGCACAACCTTGAAAGATGAGGTCAGCCTGCTGCCGTGCGACCCGGTGTACACCGTCATCATGAAAGACGGCACGCGGATGAAGTACCCCACCTCCCTCGAAGCCTCCGCCGAAGAAATTCGCCGCCTCGCGCCTGACGAAGTTTCCAACTGGCACCGGTTCTGCGCCGCGATGAAGGAACTTTCGGATAACGCTCTCTCGCTTTTCAGAAGTCCGATGGACACAATGACAGACTTCGTCCGCTTCTTCGCCAACGCGCCCGGCATGCTCAAGTACGCGCCTCTGTTCTTCTGTAGCTATCAAGACGTTTTGCAACACTACTTCAACGATGCGCGTGTGCGCGAGTCTATTGCTTATCAGACCCTGTTCATCGGCCTGCCGCCGGCATTATGTCCGGGCGTTTTTGCTATGGTGGCCTACGGCGAACACGCCGGCGTCTATTACAGCAAGGGTGGGATGATCGGCATACCGGCGGCACTGCAACGTTGCGGGGAACGTTTCGGCATGGAGGTGCGGCTGAATACGCTTGTGGATAAGGTGCTGGTGCGCAATGGACGGGCGGTCGGTGTGAAGCTGGCCGATGGGACGGAGGTCACTGCGCCGGTTGTCGTGTCGGACATCAACGCCAAGACGTTATACCTCAACCTGATCGGCGAGGAACACCTGCCCTGGCTGGTGCGGGTCGGCATCAAGAGCTACGAGTACGCCATGGCCGTACCTATGCTTTACCTGGGCGTGGATTACACGCCGCCCCTGGAATCGCACCACACCCTGGCGACGCTGCCAACCGATAGGATCAACCGCTACTGGTGGGAGACCTACGAAAAAGGGCACTATCCCACGGATCAACAGTTCGGCATCATCAGTTGGACCTCGCACAGTGATCCGGGTCTTGCGCCGAAAGGCCAGCACGTGATCGTGCTGACGCTGGCACCTGCGCCCTATCGCCGCAGCGACGGCAAAAGCTGGGACGAAGTCAAACCGGAGCTGACCGAGCAGATCATTGACTATTACAGCGCGCACTACATTCCGGGATTGCGTGACCACGTCAAGGTGGCGACTCTGGCGACCCCGGTAGATTTCGAGCGCAACTTGCGCCTGCCGGAAGGTTCAATCTACGCCTTGCGGCAGGACATCACCAACGAAACCATCTTCCGTCCCGCCGCGAAGTCCAAGTCCATCGCCGGGCTATACCTGGTCGGCGCGTCTACCCATCCTGGCGGCGGTGTCCCCACGACGATTGCTTCGGGGATGATCGCCGCAGATTTGATTGCGAAATATGAGTAATGGGATTAGGGATTGGGGAATTAGGGATTAGGGACAAATTCCCGGTCCCCAATCCCTAATCATCAGGAGGAACAACGATGCACTTACCACACACCACCTTCTCGGAAGCCGACATCGCCGCCTTTATGCCGGAGATGAAGATCGGGCTGCTGGCGACGGTCAACGACGAGGGGCTGCCGCACCTGACGCTGATTTCGACGTTGCGGGCCAGTTCACCCACACAGTTGACGTGGGGACAGTTCACCGAGGGGTTGTCCAAGCAGTTCATCCGGCGGCATCCTCAGGTGGGCTTTATGGTGATGACGCTGAACAAAGAGGTCTGGCGGGGCAAAGCCACCTTCACACACACCGCGCGCCAGGGACCCGAGTACGATGCCTACAACAACATCCCGATGTTCCGCTACAACGCCTACTTCGGTATCCACACGGTCTACTATATGGATTTGATTGCGCACACCGGGCGGCACGTCCTGCCAATGGGACAGGTGATCTTTTCAGCAGTCCAGACGATACTCGCGCGGACGCTGGCACGCAAGACCAAGACGCCCGTGCTCAACCTGTGGACGCGCCGCCTGCTGAACAAGCTCGATAACCTCAAGTTTGTGGGCTACGTCGGCAGCGATGGTTATCCCGTCATCATCCCCGTCATCCAGGCCCAGGCGCTCGACGCGGAACGGGTGATCTTCGCAGCGGGCGCGTTCGGGGACGAACTGCGCGCGATTCCGGCAGGTGTGCCCCTGGCAGTCTTCGGGATGTCGCTGGATATGGAAACCGTGTTGCTGCGCGGCACCTTCGAGGGCGTGCGGCGTGTCGGCGGGCTGCCGTGCGGAACGGTCGCCGTAGAGTGGGTCTACAATCCCATGCCGCCCAAGCCGGAGCAGATTTATCCGCCGGTGCCGTTGGAACCGGTGCGGGTGTTTTAATGTCAACGGATTGAACGGATTTTAACGGATTTTTCCGCTCTATCCGTTCAATCCGGCGCGAACTGTACGATCCACTGCCGCAGGAGTTCGCTGGCGAAACGCAGGCCGGTCTCATCCTCAAGAACAACATCGTGGCGGCGCAGCAACATAAAGGCGTCGTCCAGGTCAATCGTGGGCAGCACGGCTTCGAGTTCTGGTCGCATCCACGGCGCCGGGCGGGACGCCATCACGCGCAACACGGCGCGTTCATCTTCGGTGATATTGTCCCACACGCCATCGAAGTAGTAACCAGCCGCATGGTAGAAATCGGGCGTGAGGACAGACGGCAATTCATCCGGCGTCAACTCGCGCGGCGTGGATTCGCCCTCGCGCATAAACCGCTCGTTCCACCGCTCCACCAATTCCCAACAGAGCCGTTGTAGAAGATACGGCTGCCCGTAGGTGAGCCGGTACAATTCCGCACGCAGCTCCGGCGCGTATTCGAGCGCGAAATCCGGGTGGGGCCGGGCGATGAGGTCAACCGCATCCGCCTCGCTGAGGTAGCTCACGCGGATATGCTCCGCCTGCCCGTAGAAGACGGATTTGTAATCGCGCCCCATCTCATCGAGCGTGTGCAATCCCGCAAAGATGAGGGCCAACCAGTGATATTTTTGAATCAGCGAACGCAGATATTTCAGCACGTCCGGGTCAATACGGCCCTTGTCAATCCCATCCTGGATAACCTCAAACTCGTCAATCGCCAGAACCAGACGGTGGCCCGGCATGAAGGGCGCAACAGCCTCCAGGAAGCGATTCAGCGCCCGCCGCGCGCTTCCCAAGTCCGTATAATCGGCAGGGTCAGGCATTGCAAGTTTTGGATTTTGGATTTTGGACGCATCTCTGTCAATGCTTGATCCGTCATTCGTAATTCGCTTATATATCGCTTCGGCCATATCCAACAGCAGTTCTCCGGTATGGTTGACCCACCCCACATCCTGCATATCCAGGTAAACCAGCACATCGCCGGGCGGCAAGCCTTTATCCAGGTTGCGCAGAATGGAGCTTTTGCCCATGCGCCGGTGCCCGTAGAGGATGAGCGGCGGCAGCGCGCCCGGGTTGGCCCAATGGCGCTCGATCTGGCTCATAATGGCTTTGCGCCCAACGAAGGTAGCCCCCGTGACCGGCAAACCGGAGTAGCCCTCATAAGGATTAAGCACGGGTTGGCGCAATACCTCCGCGCCGATGACGCCCCCGGCCTTGCTGACGATGTCGCGCCACTTTTTTGCAATTTCCTCGATAAGCGGCCACTCCGGCTCTGGGCAGAACTCCGTGCCGGTTTCCAGCAGATGTGTGAGCGCAGCGTTGGCGCGTCCGATAGCAGCCGCGCGGTTGAGCGGCGCGACCGCGTGATACGCCGTGCGCGCTTCGGCGGCGACCTCACTCAGGACGCGCAAGGCACGCAGGGTGCCGGGGCGCAGCTCGTCGTAGCGCAAGCTGTTAGCTTGCTGCAAGGGCAAACTGACAGTTTGCCCCACGTTTACCAAATCTTCTAGTGTCTCGACTTTTTGCCCGGCGACGATGGCCTGCGCAATGCTGTAGATTTCCGCACCGTGGGGGATGTCTTTAACGACGGCAAAGGCCGTGGCGGCTTTTTCAGCCTCTCGCTCGTGCCAGTACCAAAACCCGGCGCAGGCAGCGCGGGCCGGGGTATCCAGACGGGGTTCGGTGGGGAAACGCTCCCTACGCCACCTACGCGGAACAACAAACAACCCTTCGAAGAAGTTCTGCCATAAAGCATTGCGTAAACTGGCCGAATTATAACGTAACAAGTCCCAATCGAACGGTTTTTCTGCCAGAAGCGCAACGCACGCCAGTAACCTTTCCGGCGACAGCCGCGCCAGGACGACATTCACCGCGCCAATGGTGGAAATGAATTGCAGCGAAAAGGCCAACACTTGATTGACAGCGCCAACGCCGGCGCCCCAATCTTCCTCTAACCAATTCATAACCCTGCGTTTGAAGCCCGGCAACGGCAACCACGTTATATGGGTCCCGGGGGGGAGCCTCATACAATCGCCATAACAGCGCCGCCAACAGCCACTCGATCGGCCGGCCGATCGCCACGCTGAACGCCACGCCGACCGCCACGCCGAACCAGTCTATAGAAACGCCCAAAGCCTGCAAAACCCAGGCCGCACAAGGCAAGAGAATCAACAGGATCACAAACATCTGCAATACCAGATTGCGTTGCACCGGATCGTGTGCCAACACCTGCCACACCTCACGTCCGATCTTCCCCTGGTACTCCGGCAGCCCAAACGTCTCCACATACCACCGAATCGCCTGCGGGAAGAGAAAAGCCCAGTAGAGCAGCGTCAGGTAATCCAGCGGATTCCAGAGGGAAAGGGGCTTTTTGCGCTTGGGAGCTAAATCGAGGCGAGGAACAGTGGACATAGTCAAGCCTTTCTCACTGACGTGCCACCATAGCCGCAATCACATCAAGCACTTCCAGCAAAGTTATCGCTGGGTAATCATAAATACCTCGGGGTGTGTGCTGATGAAAAGGAAATGTACTCACCGTTCGATGATGCGGTGCTGAATCCCAACGGACAATAAGGTGTTGCTCCGCATCCATATAGTGGAAACGAAATTTGCGGCGTTGGACGGGAAGTTGCTCAGAGAATTCGAGACAGGAACCATCCACAAATTCAACACGTCCTTTGATAAATCCAATATTTAGGTTTGCATCTATCCTACGCTCAATAGAGCAAGTCGAGATAATACCTTCCAACTCGCGCAGTTGGTCATCCACAGCTTTCAGGTATTCGGCTATGCTCATAAACGAATTTTCTCCAGGACACTCAATTGTTGGATGGTTTCATGATAAGCATCCAACACAAATTCCCACTCGAACCATACCGCATCATCTCCTAGATCACCGGCACTAAACCTGCGCCTAAACTGCTCAGAAGTCATTTGGTATTGACGTTCAAATGTCGCAAGCTGTTGTTGATATTGCCGCAAGTTAAGCTCCAGAGATTTACGTTTCATTTGCAGTCCTGAACGGACAATCGGCACAGCCTCTTGTTGAAGCACCATCGTTGTTTCCATACCCATCTCCTTCAAATCACTATCTGTTTAGCCAGCTTTTGACAATAGACTCTATCTCCATTCAAGCACAAAATCGGCAAATCACAAAATCAGCCAATCATAAGAGCTGCGTGATTTCATCACGATAGGCCGTCTGCCAGTCGTAGGCGGGGTCACGCAGCACCTCGTAACGGTGATGGGCGGCGCGTTGGAGCTTGAAAGGGTGCGTCCCGGCAAGCGCGAGCAGCGCGTCCACGGTCGCCGCGTCAAAAGCGGGTGCAGTTTTGTCCCAGGGATGGGCAAGCAGCATGCGAGCGTCGGCCTCGCTCAACGGGACGAGGGTGTAGGGAATCAAGAAATTGTAGGACGGCGAGCCGCGCCGGCTGTCCGGGAACAACGTCTTGAGCGGCGCACGCGAAACGACCATCAGTTTGAAATTCGGGTTGGCGCTGCACACCGCACGGAACAACGCGAAATCGTCGGCGGTGAGGCCCCAACCGGGCGCGCAATCCATCTCATCCAACAACAACAGACCGGAAGTGATGCGCAAGGCGTCGCGGAGCGCGCGGCGGTCAGTCGTGGTCGGCAAGCCGATGAGCTTTGCCAGTTCGGCGAAGAAATCATCGCAATCCAGAACCCCCTGGCAATCCAGGGGGCCGAAGACACGGCTGCGGTTTTCGGCGCGCCAGACCTCCGCCAGACGCAACATCAGCGAGCTTTTGCCGATCTTCGGCTCACCGATCAGCGTGACCGAGCCGCTCTGCAGGAGTGAGAACAGGCGGCGCAATTCGGCTTCACGTCCCACAAAGCGCGCGGACTCGCGGATCAGCAGCATGTCGGTAAACGGATTAGGCGAAAGCGACGGCAAAGGCTGTGAAGCCGAAGCAGCATTGAACGATGGCGCAATATCGGACGATGACAAAGCGCCGGACGCTAACGGCACATGATTCCCCTCCAGCAAACGCCCCTCTCGCAACCGCATGAACAATACCGGCGTGGCCCAGTCGGGTGTGTCTACCAAAAAGCCACGCGCCTGATTGAGTGCCTTATCCACAATGCCGTGTTGCAACAGGAAGCGGTAAAAATGACGGGTCAGGGTCTGCGCGGCGGTCATCGCAATCTGATCCTGCATGGCTACGACTGCCGGGATGCCGATCTGCACCATGCGCGGTGCGAGACCCACGAAGGGGTTGGGCCGGTCAACAATACGCTCCACACGCCCCCGGCTGGCGCTTTCACACGCCGCGAGGAAAATGAGGTACGGTTTGAGATCAAGCCCGGCCAATCGCCCGGTCAAGTCGGCATCGGTGACCAAACGCGCCTGCCCCGCCTCGTCTTCCAACAGCAATGCGGCCTGCCCTCTGTGCTGGGCGAACACACCATGCCCCACAAAATGCAGCAAATGGTACCCCGGCGCATAAGCCAACGCCTCAAATATCCTGTCGAGAGAAGAAACCCCAGGAAGAACGGTATAGCCGGCCTCTTTCAATCTACGCATCTGGTCGGCAGAAAGGCCCGTCCGCCCCGGCATGATGGCGATGGCCATACCGCTTTGGCGCAAGCCATCCAGTGCGGTGCACAGGTTGGCGACTTCGGCCTCCACGTCAAATGCCGGCAAGGTATAATCATCCAGATTTTGCGGATTGGCGATGACACACAGCATCCGCGTCGGCCCGCTGATGGCCGAGGCCGCGCCGCGTTGCAGGCCAAAATAACGCGAGAAGGGCAGCTTTGCATCCGTGGCCACACGGAACGCGCCACCCTCGCTGCGATAGTGCAACCGTTCCCAGATCAGTGCGTGAAGGTCGGCGGCTGCGTGATCAATCCACAGGCGCAGGCGCAAGCGGCCGGCGGTCTGCGTGCGGGCGCGTTCCCGCGCGGTAGTGTAGGCCGTATGGATGTCGCCGCAAAAAAGTGCGTCAAACAGCGCAGTCCCATATTCCACCGGATCGGTCAGCATCGCCAACGCCGCCCGCTCTGTCGTTCCCATCTGCAATGTCCCGTAGAACTTTGCATCGCCGTCCAGCTCGGCGGTGACGGCGTACACGCCGATAGTCGGATCACGGGGCGCGATGTGGATTTCGAGATCGGTGTACGTCTCCGGCGCAAATAGCGGGGAGGGCGCGGGCACAACGGCTTCCGTGGGCGTTTCCGGCGGGCATAACGGCGGTGCGGCAAACCGCTCCTTCCACATCTGGATTTGCGCCTGCAGCTCCGTTATACGACGTTGGGCATAGTCGGGATCGCTCCATCCACGCGCTTGATGCTCCTTGACCTGCGCCAGTTCACGCTCACACTCGGCGATTTTATCCTTAATCAACGCCTTTTGCACTTCGGAAGACAGGATGCGCAGCTCCGCAGCCGGACATTCAGGCCCACGCTCCGGCAACTCGCTCGTCACACAGAGGAACAGCGCCAGCGCGTTCTGACCATCGGCGGTCCAGGCATCCTGAAATTGCGCCAGCAACGTGCTGACGCGCGTCAGCGAGGGGGAGGCTTCAGGGACGTTGTACTTCCACGGGGCAAGTCGTGGGTCGCCAAAGACCCTTTGCAAAGCCTCCTGACTACTGAAAGGCGCGCACTTCAGCAGCGCATTGCGTACTTGATTGTGCAAAGTCGTCGGCAATGATCCCATTGTTGCTCCTTATGGCTCACCCAAGTCTTCCCGCTTCGGTGATACGCTTGAAGATTTCTACCAGGATTCCGCTTTCGATATCCGACACATCAACGCCATACACTTCCGCATATCAACCTCCATATCTCGCAGGTACGGATGAGTTTTCCGCCAATTCTGGGCGATATTTTATGCCTCTCGTGAAATAGATCAAATACTCATGCGAGGGATTCATAAAGTATGCATCTCAACTTGGGGGGAAAAGCCAGATGAACCTCTGATTTAACCGCAGAGTTCGCCCAGAGCGCGGAACAACCTCAGGACTTACGCAAACTGGCGGAACTTTACCGCAGAGCACGCCGAGAGCGCGGAGATTTTCTCTTTTCTCGGCGTTCTCAGCGGCCTCGGCGGTGAAAAATGGACACGTCTGCGTAAGTCCTAAATCTTTGATAACTCGTGGTAAAAGTCGCCCCTGTCCTGAAATGCACCCCATAAAAAGATGACTTGCCTGAATACCGATCTGATATTACACTGGTGACACAATGCGAAGCGATGAATGTGTCTTTCCGATCTATCTAGCGTTTCTGGAGAGCCATACGCTATCAAGGCGCGTTGCCGAAGCCGAAGCGGCGCTGCACGACTGTCATCTGTGCGGCAACGACTGCGGCATAGACCGCACACAGCGCCCCGGCCCCTGTCGCATCGGCGCTATCGCCTACATCGCCAGCTACGGCCCGCACCACGGCGAAGAGGATGTTCTGCGTGGGCGATACGGCTCCGGCACAATCTTCTTCTCCGGCTGTAACCTGCACTGCCAGTACTGTCAAAACGACGACATCAGCCAGCACGTGGTCGGGCAGCCGGTCACGCCGCAGAGCCTGGCCGCGATGATGCTCGATCTGGAGCAACAGGGGTGTCACAATATCAATCTGGTTTCTCCAACGCACGTCGTCCCACAGATTGTGATGGGATTGGCGGTTGCCATCCGTGCAGGATTGCGCCTGCCCGTCGTCTACAACACCGGCGGTTATGACGCCCCTCAGGCACTCCAGTTGATGGACGGCCTGATAGATATCTACATGCCCGATATGAAGTACAGCGACGCCGCCATCGCGCAGCAGCTCTCCCTCGTCCGCGACTATCCGGCGGTCAACCGCGCCGCCGTCAAAGAGATGCACCGGCAAGTCGGCGATCTGATCGTGGATGAACATGGCATCGCCCGCCGCGGCTTACTCGTCCGCCACCTTGTGCTGCCCGGCGGGCTGGCAGGCACCGCCGAGGTGGCGCGCTTCCTGGCAGAGGAAGTCTCACGCGATACATACATCAATGTCATGGCCCAGTACCACCCCGCTTACAAAGCGCGCCAGTGCGCAAGCGATACCATGCCCCTTGACCGCCGCGTGACGCCTGCCGAGTATGCAGATGCCGTCCAGCAGGCCCGTGAGGCCGGGTTGCACCGTTTTGATGAACGTCGGTGGCACTTTTAGCCACAAATCCGATTTTTGCCCCGAAAACCTCTTGACAAATCCCCCCTACTTGTGTTATAGTAGGACTTGGAAGCGCTTCCAAAAATCAGGAGGAAAAATGTCCGATAATCTGACGCTTGATGAAATCGCCAAACGCGCAGGCGTCTCCCGTACGACAGCTTCACGGGTACTCAACAATGGTCCGAATGTGCGGCCCGAGGTGCGCGCCCGCGTGCAGCGCATCATTGACGAAACCGGTTATCGCCCTCATCCTGTCGCACGGTCGCTGGCCTCACAGCAGTCCCATGTCATCGGGCTGGTCTTGCCGCGTCGCACAGAAGTGTTGTTTAACGACCCGTATTTTCCCCGGCTCACGCAGGGCGTCGCACAGGCATGTAACGATCACAATTACACCCTCGCGCTCTTTCTCCTGCAAACCGCAGCCGATGAGGAAAAGTTTTACCCGCGCCTCTCACACAAGGGACTGCTGGATGGGATCGTGATTCAGGTCGGGCAAATCGGCGACAACCTCATTGCCCGCTTACTAGAAAGCGATGTGCCGACCGTCGTCGCAGGCCGCCCGCTGAACCAGCCCACCGCCAATTATGTTGACGTGGACAACGTCGCCGGCGCATACACTGCCGTGATGCACCTGCTGCGCCTGGGCCACAAACGCATCGGCACCATCACCGGTGAGATGCACACCACTGCGGCGCTCGACCGATACACAGGATATTGCAAGGCATTACAGGAGCATGGCCTGCCGGTAGATGAGACATTAGTCCGCGAAGGTTACTTCACGGAGATTGGCGGCTACGAGGCGATGCAACGGCTACTCCCGCACAAACCCGATGCCATCTTCAGCGCATCAGACGCAATGTCGCTCGGTGCGTTGAGAGCTATCCACGAAGCCGGTCTCAACGTTCCACGCGACATCGCCCTGGTCAGTTTCGACGACCTTCCTCCCGCCACCATCGCCAGACCGCAACTGACGACCGTTCACCAACCCGTGCTTGCCTTCGGCATCAAGGCCGTGGAAATGCTGCTCGACGTGATCAAAAACGGCCCCACCCCGCCCCGACAAATCATTATGGAAACTAAATTAGTGATCCGTGATTCATGCGGTGCGCCTACACGATAAATGTCACAACAGGGAGGTGCAAGAACAGAGAATAATCTTCATTTGAACCCTGTTATCCATAACTCAATTTCACAATCCATAGCATAAGGAATTGATCATGAACACCAGAAAACTGTTAACGGCTGTGACACTCATCGTCAGTCTTTTACTCAACTCAGTAGCCTTTGTTCCACAGGCTGCGATAAAGGCAGAGCTGGAAGCAACCTCGGACGAACCTATGCCCGGTCTTGGCGCGGCGCCGGTGGCTATCGTGGATGATTTCGAGGATGGACTACTGCCCTTCGCCAACGATAGCTTTGGGAACGGTATCGGCTTTGTCACGTGGGGCAGCGCAAACAACACTACCCTGATCACCAAAACCGTCGCGGCGGCTGACCCGCTGGCCTTGCCACAGCAGCCAGGCAATAACATCCTCTTGCAAGTTGATTATAATATTGCCAGCGGCGGTTGGGGCGGTTTCACCCATGCTTTCGAGAATGAAAGTGTAGATACGTGGGTAAGCCAGGACTGGAGCCCCTATGCAGGCATCGGCTTCTGGTTCTACGGCGCAAACTCCGGCGGGGAAGTCAACTTCGACATCTTCGACAACCGCACCACCACCGGCGATAGCTGCGAGCGATTCACCTACATCTTTACTGACAATTTCACCGGCTGGCGTTACTTGCAGATTCCCTTCGCCGACTTCACCCGCAAAAGTTGGCAACCTGGCGGCGCACCCAATGATGGCCTCACGCTCACTGAAGTTTGGGGCTACGCCTTCGGGTTCCCGGCTGCTGTTGGCGCGCAGACCAACTATCTTGATAATATCGGCCTGATGCTCCGGCAAACCGTTATAGACGATTTTGAGGATGGCCTGCTGTCCCTGGGCAAAGATGGTGACAATAACGACATTGGGTTTGTCACGTGGGGAAGCGCAGCCAATACGACGCTGTTCACTACCACCGTCGCCGCTGCCGATCCGCTGGCGTTGCCGTATCAAGCAGGCGACAATATCCTTCTGAGAGTGAATTACAACATCGCGTCCGGCGGCTGGGGCGGCTTTACTCATGCCTTTGAAAACGAGGCCGTGGATACCTGGGTCAGTCAAGACTGGAGTACCTACGAAGGCATCAGCTTCTGGCTCTACGGGACTGGCTCCGGCGGGATGATCAACATTGATCTCTTCGACAACCGCACCACCACCGGCGATAGCTGCGAGCGTTTTACCTACGAGTTCTACGACAATTTCACTGGCTGGCGCTATTTTGAGCTGCCCTTCACCAGCTTCACTCGCAAGAGCTGGCAGCCTGGCGGTGCGCCCAATGACGGCCTCACGCTGACCGAAATGTGGGGGTACGCTTTTGGCTTCCCGGCGGCTGTTGGCGCGCGGGTCAACTATATTGACAACGTCATCATCTACGGTAACACCGCCGTGGAAACCGAATTGAAGGTCGCGTTCTCCAAAGCGGAATTCAATGTCATCGAAGGCAATGTCGCGACTATTGCCGTATCGCTCAATATGACCTCTACTGATACAATCACCGTCAGCTACAGCACTGCGCCGGGCACAGCGACAGTGGATCGAGACTACACGCCGGCGAGCGGCGAACTGGTCTTCCCGCCTGACACAACAGAACAGACCTTCACTGTTGCCACCATTGACGACACCAAGTATGAGGGCAAGGAAACTGTGTTGTTGACGCTCTCTGACCCGGTCAACGTCATCCTCGGCACGGCGAGTGCCGCCACCCTCAATATCCAGGAAGACGATCCCTTCGATCCGGGGTTGATTGATGATTTCGAGACGTTCCCCTATGAAATGGAGACCTGGGGGGATGTCGAGATCGAGACGAACGAAATTGCAGCCGGCGATCCAATGGCGCTGCCTGGGCAAGGCCCTTTCGAGAATGTGTTGCACGCCACCTCCAACATCGCCGCCGGTGAAAGCGGCGGGTTTGGACACATCCTCAGCCAGAGCGCGGATTGGAGCAAGTTCCAGAGCTTCAGCTTCTGGTACTATGGGCAGAATAGCGGCGACACTGTCAAAGTCCAGATTCTTGACAACAAAGGGTCAGAAGCCGGCCCAGAAAGCTGGGAACTGGCGTGGCATGATGAATTCACCGGTCCAGCCGGAGCCGCCCCCGACGCGACCAAGTGGGGGTACGACATCGGTGGATGGGGATGGGGCAACAACGAGTTGGAGTACTATACCGACCGCCGCGAGAACTCAGCGTTGAACGGTGCGGGCGCGTTGGTCATCACCGCTACCACCGAGAACACGGCCACTACGACCTATCAATGTCACTACGGCCCCTGCGAATACACGTCCGCCCGCCTGCTCACACTCAACAAGTTCGCGTTCACCTACGGGCGCGCCGAAGCGCGACTCAAGCTGCCCTACGGGCAAGGCATCTGGCCGGCGTTCTGGTCGTTGGGCAACAACTTCCAGCAGGTTGGCTGGCCGAACAGCGGCGAGATTGATATTATGGAGAACATCGGGCGCGAGCCGAACATCGTCCACGGCACGGTGCATGGGCCGGGGTACTCCGGCGGCAGCGGCATCGGCGGCGGCTACACCTACACCGAACCGCTCTCCAACAACTATCACGTTTACGCCATCGAGTGGGAGCCTGAGGAAATCCGCTGGTACATTGACGATGTGCAGTATCTCACCGTCACCCCCGCTGATTTGCCCGCAGGCACAGAGTGGGTCTTCGATCACCCCTTCTTCCTCATTATGAACGTCGCGGTGGGCGGCTACTGGCCGGGCTACCCGGATGAAACTTCCGTCTTCCCGCAGAACATGCTCGTGGACTACGTGCGCGTCTACCAATCGCCGAACAACTCCGAGCGGTTTGAGAGCGCCTTTGTGGACAACTTCAGTGGCTGGCAGCAGGTGACGATCCCCTTCGCCGATTTCACCCGCAGCCTCGAGCAGCCCGATGGCGCGCCCAACGATGGCCTGAATCTAACAGAGGCGTGGGGCTATCTCTTTACACTGCCGGAAGGCAACGGCGAGATCTACGTTGATCAGGTGAGAGTCGCCGGCGCTGGCCCGGTGTTGGATGATTTCGAGAGCGGCTTATCGTCGGAATACGTGGTTTGGGGTGATTTCGAGTGGAATCCGGGCACAACGACCGCCATCGCGCTAAGCCTGGTAGATATGCCCATGACCAATATGCCCGCAGCCATCGCGCAAGATCCCAACACTGTCCTCAAAGTGGATTATGTCGTCGCACCGGGGATGTACGGCGGTTTCTCGCGCGACTTCTCAAAGAACGGCGGCGTCAGCCAGGATTGGAGTGGATATGACGCACTCAAGTTCTGGATGTACGGCAACAACACCGGCGACTTGATCTACATTGACATCTTCGACAACCGCGCCCCCGGTAGCACCACAGACACGGCAGAGCGATTCTCTTACGAGTTCGTCGTTGACAACTTCACCGGCTGGAAATACTTCAGCATCCCCTTCACCAGTTTCGTCCGCAAGGGCTGGCAACCCGACGGTGCGCCCAACGACGGCCTGACACTCACCGAAATGTGGGGCTTCGCCTTTGGCTTCCCAGGCGGCAGCAATAGCACCATTTACCTGGACGATATTTTGTTGGCCGATGCGGCTGACCTCGCTATTACCAAAACCCGCGTCGGGACCGGTAACGTAAACTCAGGCGATCCCATCACCTTCAATCTCTCTGTCGTCAACCTCGGCCCCACCGATCCAGTGGTTGCCAGAGTCGTAGACACGTGGTCACCAGTGGAAGCGGTGGTCGCGGTAAATGCGCCGGAATTCTGCGATGTTTACCTGGCGCAGGGTGTCATCGAATGTACCATTGACAACCTGGGCACCACCCAGGCGATGCCCTTCCCCATCGTTCTCACTACTGCGGCGGACTACATCGGCCCACTGACCAATGTAGCCAACGTTGCACCAACCGGCGGCGTGGTTGATCTCGTGATGGAGAACAACACTGCTTCGGTTAATGTGGATGTCGGTCACATCATCTTCTTGCCGCTCGTTATGCGCAACCATTAACACTTCTGCACTAACCTATGCTTGCGCGGGGTCGCACGATCCCGCGCAAGCACAACACGCGCCATTTGCCATTTGCCATTTGCCATTCGCCATTCGCCATTCGCCATTTGCTATTTGCCATTTTCAAGGAGCGCCTATGCAAACCAATACCTTTGATCCCGCCGGTCGCTTTATCATCGCAAACTTTGCCGCCGCGCGCCCGTTCGCCAGCTTCCTGCCGGGGATCGCCGGCCCCTTGGGCACCCCGCTGTGGGTCTTTTACGTCAACCGGGGGCAGGCCATTGCCAGCTTCGGCATCGAGAACAAAGACCACCCGATTATGGAGTTCCTGCCGGCGAACAAAGCCTACCAGAGTACGCCTTACACCGGCTTTCGCACGTTCCTCAAGCTCACGCGCGACGGCGCAACAACGTTCTACGAACCGTTCGCCCCGTGGCAGACGGACGATGCGACACAGATGTTCATCGGCATGAACGAATTGGAGCTGCAAACCGCCAGCTCCGCGCACAACATCCAGACAAATGTGCTGTACTTCACGCTGCCGGGCGAGGATTTCGCCGGGCTGGTGCGACAGGTGACGTTCACCAACATCGGCGCAACGCCCGTGATCATGGAGGCGCTCGATGGAATGGCCTACGTGCAGCCCTACGGTGTGGACAACTGGGGGCTGAAAGAAATCGGGCGCACGCTCGAAGCATGGATGGGCGTCTTCAACATGGAGCGCGGCATCCCCTTCTACCGCTTCCAGGCCAGCGCCGGCGATACGGCGGAAGTCGCCGAAATCCAGGCCGGGCATTTCTACCTCGCCTTCGGCGACGACGGCGCGCTCCTACCCATGTTCGTGGATCCGGCTGTCGTGTTTGGCACCAACACCACGTTGAGCGCGCCGAATGGTTTCCTCGCCCACCCGCTGGATGCACTACGCGCGCAGCGGCAAATCACCGTGGGGCGCACGCCATGCGGCTTCTGCGGAACACAAGCGACACTGAAGCCTGGGCAAAGCCTCACGCTCAACGCCATCATCGGCCACGTCCGCGACATTGGACACATCCACCGGCAGCAGGCGCGCCTCACACAGCCTGCGTACCTGCGCGAAAAACGCGCCGAGGGCAACCGGCTCGTTGAACACCTGACGGATGTCGTCGCCACGCGCACCGCCGATCCCACCTTCGACGCCTACTGCCGCCAGACCTTCCTCGACAACGTGATGCGCGGCGGCTGGCCCGTGATTTTGGGCAGCGAAGAACGCCCATTCGTGTATCACATTTACTCGCGCAAGCACGGCGACCTGGAACGCGACTACAACGCCTTCTTCCTCGCCGCCGAACGCTACTCGCAGGGCAACGGCAACTACCGTGACGTCAACCAGAACCGCCGCTGCGACGTGTGGTTCAACCCACAGGTCGGCGATTTCAACGTGCTGTCGTTCCTCGAACTCATCCAGATTGACGGCTACAACCCGCTGGTGGTCAACGGCAGTCGCTTCACCCTCCCGCCGGACGCGCGCGACGCCGTCCTCGCGCTGGCAGATGACCCGGCGAAACTGGCGCCGCTCCTGGCGCGCCCGTTCACGCCGGGCGGGCTGCTCAAGGCTATCGCGGATCGTCACATTGGCCTCACCGTCGCGCCCGAAACCTTCATCACGGCGGCGCTAACCCATGCCGAACAACACTTCGAGGCCACGTTCGGCGAAGGCTACTGGATTGACCACTGGTTTTACAACCTCGATTTGATTGACAGCTACCTGGCGATCTATCCCGACCGCAAGCGCGCGCTCCTGTTCGACACCACGCTCCCCTACTTCGACAGCCCCGTCTTCGTCCAGCCACGCAGCAAGAAATACGTCCTCGCCGGCGAAGGCAAAGTCCGCCAATACGGCGCGATTTTGGAGGACGAAGAAAAGGCCGCGCTTATCGCCGCCCGCGCCACAACGCCCAATCTGCTGCGCACGGCGCACGGTCACGGCGATGTGTACCGGGCGACGGTCTTCGCCAAACTGCTGACGCTGGCGCTCACCAAATTCGCCAGCCTCGACCCGTGGGGCATGGGAATCGAAATGGAAGCGGGCAAGCCGGGCTGGTGCGACGCGCTCAACGGCCTGCCGGGACTGTTCGGCTCGTCGCTGTGCGAGACCTTAGAACTTGTGCGACTGCTGGGGTTTCTGCTTCAGACTATGTCGGAATTCCCGGATGAAAAAGTCGCCATCCCGCGCGAGCAGTCGGCGTTGCTGGACGCGCTCTTGCAGGCCTACCGGCAATGGGCACAGTCCAAAGATGCCGACCGTGAGTACGTCTACTGGGACGCCGTCGCCACCGCCCGCGAGACTTACCGCGAGCAGGTGCGATTCGGCATTGACGGCGAAACGGTCATCATAGCCTTCAACGTCCTGCTTCCCGCCCTCGTCGCTTTCAGCGGCAAAATCGAGGCCGGCATCCACCGCGCGCTGGCGCTGAACAACGGTCTGCCGCCCACCTACTTCGCCTATACCGTGACGGACTACACCGTGCTCGACGATACCGATCCGCAAGGCCGCCCCTACGTCAAGGCCAAACATTTCGAGCCGCGCGTCCTGCCGCTGTACCTGGAAGGCATCGTCCACACCCTCAAGCTGGTGACCGATCCAGAGGAAGCCCGTGCCCTGCACGCGCGCGTCAAAGCCGGCGACCTCTACGACCGCAAACTCGGCATGTATAAAGTCAACGCCTCGCTGGCGAACGAAACTCACGAAATCGGACGTGCCCGCGCCTTCACCCCCGGCTGGCTGGAAAACGAATCCATCTGGCTGCACATGGAGTACAAATACCTGCTCGAACTGCTCCGCGCGGGTCTTTACGAAGAATTCTTTGCCGACGCCAAAACGGCGCTCGTCCCCTTCCTCGATCCCGCCGTTTACGGACGCAGCCCGCTGGAAAACGCCTCGTTCCTCGTCAGCAGCGCGCACCCCGACGCCACACTGCACGGCGGAGGCTTCGTGGCGCGCCTCAGCGGCTCCACCGCCGAATTCTTGAGCATGTGGAACGTCATGTTCTTCGGCGCACAGCCGTTCTTTGTGCAGGACGGCGCCCTGCATCTGGCCCCCAAGCCCGCACTGCCCGGCTGGCTGTTCGACGCCGCCGGGACGGTCACGGCGACTTTCCTGGGCCGGTGTCCCGTCACCTACCACAACCCACACAAGCGCAACACTTTCGCGGCAGATGCGCAACCGCGCGCCATCACGCTGCACCTTGCCAATGATGATACCGTTACTATAGACGGGGCGATCATTGGTCCACCCTACGCCGCTCAAGTGCGTGACGGGCAAATTTCGCGGATTGACGTATATTTCGAGGGAGTAAGAAGTATGGAGTAAGAGGGAACTTTGATGATCGAATCCCTATCCCCAGTCCCCAATTACTGATTACCAATCCCATTACGAACCAGGAGCATAGGATGAGCAAAACTGACGTAACCGGCTGGCATTTTATAGATGATGAGAGGACCTTCGTGCTCGAAGCTCCCCACAAGACTAATTACCTGTATTTCCCGCTGGTGAACGAAGCGGGGATGATGTCTGTGGTCACGCCACTGCTTCACGGAGACGCGAAAACCGGTCAGAATACCTTTGTGATGACCCCGGTCTCCGTGGAAGACCTGCACAACACTCGCTCGGCGCGCAATTTTTGGGTCTACATTCACGGTGTCGGTCCGTGGTCGGCCACGGGCAACAGCGCGCCACAAATCGCGCAGACATTTGCTGACGACGCGGAAACGGTCACACTCGAAGGCGGCTTTCTCTGGCAGCGTGTCACCCGCGAGAATGTACGCCTGGGGTTGCGTGCTGCCATTACGAGCCTTGTGCCCGCATCCGCCGACACGGTGGAACTGTTGCAAGTGACGCTCACCAACACCGGCACAGCCCCGCTCACCTTCACGCCCACGGCGGCGATCCCCCTCTACGGACGCTCCGCCGACAATCTGCGCGATCACCGGCACGTCACCTCGCTGCTGCACCGCATCCGCACACACACCCACGGCGTCCTCGTGCGCCCCACCCTCTCCTTCGACGAGCGCGGGCACCAGCCCAACACCGTCACCTACGGCGTGCTCGGCGCCGAGGACAACGGCGATGCTCCCGTGTGCTTCTACCCCGTCGTCGAAGATTTCATCGGCGAAGGCGGCACGCTCGAATGGCCCCAGGCCGTCGTCGCGCCGGAAGAGGCCAAACCAGGCGTTCCTGCCGGAACGACGGTGGACGGTTACGAGGCCATCGGCGCGTTGCGCTTCCGCGATGTCACCCTGGAAGCCGGTGACTCTGTCACTTACGTGGTCATCATTGCCATTATGGATGGCGTCGCCAACCCAGACGCACTCATCGCCAGCTACGGCAATGCTGCCGCTTTCGATCACTGGTTCGAGCAGACGCGCGCTTACTGGCAGGCGAAACTGTCCCCGTTGACCTTCTGCACCGCCGATCCCACCTTCGACCGCTGGCTGAAGTGGGTGACGGTGCAACCCATTCTGCGGCGGCTCTTCGGCAACTCGTTCCTGCCGTACCACGATTACGGACGCGGCGGACGCGGGTGGCGCGACCTGTGGCAGGATTGTCTGGCATTGTTGCTGATGGAACCTGCCGATGTGCGTGAGCTATTGTTCAGCAGCTATGCCGGCGTGCGCAGCGACGGCAGCAACGCCACCATCATCGGCGCGAAGCCGGGCGAGTTCAAGGCCGATCGCAACAACATCCCCCGCGTATGGATGGACCACGGCGCGTGGCCACTGTTGACGACCCAACTTTATCTCGACGCTACCGGCGACCTGGATTTTCTGTTGCAAGAACAGGTCTATTTCAAAGATCAGTTCATCAACCGCGCTCAGAGCCTCGATCTGGCCTGGCGTCCTGAAGACGGTACGCAATTGAAAACGGCCTCCGGTGAAGTCTATCGTGGCACCATTCTCGAGCACCTGCTCATCCAACATCTCACGGCGTTCTTCAACGTGGGCGAACACAATATCATCCGCCTCGAAGGGGCAGATTGGAACGACGGCATGGACATGGCGCGACGACGCGGAGAAAGTGTGGCCTTCACTGCGTTGTACGCGGGCAACCTGCGCACGTTGAGCGAACTGGTGTTGGCACTCCGCACGCCGGATAACGAAAAAGTCGAACTGGCCGTCGAGCTGATCGCGTTGCTCGATACGCTTAGCGAACCGGTGGATTACGCGGACGTCGCCGCCAAACAGGCGCGCCTGGCAGCGTACTTCGCGGCAGTACACCCCACCGTCTCCGGCGAGAAAGTCACGGTGAGCCTGCGCGCTCTGGCAGACGACCTCGCCGCCAAAGCCGATTGGCTGACCGAACACTTGCGCCAGCAAGAGTGGATCGAGAATGTGGAGGGGTTTGGCTGGTTCAACGGCTACTACGATGAAGACGGACAACGTGTCGAGGGGGATCACCCCAATGGTGTACGAATGACGCTCACCGGGCAGACGTTTGTGCTGCTCGGCGACGTGGCAACGGCGGAACAGGCGCGTGCCATCGTCGCGGCGGCGGACCGCTACCTCTACGCCGGAAATATGGGCGGCTACCGGCTCAACACCGACTTCGGGGAGGTGCTGCTCAATCTGGGGCGTTGCTTCGGCTACGCCTACGGGCACAAGGAGAACGGGGCGATGTTCAGCCACATGGCCGTGATGTATGCCAACGCGCTTTACCGGCGCGGCATGGTCCACGAAGGGTACAAGGTGCTGGACACTCTTTACCGCCACTGCTGCAATTTCGCCGTCAGCCGAATGTATCCCGGCATCCCCGAATACGTCAATCCACGCGGGCGCGGGATGTATCCGTACCTGACCGGCTCGGCAAGCTGGTACCTGCTCACGTTGGTCAACGAGGTTTTCGGCGTCAAGGGACGACGTGGCGCGCTGTTGCTTGATCCCAAGCTCGTCGCCGCGCAATTCGATGCGGACGGAAACGCGGGCATCCAAACCCTGTTCGCCGACCGGCAACTACGCGTCGTGTACCACAACCCGAAACGGTTGGAGTACGGCAACTATGCCATCGAGACGGTCACGTTAAACGGCGCACCTGTTTCATTCGAGCATCGAGGTCACGCAGCACTGCTACCGCGCACAACGCTCCTAGCATTGGCGGAGGGACAGACACACACATTGGACGTGCATCTAGCCGCTCAATAAGTATTGTCATAGTTTTCCCCATGCTGTCAGCAGATTAAGCGGATTTAGCAGATGACAAAGACTACAGAGGTCTGAGCACGTGCTGCGCCTTGCAGGTGCAGGTATGTGCGCAACTAGGCGCCGCATGAGGCTTTTGTAGTCTGGCGGCGGTTTACAACACGTGTCGTAATGCCGCCGCCACCGCCTCGTTGACCGAGCGGTACGTGGGGATGCCCTGCGCCGCCA
>DAOSNS010000007.1:6399-10480 GCA_035373625.1 Anaerolineae bacterium | reverse complement strand
GCCGCCGCCACCGCCTCGTTGACCGAGCGGTACGTGGGGATGCCCTGCGCCGCCATCGCCTCGGCCTTCGCGCCCGTCGCCGGGGTGATGCCGTAGGGCTGCCAGCGAATATCCACGCCGGCCGCCTGCAACAGCTCTACCGCGCTGCGCACGCCGCCCATCCCGCCGACCGTATCCTCGAAGACATGCACCGTGGTCGCGCCCAGGTCTGCCAGCGGCCCGCGCAGGGTGCCCGTGATGTGGAAATCCCACGCGGCTTCCAGCGCCGACGTTTCCGACCCCACCGCCGCGCCAATCGCCGCCAACGCCTGCACCGGCGACGGTTTCACCATCTGCGCGACTTGCCCGCCGCAGCGCGCCGCCAACCACTGCAACTGCCCCAGGCCGATGAGCGGCCAGCCTGCTAAACCGACCAATTCTTGCGCCAGTTCTGCTTCCGGGGAGTAGCCATTTGCCGACACACTGCTCCCGTTTGGCGGCAGACTGGGCCGGGCAGTGTAGATCGCCGGAGCGATGCGTCCGGCGTCCGCCGCATCCCGCAATCGTGCAGCGTTCTCCGGCGATAATTCAGCGACATCGTGTTCTAGCAGATAGGGATGCGCCTCGAAAGACGGCGCGACGCCATACGTTTTCGCTACACCCTCGCTACCGATGACAAGATGCTGAAAATATCGCGTGATCGGCGCGCGGTCGAAGCTGTGCGTATCGGTCAGAAGCTCATCCAAAATCGCCGCCACAGCCTCGCGCTGCGCCGCCGATAGGGCTTGCGCGTCATCCCACAACACCGCGCGCACCGTTGGACCGGTTTCGCCAAAGTCGGCGCGCCGCGCGCCCACCCGCGCCACCAGCGTCAGATAATCGGGATGCGGGAGCGGGAGAGGGTGCGCGGCCAGCACATCCAACGCATCCTCCCAACGCGGCGGAATGAGCAACGACGGCTCGCGGCGCAATCGCTCGACGAGCAAGGTGAGGATATACGCCGGCGCGGAATCCCACTCGGATGTGAGGCCGTGCGCTTCTCCGGCGCGGACTTCGTCTTCGGTGAGTCCAGGATCGCCCACGCCCATCCGCCGGGCGAAGTGCGCCACGGTATCCTGCAACGCGCGCAAGTAGCCGCGCGCCTCGACGAGCACGCCGTCTACGTCGAAGAGGAACAGATGCCTCATCGCCGCCGCCTTGCCAGTTCGGCGCGCACATCGTCCAACGTCAAACCACGCGCCGCCAGCGCCACCATCAGGTGATAGATCAGGTCAGCAGCTTCCGAGACCAGCCGTTCGTCGCTCTGGCCTTTACCCGCCAGCACCACCTCGATTGCTTCCTCGCCCACCTTCTTGAGCGCCTCGTCAATGTCCGAGAGCAACGTCACGGTGTACGAACCCGGCGTCGGGTGCGCCTTGCGGTCCAGAATGACGGCAAAAAGTTCGTCGAAAATATCGGTCATTTTGGTCACCTCAGAAAATGTCAACGGATTGAACGGATGAAACGGATTGCGTCAAGTTATCCAAACACTTGACTCTCCGGCGATAGATCGCACAATGCATCTGAAAAACACCCCAGGAGTTAATGATGTTCACAACATCTTGCCGTCAGGCCCGCGCCGATTTTGCAGGACTATGGGATAAAGTCACCCAAGACCGCGAAATCGTCATTATCCGGCGGCACGGCACTGAAGCCGTCGCGCTGATCGCTGCCGACGAGTTAAGCAGCTTGCTAGAAACGGTGCATCTCCTGCGTTCACCCAAAAACGCGAAACGACTACTTACTGCGTTGCATCGTGCTCTACAAAGCGAAAAACTTTCCAATTGACCAATAAATCTGCTCAATCTGCTTAATCTGCTGACAGCTCGCGATAAAAACAAGTACGCTCCCCCGTATGACACGCCGGCCCCGCTGGATCCACCTTCAGCAGCAGTACATCCGCATCGCAATCCACCCGGATTTCACGCACACGCTGCACATTCCCCGACGTCGCGCCTTTGTGCCACAGTTCTTGACGGCTGCGGCTCCAAAAGTGCGCCTCGCCCGTCTCTTGCGTCAGGCGTAGCGCCTCGGCGTTCATCCAGGCGACCATCAACACCTCGCCCGTCGTCGCATCCTGCACTACGGCGGGGATTAGCCCGCGCTCGTCGAATGTCAGTTCAATAGTCATTATCTCCTCAGGCAAATGGGAAATGGGAAATGGCAAATGGCAAATGGCAAATGGCAAATTACGAATTACGAATTACGATTCCCTGCTCTGCCAGATACGCCTTCAAATCCCGAATGTCCAACACCTTGTCGTGGAACAGCGAGGCGGCGAGTGCGGCATCGGCTTTACCTTCGGTGAGGACTTCGGCGAAGTGGGCCGGCGTGCCTGCGCCGCCGCTGGCGATGACGGGCACGGAGACGGCCTCCGCGACGGCGCGCGTGAGGGCCACATCGTAACCCGCGAGGGTGCCGTCAGCGTCCATGCTGGTGAGGAGGATTTCACCCGCGCCCAGTTCCACGCCCCGCACGCACCATTCGACGGCATCCAGCCCGGTAGGAATCCGCCCGCCGTTGATGTAGACTTCCCAGCCGCCCTCGGCGCGCCGTTTGGCGTCCACCGCCAGCACGATGCACTGGCTGCCGAACCGCTCCGCACCTTGCGTGAGAATCTCCGGCGTGCGCACCGCCGCCGAGTTGATGCTCACCTTGTCCGCCCCGGCGAGCAGCAGATTGCGCACGTCGTCAATCGTCCGCACGCCCCCACCGACGGTGAACGGCATGAAGACCTCCACGGCGACCTGGCGTACCACCTGGATCATCGTCTGGCGGCCCTCGTGGGTGGCGGAGATGTCGAGAAACACCAGCTCGTCGGCCCCTTGCGCATCATAGACCCGCGCTTGCTCCACCGGATCGCCGGCATCGCGCAGATTGACAAAGTTCACGCCTTTGACGACGCGGCCTTCTTTCACATCCAGACAGGGGATAATACGTTTGGCTAACATCGGTCCTCCGGTAGTCGGATAGTTGTTAGTCGGATAGTTGTTAGTCGGATAGTCGGATAGTCGGATAATCGTTAGTCGGATAGTCAGTGCAAGGCTATGACGTTTCCTGGATTTCCAGAACCTCTTCGAGAATTTCGGCGGCGTCCCGCACCAGGTCCACGCAGATAGTGCTGGAAAGACGGTTTTCCTGAGAATACGCGCGGCCTTCGGGTGTGCCGATGTGACAGCCCAAGAGTGCCGGGCAGGTCAATGCGCCGTGACGCGCCTCGAAGCGGCGGATGAACTCGGCGGTCAGCGCGTAACACTTCTCCCGTGTAGCGTTATCCTCGGCCTGCGTCTTGCCGTGTTTCAGGCCGATGACGATGATCGCGCCCGTCACCGCGCCGCACGTCTGCCCGGTGCGCCCCATCCCGCCGCCGAACGCGCCCGCCGCGCGCAACGCTATCTCGCGGTCCATTCCAAAGAGCGGCGCGTAGGCTGCGCAGACCGCCTGCGCGCAACTAAAGCCTTCCGAGAAATATGTAACAGTGTCTTCGATTCTGTTCATCATGACCTCCTATTTTTTAGTCAGCAGATTGAGCAGATTGAGCAGATTTTTTCTGAATGGCTAACAAGAATCTGCTAAATCGGCTTAATCTGCTGACAGAATATACGCCCGTACAGACAAATTGCTAGATTTTCAGTGCCGCTTCCAGGTCAACACGTCCCTCATACAACGCTCGCCCGATGATGACGCCGGCCAAGCCAGCAGCTTTCACCTGTCGGACATCTTCCAGGTCGGCAACGCCGCCTGAGGCAATCACCGACAGGCCGGTCGCCTGAGCCAGCGCCGCCGTCGCCTCCACGTTGACGCCGCTGCTCATCCCGTCGCGGGCGATGTCGGTATAGATGAGCCAGCGCCCCCCCAACGCCGCCCATTGTTGTGCCAGTTCGAGCGCGGTCAACGGAGCGGCTTCGCGCCAGCCGCGTGTGCGGACGTAACCATCACGCGCGTCAATGCCCACCGCCAGCCGCTCCGGCCCGAAATCCGCCAGCGTACGCTCGACCACAGTGGGATTCTCCACCGCGACCGTCCCCAACACCACACGCGCCACGCCCATATCGAGCACGCG
>DAOSNS010000007.1:0-6299 GCA_035373625.1 Anaerolineae bacterium | reverse complement strand
TCTCCACCGCGACCGTCCCCAACACCACACGCGCCACGCCCATATCGAGCACGCGACGCACCGTTTCCAGATCGCGCACGCCACCGCCGAACTGCACCCGCATCCCCGTCGTGAGAATCCGCGCCAGCGCCGTGACATTCTTGCGTCCCCCTTCACCAAACGCGCCATCCAGGTTGACGACGTGCAGCCACGCCGCACCCGCAGCCTGCCAGCGTCGCGCCACGGCCAACGGCTGCGTATCGTAGGCCGTCTCGCGGTCAGGGTCGCCCTGCGCCAGCCGCACCACCCGCCCCTCGCGCAGGTCAATGGCGGGATAAATCGTGAAATCGTCCATAAGTCCTCCTTTTAGTCGTGTAGTCGGGTAGTCAAGTAGTCAAGTAGTCAAGTAGTCAGGTAGTCAAGTAGTCAGGTAGTCAGATGGTCAAGTAGTCAGGTGGTCAGGTAGTCAGGTAGTCAGGTAGTCAGGTGGTCAAGTAGTCAGGTGGTCAGGTAGTCAGGTAGTCAGGTGGTCAGGTAGTCAGGTAGTCAGGTAGTCAAGTAGTCAGGTAGTCAGGTAGTCAGGTAGTCAGGTAGTCAAGTAGTCAGGTAGTCAGGTAGTCAGGTAGTCAGGTAGTCACGACAAATACTCGATTATCCGACTACACGACTATCCAACTACCAGACTATCCGACTATCCAACTACCAGACTATCCGACTATCCAACTACCCGACTACACGACTATCCGACTACACGACTATCCGACTACACGACTATCCGACTACCCGACTACACGACTATCCAACTACCCGACTATCCGACTACCCGACTACCCGACTATCCAACTACCCGACTACCCGACTATCCGACTACCCGACTATCCGACTATCCGACTACACGACTATCCGACTACCCGACTATCCAACTACCCGACTATCCGACTACCCGACTATACTGACGAAATTGCGCAAAATGTGCAGGCCGATGTGCTGGCTCTTTTCCGGGTGAAACTGGATGCCGTAGACATTCTCGCGTCCCACAACGCATGGGAACGTCCCGCCATAATCGGCAACGGCCAGGGTGTGCTCCGGCTGGGCCTGACAATAATAACCGTGGTTGAAGTAGGCCCACGCGCCATCGGGCAAATCGGCCAGCAGCGGCGTTGCGATGACGGGGACAACCTGATTCCAGCCAGTGTGCGGCACTTTCAACCTCACCCCCGCCCCCTCTCCTGAGAGGAGAGAGGAGAAATCGAATCGCACAACACGCCCCGGCAGCAAGCCCAACCCGGCGTGTTGTCCCATCTCCATCCCCTCGTCGAAAAGCACCTGCATTCCCACGCAGATGCCGAGGAACGGCGTCCCGCGTGCGACAACTTCGCGGATCGGCGCAATCAGGCCGAGTCGCGCCAGGCTTGCCATACAGTCGCCGAACGCGCCGACGCCCGGCAGCACCACCTTGTCCGCCGCCAGTACCACAGCCGCCTCCTGTGTCACCTGCACATCAGCGCCCACCGCCATCAAGGCTTTGTGCACCGAACGCACGTTCCCCGCGCCATAGTCAATCAATGCGATCATAAAAGGCTCCTTTTTGTCAGCAGATTTAGCAGATTAAGCAGATTTTAATTGTAAAAAGAAATAATCTGCTAAATCCGCTTAATCTGCTGACTATATCATCCCTTTCGTGGACGGCACACGGTCCGCCCGGCGGGGATCGCGTTGCGTGGCGATGTCCAATGCGCGGGCGAGGGCCTTGAAGAGCGCCTCGGCCTTGTGGTGATCGTCGCGCCCGTAGAGGACGCGGGCGTGGACGTTGGCGCGCGCGGTCACGGCAAACGACGTAAAGAAGTGCTCCCACAGTGTCGCCGGGATGCCGCCGACTTCAGGCGCAGTCCACGTTACATCCACTACCGCGTAAGGCCGCCCGGACAAATCCACGGCAACGAAGGCCAGCGTCTCGTCCATCGGCGCGTAGGCGTGTGCCATCCGAACAATGCCCTTGCGGTCGCCGAGCGCCTGGTCGAACGCGCTCCCCAACACCAGCGCCACGTCCTCGACGGTGTGATGCGCGTCCACGTGCAGGTCGCCCGCCGCACGCACCGTCAAGTCGAACAGTCCGTGTGCCGCGATGTGCGTCAGCATGTGATCGAGAAAGCCCAACCCCGTGGCGATATCGTGCTGCCCGCTGCCATCCAAATTCAGGCTGATCTCGATTTTCGTTTCGTTCGTTTCTCGCTTAATCGTACTTGTGCGCACAACTTCCTCCAAAATGGTCAGCAGATTAAGAAATAAAAATCTGCTTAATCTGCTAAATCTGCTGACAAATCAGACTCAGAGCCAGCGTAACACCTCAATCACCCGATCCACTTGCTCCGGGCGGCCCACGGTGAAGCGGACACAATCGCTCAGACCGGCGCTGTTGTAGTAGCGGACAAGAATGCCTTCCTCTTCCAGCGCCAGCTTAAGGGCGCGCGCGTCGCGGCCCACCACCTTGCAGAGGATGAAATTCGCCTGCGACGGATAGGGCTGTAAATACGGGATGCCCGCGAGAAGCTCGAAAAACCGCGCGCGTTCCGCGACAATGCGCGCGACTTTGTCGTTGAGCCAGTCCAGGTCATCCAACGCCGCCATTGCCGCTGTGGACGCCGCAATGGATACATTATACGGCTGTTTGATCTTCCACAAGTGCGGCATCAGGGCGAGCGGAAACGCGCCATAGCCCACACGCAAGCCCGCCAAACCCGCCAGCTTGCTGAACGTCCGCAGCACAATGAGATTGTCGCGCTCCGGCACGCGGCGAATGCGACTGCGTGCCATTCCCGGCACGCCATTTTCGCCTGCAAATTCGATGTACGCCTCATCCAGCACGAGGACGAGGGGCAACGCGAGCAAGCGTTCCAGGTCGGCGTCCGGCAGCCACGTCCCGCTGGGATTGTTCGGCGCGGCGAGGAAGAGCAGCTTGGGGTGATCCTGTTCGACGGCGGCTTCGATAGCATCCATGTCCAGCGAGAAATCAGGACGGCGCGGTATGCTAATCACGTCGGCGGCATGGAGCGCCGCATCGAAGGCGTACATCCCGAACGTCGGCGGGCAGTTGAGGATCACATCGCCGGGCAAGAGGAACAACCGCATAAGCAGATCAATCAGTTCATCAGAACCGGCGCTCGCCATCAGAAATTCGGCAGGGACGCCGGTGAATTCCGCCAGCTTCGCCCGCAGCGCCTCACTGCCCGGATCGGGGTAGATGTTGATGTCGCGCAAATTCGCCAGCGCCTCCCGCACCTTCGGGGAAGGCCCATACGGATTCTCGTTCGCATCCAGCTTGATGATGTCCTCAGGCGCACGCCCTAGCCGCGCCGCCAACACGTCGAATGGAAAAATCGGCGTGTAGGCTTCCATGTCTGCGATGTCTTGTCGAATCAAGTCTATTGGGTTCATCGTTTTTTCCTGTCAGCAGATTAAGCAGATTGAGCAGATTTTTGTCTGTTTAACCAGGCCGGTTTCCACAGATTGCGACGAGCTTGATAGGCGGAATTACTTTGAATGGCTATGGGAGGGACATAGCGCGAGTGTTCCAGACTGGCTTTCCCAAAATTGAACAACAATCCCATCTCACGCCCACTGGCTGCCAGATACATAATAAGTTGTTGCTCACAATTTTTAGGCAGACTCTCCAGAGCTTTCAGTTCCAAGATAACAGCCTCATCAACCAGAACATCCACGCGAAATTCACCAACCGTCTGTCCGTGAAACGTTACTGAGAAGCCCACTTCTTTCACTGCTGGAATTTTACGCTCCGTCAGTGCGATGAGCAGCGCTTCTTGATACACCTTTTCTGAAAATCCTGGACCTAATTCACGATGCACTTCCATCGCAGCACCGTTTATAGCATAGGTGAGCGGGTCATACAAACTTGTATCTATCATCACCTCACTCCTTTTTTGGGCAGATTAGGCGAATTTAGCAGATTGTCGCAAGATACAAAGAAAATCTGCTTAATCTGCTAAATCTGCTGACGAAACTTAGCCGCAGTCCCATGAGCCGTCAGGGACTCCGCGTCGGCGATAAGCGCAGCGTCAGGTGCAAGACGTCGAGCGGTATTCGCGTCCAGCCCAATGATATTGATGACCTTCACGAAATCCAGCACGTTGACCGGTCCTTTGAAGCGCGCAGTGCCGCCCGTCGGCATGATGTGGCTCGGTCCGGCGACGTAATCGCCGAGCACCTCGAAGGAGTGCTCGCCCACGAAGATGCCGCCCGCGTTGCGGATTTTGTCCACCCACGCGGCAGGTTCTGCAACGGAGAGGCACAGGTGCTCCGGCGCGAATTGATCTGCCAGGCGCACCGCCGTCGCCAGGTCGGGCGTGAGAACGATGCCGCCCTGCCCTGCCAGCGAGGTACGGATGACGTCGGCACGGCTGAGCGATGCGGTTTGACGTTCGACCTCGGCCTGCACGGCCTTGGCCAGCGCGCGTGACGGCGTGAGCAGGATCGCCGTGGCCAGCACGTCGTGTTCCGCCTGCGCGAGCAAATCGGCAGCCACCCACGCCGGATTGGCCGAATCGTCAGCCACCACGATAGTCTCCGTCGGTCCGTACAGGCCGTCGAGGCCCACGATGCCGTAGACCTGGCGCTTGGCAATCGTCGTGAACAGGCCGCCCGCCCCCACAACTTTGTCTACGCGCGGCACACTCTCCGTTCCAAAGGCCAGCGCGCCCACCGCCAGCGCCCCACCAAGCGCGAACACTTGATCCACCCCGGCGATGTGCGCCGCTGCCAACGTCAACGGCGAGATGCACCCGGTCTGTCTGTTGGCAGGCGTGCAGACGATGACTTCATCCACACCGGCCACCCGCGCCGGGATTGCTGCCATCAGCAGCGACGAAGGCAGCGGCGCGGTTCCACCCGGCACGTAGACACCCACCCGCTCCAGCGGCACAAGTCGTTGGCCGAGCAGGCCGCCCAGCGCGTCCGTCGTCCAATTAGGAATCGGCTGGCGGCTGTGGAAGTCACGGATACGCGTGGCGGAAGTTTCCAGCGCTGCACGCAAATCGGGATCGAGCGCTTCGTAAGCTGTTTCCCATTCGGATCGGGGAACCTTTGGGGTATCCAACCTGACCCCATCAATGCGCATAGTCCACTCGCGCAGCGCCGCATCGCCTCCTGCGCGCACGTCTGCCAGAAGTCGCGCCACCGCTGCTTCCGGCGTCAACGCCTCGCCGAACACCCGCCGGATGCCATTAAGCACCGCCTCCGGCACATCCTCCACCGTCGCCATCTGTCGCCGGTTCAAAATCCCGCTTGCTTCCTCTGGATTATCATAAATGCGTATCATCTTCTCCTCCAGAAATAGTCCTACTTCAACGCTTAAGGCGGATCACAATCCGCCGTCCCCGCAGCGCCGGATTGTGATCCGGCGCAAGCATTTTCGTGATCGTCAACACGCTTCCCAATCAACAAATCTACAATCCATTTACTGCCGCCATCATCGCCTTATATCGCACCGGTTCTTCCTCAAAAATGTAGGTGACCGGGGTAACCACAACCCCGCTGCCGCCAATCGCGCGCAGTTCGGCGATGGCCTGGATCAGCTTATCACGCCGCACGACAATTTGAACGGCATGCCAATGGAGAACACCCTCCGCAGCAAGGTCTTCGCGCACGCCCACGGGAGCAATCGTCGGGCCTTGTAAGCCGCCGAGCACGTGCTGCGAGAAGATCTGTCGGGCGATGGCCTGCGGCGTTTCCCCGCGCATATTGGCGACGACCAGGTAGTGTTCCTCGGCGCGCAGATGGGCCTCGGTAAACTCCAACAAGGTGCGGGCCACGGCGAGCACGTCGGGACGGTCGCGCAGCGCGGCGCGATTGGCGATGAGTGCCGCCTCGGAACGCATAATCACACCATCCGTGAGGGCGCGCAGGCGGTTATCCATCAATGTCTGGCCAGAAGCCACCAGGTCCACGATGCAATCCGCATAGCCGATGGCCGGCGCAATTTCCAACGTCCCCTCGGATTTGACAAGGGAGATTGGTGCGATGCCATGTCGGGTGAGAAAGTCACCCGCGAGATTGGGGAACTGTGTGGCGACGCGCAGCGGTTTTCCCAGCGCGCGAGTATGCGCCGCCAGGTCGGCCAGCGTGGTCACGTCCGTCCAGGATTCGGGCACGGCCACCGCCAAACGGCAGCCACCAAAGCCGAGCGCTTCATGGAGTACCAGTACTTCACCGTTACCGCCGCCATACTCCGCGGTCACATCCAGGCCGGTGATGCCGAAGTCCACGCTCCCGTCGCGCACGCTGACGACGATGTCGGTGGGGCGTTG
>DAOSNS010000006.1:109605-142706 GCA_035373625.1 Anaerolineae bacterium | reverse complement strand
ATCACGACAAGCTGTACCGCACGCTCGTCGAAGAAGGCTTCGTCCACCACGCCAGCATGATTCACGGGGATTACACGAAAGCGCTGCTCGAAGTCTGCAAGTTTATGGACATTACACCGGTAGTTGTGTAGGAGTAGTCTTGTAGTCGAGTAGTCGAGTAGTCAAGTAGTCGAGTAGTCTTGTAGTCAGATAGTCAATAGTCGAAGGGCTGACTTTTGACTTCGGACTACACAGAACTACCCGACTACCCGACTAACGACTACTCGACTAACGCCTATCCGACTAACGACTACCCGACTAACGACTATCCGACTAACGACTACCCGACTAACGACTATCCGACTAACGACTACCCGACTAACGACTACCCGACTAACGACTACCCGACTAACGCCTACCCGACTAACGACTATCCGACTAACGACTACCCGACTAACGCCTACCCGACTAACGACTATCCGACTAACGACTATCCGACTAACGACTACCCGACTAACGACTACCCGACTAACGACTACCCGACTAACGCCTACCCGACTAACGCCTACCCGACTAACGACTACCCGACTAACGACTACCCGACTAACGACTACCCGACTATTTTTAAGGAGAAGACTATGGCTTTTACAATTCAACGCGGAACGAATATTTCACAGTGGCTCAGCCAGAGCGAGCAACGGGGAGAGGCGCGCCGGGCGTACTTCACGCGGGCGGACGTTCAACGGCTGGCTGAGATGGGTCTGGATCACCTGCGCATCCCCATTGACGAGGAGCAGATGTGGGACGAGGCAGGGCGCAAAGACGCGGAGGCGTTCGCACTGCTCGACGCGGCGCTGGATTGGTGCGCCGAGGCCGGGTTGCGCGCCATCGTGGATCTGCACATCCTGCGCACGCACTACTTCCTCGACGAGAACGACCCGCCGCTCTTCGCCGATCCCACCGAAGAAGCGCGCTTCGCCGGATTGTGGCAGCAGCTTTCCGAGCATTTGAGACATCGTCCCACGGATATGGTGGCCTACGAACTGCTCAACGAGGCCGTCGCCCGCAACCCGGAGGACTGGAACCGCGTGGCGTTGGCGGGCTACAATGCTGTCCGCGCCAGCGAACCGACGCGCACCATCGTCCTCGGCTCCAACTGGTTCAACCAGCACCACACCTTCCTCAAGCTCGCCGTGCCGCCGAACGATCCCAACATCATTTTGACCTTCCACTACTACCTTCCGATGTTCATCACCCATTACACCGCGCCCTGGTGGGCCATCGGCGGGACGTACAACGGCCCCATCCACTACCCCGGCCGGCCCATCGCCGAGGAAGACCTGGTGGGCCTGAGCGCGGAACTGCTCAGTCACATGGACGAGTGGAACCAGCCCTTCGACCGCAACACCATCGTCGCCGACCTGACGCAACCGTTCGCCGTGCGCGAGCGCACCGGCCTGCCGCTCTACTGCGGCGAATTCGGCTGCTTCGACCGCACCCCCGATCCGCTGCGCATCGCGTGGTTCAAAGACATCCTCTCCGTCTTCGACGAATACGACATCGCCTGGGCAAACTGGGATTACAAAGGTGCGTTCGGGCTTGTTGACCACGACGGCCACCCCACCGCCATCGCGCCGGTACTGTTTCCGCCAGCGGGGTGAGCGGAGTCGAGCGCAAATCGCTGCATAGCGCACAAGGGCTGCCTCTGACGAGGCAGCCTTTTTTTGTGGATTGCGCGGAGGCGAGAGATATGTATACTTGGAATAAGAGGGAAACGCCGCAGTGTTGCAAGTTCCGGCGCATGATTTGACGCCCATGTTGGCCTAGAGTTGCCAATCGGCGCAATAGTAGGGGGAAACTGGCTATGAATACAGCGATAGAAGTTGATAGAATATACGTAGAACTTGGCGCGATTCGACAAGAACTGAGTCTATTAAAATCCTGGCTGACACAAATCGTGAGCACTGATGTACCAAACAGACCCATTGTGCATCCTTACATTGTCCGCGATTCCCAGATGCATCAGGGCGAACCAACCATTCGCGGCAGCGCTGTTACCATGCGCGCGGTCATTGAACGCACGCGCCTGGGCGACACACCCGCGCAAATTATCGGGGCTTTTCCAGTTCTCACCCTGGCGCAAGTCCACGATGCGTTGGGCTATTACTACGATCATCCTGACGAAATTGAGGGGTATATCCGCGAGAATCGTGAGACCCTGTGACAAACAGAATCGTGAATTTACAGGAAGAGTCTTATGCACGCTTCGCCTGATAATAAAGAACAATCCGAGATTGTTTTGACAGAATTGCCATCTCAGCTCAGGGACATTCCTAGAGCTTTTGACGCTGTTGATAAACAGTTGGGGGCTGTTATGCGTGCTGTAAAGGCACTGGATGTGGTAGATGGGAACACTATAATACTTACTATTCCAAACGGATATGATTTTCATAGGCAAAAAGTTGAGGAAAATCGTAAAATTATCGAAAAGATTCTAGAGAAACGTGTGGGACAGCCCATAAGTGTACGTGGTAATTGGGAGATGCAATCCCCAGAGCCTAGCCCGCTACCAGAAACTCCACAAATAGAACAGGTTGATCGCCTAAGAGAGGAGTTGACTCAACTCCAAATGCAGGTTAATCATCGAGAGACAGAACTTAAAGCATTAGAAACAGAGATTGAGATAGCTAGAGCAGAGAAAACGGATATAGAAGCGTTGATTCATCAGAGGGAAACGGAGAAATCTGCATTGGTTGTTGACATTCAACGCCTAGAAGCACAGAAGGCAGTTTTAGAACAGCTTTGGCGCGAGAAGACAACGGAAAAGTCCAAATTGATTGCCGAAGTTCAACACCTTGAAGAGCGAAAAGTAGCTTTAGCAGAGCAACTTGAGCGCGAGAAAACCAATTTCTCGCAACTTGAAGCCTATATCCAGAGTGCCAAAGCACAAAAAGATCAAATAGAAACCCAAACCACACAGTTACAAAGCCAAAACACTATTTTGGAGCGCGCCAATCAGGAAAATGCACAACAGCAAGTAGAACTGAAACGTAGCCTTGCGAAATTGCAACTTCGTCTTGAGGAACTAAGTTCACAAATTGAGCTTAAAGAGCGCAGATTGACCGAAGTACAAACAGAATTAGCTCCTTGTGAGGAGATATTACATGAGCGACAGCAACATTTAGAACAACTCAACAGTAGTCTGCATGCTCTACGCCTTCAAATGGGACAGCCTTTATGGCAAGCCGCCTTACGCGCCAATCTAGATGCCGCTGAATTACCGCTACACACCGATTGGGTGTTGACGGCTTTAGAAAAAATAGATCCAGAAGCAACCTATGCCTTCCGCCTCGAAATCGCAGCCCGCACAGCACAGACGGTTGTTCCAAAAGGCGATAACGCCAGTAATGAAGCGCGCCTGTTCACTGGAGTCATTGAGGCGCGGCGTGCAGAGCAGGCTGGGGAAATATCCACTGCGCTTAAGCATCTTTGCGCCGGATGGGAGGCGATGTTGTCAGACAATGCGCCCTTCACGGCACCAGATCCGGCCGCGCCTTTGGAACTGGCGACTCCTGAACCACCGCCGGATGATTTGCCTCCTTTTCCAGTTCCTGAAGTTATGCCCGTGCCCGTGTCTTCTATATCTCGCAATACCGAGGTGCTGGTCAGTGGCGCGTGGTCTACACTGACGCTAAAACTGGATGGCAAGGTAATTGTGATTGACCCCGGTGGGGAAAATTATGCTATTCCTTCTACATCACCGGATATGATTATTGTTACCCACGCACACTCTGATCATACGCGACACCTCCCTGTTTTATCTCAGGCGTTCCCTGATATTCCTGTAATCATGACGCCTGAAACTAACCAATTATTGACATTGGTTTCTACCGACTGGCAATCTCTTCATCGTTGGGTACAGGAACTGCCTTTTGGAACGCCATTGGATATCGCCGGGCTAAAGATCACCCTACATCCTGCCGGCCACTTGCTAGGCGCGGCAATGGCGGAGATTATGGGCGATGTCCATATCCTTGTCACCGGCGACTTTAGTTTGCGCCCGGTGGGCAGTGTCCCTCCGGCAAATACAACCCTGTTTCAACGCCCCTACGATCTGGTGTTTATGGAAGCGGTCCATGCGTTCGATGCAACTTTTCCCACGGCTTCTCTACTCCATGACCGCCAGAGCTATTTGGTAGATCGCGTGAATTATGCTATCGAGTCCGGCCACACCCGCATTTTGATCCTCGCGGCAGCATTGGGCGACGCGCAAGAAGTTTACCAGGCCCTTTGCGAAGCCTATGAAACGCCTGCCGCGCCTTTACGCCAGTACGAGATCTATTTGAAGGGCTTGGCCTGGAATGTAGCACAACACTATGCTCAAGCCGGCATTTGGCAATCGCGGCCCCACGATGAACCCTCAGATTTTCCGGCGCACTCGATTATCATTTGTCGCGAGGCAGAAGCACATGCTTTGCGCCAGCAACTTGAGCAAACGCAATACGGTGTGATTTTTGAACCCTACAAATCGGCGGAATCACGGGTATCCACTGAGCAAAACCGCCGTTATCAGGTGGATTTACACACCAGTCTGGAAGAGCTACAAGCTATAGGACAGCAAGTTCAATGCACTGTATTGGCGCTCTATCATCGAGAGACTGCCGGTTCACCTCTGGAAAAAACGTTGCGCGCCGCCGGAAAGCAATTTGTGAATGTAGCCTCTGCCGATCTCATGCGATTGGAGTTGAAATGACCAAAGACAGCACAACCAGAACAAAGCAAGAAATAACTTCCATTCAAAGATCATTGCGTTATTACAGGAAGAAAACAGGCGAATTACGACAAGAAAACCAACAGCTCAAAGAAGAGCTAGCGCAATACAAAGCAAGAAAACAACAATGCGAAGAACAGCAGCAGTGTTTACAAGCAAAACTAGCACAATTAGAGGAAAAATTACAGCGAACTGAGCAAGAGCGACAAAGCGGTTTGATTGCTTTGGAAAATGAACGGGAACGGCTGCGCCGTGAACGTGAAGGTTGGTTGATGATGCTCTTGCGTAAGATGGGAGAAGGCCGCCCTTTTATCCTCGATATGGTGGAGAGTTTGACCGAATCCGAGCCTGGTTGGACACCTCAGGCAATCTTGACCGAACTCAGACATTGGATTCAGGATGTCAGCGCCCAAAGATTGAGCCGGTTTCCTGATACCAAAGAGGCGCCGGGCGGGCTTATCGTTCTGACAGCCTCCAAACTAACTGATCCACACAATGGTTTCGATGTGGGAAATGAGCGGCCATTCGAATCCGGGCAGGCGCAGGTGACGTTCAAAGTTATCCGGCGCGGCTGGCGTTTGGGGACAGAAGTGCTACATCCAGCGCGGATTTCGACATTCACAACAGATAGGTTAGATTTGCAGGTTTCTGAGCCTTGAAGTGCGCGTCAGGAGAAAAACTGTGGATGATGACCAAGCGGTATTAGATGCATTGGACCGTGAAATCCAAGCATTAGAAGATAAGTACGCGCAATTAGCCGCGCAACATGATCTCCTAAGCCAGAAAGTGGAGCGTTTATACCAGGAGTTGTTGTCCGAATTTGACCAACGCTGGCCCCCACTAAAAACTGTCGAATAAATTATGGTCCAACAAGATGACTTTTCCCGTCTGATTTGCCTGTTCGAAGATTACGTGTTGCGGCGATGTTGGCCGGAGCAGGGACAACAGTTTCCGACGCCCTCTATCCTGCCCTCGTTGGTATTCGATTTGGGCGACACAACCGCGCGCGCCATTCGCGTTGAGCCACGCAATGACGGGCACATTCTTGCCGAACTGTGCAAGTTCGAGCGAGTTTATCTTTCGGCGGAAATGTCCAGCCAAACCTACGACGAAGTGGCCTATACCTTTTACCGTCGGGGAAAGAACTGGATCCTCTGCGCGCCCTCCGCTATACCGGGGTTGCGTCAGAGTGGCAACGAGTGCATGGAAATGTTTTGGGATGCGCCTTTGGACACACTTGCAGAACTGCTCTGGGCGTTGATCCGGTGGCCTATCAAAGATGGTGGTTTTCAGCGTCTCTTTTTTGTTGTCAACGCGCATACACAGCAGCAGCAGATACAGGCCGCCTTGGGCCTCCTTGCGCAACAGCAATCTACGGTAGCCTCCCTTTCAAACATTCAGATTTTGCTTTGCCCGGAATATCTCAGCGCCTTTGCCTTGCTGGATGATCCCCAACGTCCGCCAGAAGAAGGCGAGACCTGCCTGATATTGCACCTGCAAGAACAGACTGCCGAAGTATGCGAATGGCGCAAGGGGCAATTTCTGTGCCGTCTCCTGACCGCCAATCAAGATGTAGATTTGCGCCACATCCACCGCTTGGCGGTATGCGCCGAGACTTTGACACAACCGCTTGACGGCGTCGTGTGGTTCCGCTCGCAAACCGCCTTAGACTATCACGCAACGGCGCATTATGTTGTGTGGTATCCGGTATTGCGCCGTTGGGAAATTGAGCGTCGCCGTCAGCGCGTACAAATTCTGCAGGGAAACATCGAGAAATTGCAACACGACAACCAGGAACTGGAGAAGTTGATCCACCGCGCTACACAGATAGCGGCGCAAGTAAAAACCATAGCGATAGAAAGGGGGTAAGGCCAATGCCATTCGGAATTGACTTGGGAACGACAACGACGTTGGTCGCCCGCGCGCATCAGGGCAAAGACCCGGAGACCATTGAGGCCGAGATCCTCAAAGTACAACAACCAGGAGAAAATGGACAAGAACTGAACCATTTGCCTTCGGTGGCTTACATTCCGGAAACGGGGAGTCCTATTGTCGGCAAGTGGGCTAAGGAAAACGGGCACCATAAAAATGCAGCGCGATGTATCCGGGCCGTCAAACGCTTGATGGGGCGGGAATTATTCTTGCCGGTTATCGAGCAAACGCCGGCGCAGATTTCCGCGCTGTATCTGGAAGAAGTGTTGCGGCAGATTGTGGAGCGCGGCTTCCCATTGGACGAGCTGACGGTTACAGTGCCGGCAAGTTACACAACCAACCAACGCCGTGACACGCTTCACGCGGTTGACCTGGCGTTGGACGCGCTCAAGTTGCCGCGCCTGGGTCAAGCGCAACGCGAGCGCTTGCTGATCAGCGAACCGGTGGCGGCGTTACTGGCCTTTATCGCCTGGGATATGCAACGCGCGCGCCATGCCCGCCGGCTCGAGATTCCGCCAGATGCTTCAACTCGCGTGTTGGTCTACGACATCGGCGGCGGTACATTGGATCTAACAATCGTGGAACTTTCGTGGCGCGATCCGCATGGCGCGGGTATCCTGAACAATCTGCAATTCAAGGTTATAGAAATCAGCCGCCACAACCAGTTTGGTGGCGAGGATTTTGACTTGCGCCTGGCGCGGGAATTTCTGTATCGCCAACTGTTGGCCCAATTCCCGGCATTGGAAAACCTGGAACTTTCCGACGCGGAACGTCTGGCGCTGCGCTACGACCTAGTAAACGAAGCCGAGCGGCTCAAAATCGCACTGAACGCCGAGTTGGAATTTGATGAGGAAAGCGTGTATTTCAATGTCAAACCATTGGTGATCCGCGGGCAGGAATATCCCTTCTCAATTGAACTAACAGAATCGGATTACGAGGATTTGATGGGGCCATATTTGCAGTATCATCAGACAGCAAAAAACGCGCTTTACCCGATCACCGAGATATTGGACAAAGCGCAAATGGCAAAGGCCGATATTCACTACTTCCTACCGGTCGGTGGAATGGTGCGCCTCCTGCCACTACAGAAAGCGCTGCAAGCGTATTGGGGCCAAGAAGCCACATTCCTAGCGTTCCCGGTTCCTGACGAAGCGATTGGACAAGGTGCGGCGGTATATAGTTACCTGAAAACAGTGAATTCGGACTTCAGGATAGATGAACCGGCAGCGGATGCCTATTATGTTTGCCTGACGCAAGGCTTTGACTTGCTCCTGGAACGCAAAGAGCGCATAAACCAATATCGTACTTATCACTTGGACAAGAAGGGGGATAAACTCTTGTTACAGCTTTTTGCCGGTGATGATCCGCCTAGTAGAGAAGATTTGTGGCCTATTTATCATACGTTGATTTATCAAGGTGGTGTGGCGATTCCCTTGGACAAAGAATATGAAGCCGGCACCCCAGTGCAAATCCAGATCGAACGGCGCGCGGATACAAAAGTGCCGGTAGTGCGCTTGCAAATTGGGGAACCGCCAAAGTTTGTTCGTGAGATTGACTTTGAAGATCTGAAAAATACACACAAGGAGATCCGGTATGCGTAACGTTTTTGAACCTAATGCGCTGGAACTGGCCGATTTGGGTGGAGACACTCACTTTATTACCGACATACAGCGCCAGGTTGAGCAACTCTTAACAGCAAATAGCATTTCCCGCCAACACCTTAAATCGGAATTAGAAAACCTTGGCTCACGCGCTGTTCCGGGCATTTTGAATGCAGCTTACGTTTTCAATGATCGCCTTAAGACTGAGCGCGACCGCAATTTACTAGCTGATTTGCTGGCAAACCTGATAGGTTCTAATGAAGCGGCGCGCGCGCTATTACTCAAATCTGGCATCCTAGAAGCACCCTTTATGACAACTCGTGATACTGCGTTATTGGCTTTGCAAAAACTGGGCGATATTCAACCCGAGGAACTTAACGACATCCGTAAACGAGCTTGGGAAAATGCTTACCAGGGTGAGGACTATCAAAGTGGATTGACGTTGTACCGTTTTCTTGTCGCTCAGGGAGACCAACAGGGTTGTTCGGAAGTTCGTTATCTTGCCCAGGAAACGTTTAATGAGAATCTCGATATAGCGCCGCTCTACCTGGATTTAGCATTATGTTGCTCACCTCAAAGTACCTATGATATTCTAATGGAAACCATAGGAAAAATGGAGCGTACTGCGAAGGAATTTAGTAAGGGAATCCGAGAGATGTCGGTGGCTTCCATCACCAATTTCTCTGAAGTTTTGCGTGCAGCTTCTACCATATACGATGTCACCCGAAAAACGGGGGCATATGCGCATGGAGGGATTGAGAACCTATTTACAGGGCCATTTTTGGCCCTCTTCAGTGAATATCCTGAGAAAATGACCGAGTCTGGCAACATGATTCAGCAAAAGTATCCATCATTAACTCGTTTTTTCTGGCAGTGTCTTGGACGACTGTTGAAATTCGAAATAGTTAAAGAATACTTTGCCAGACAACTATCAGTTTATGAAGGTGAATTCGTCCTCGAGGCTGCTGTACAACTATTCTACATCCGAGGAAGCAATAGCAAATTCAAGTATTGGGCCACCGAATTGCTAGAAAAATTAGAATCAGATTCGCCACTTCTATATTCAGATGCAGCTTATCAATTTGAAATAAGGTTCGGCAAGACAGTTATTGATCAAACCACAATACAAAAAGTTGAGCAAAGCCGTCTGAAGAGGTAGAAAGAAAGAGGTAGGAAGAATATGGCAACAGTAGCTGATATCTTACAAAAACAACAACTCTTGTTGGAATGGTCACCCACTGCACGCCCCCGCGAATTACGCACATTTGCCGACTTTCCTGATCTTTCCCCGGAAGACATCGAGGCGGCATTGGCTTCCGATGACCAGGGACAGCAACTTCGCGCCATAGGGACATTATACAAAGCTGGCGACTACAAGCGCGTCCGCGATTTCTTCAAGAAAGACGCCGGACGTTTGGGCAATTCCGGTAAGCTAATTCTGGTGCTAGCCTATCTCCAACTCTTTGCCGAAAATCGGATCAGCCTGGACCGGTATGCACTGCCGTTACTCAAAGAGTTGCTGACCCAGGAGCCTTCAGAATTTGGGAGTTTGTACGATTGGGTACAAGACTATATCCAGGAAAGACCAATGCCACAGCAATTTTATGAACAATCACAGGAGTGTCAAAGGTAAAGTTGCTGATTGAGGACTATCCTGCAAATGTGTGCAGTCAATGCCCGACAGATGACTTCACCCCCCATCGAAATCCCGGCGCTTTACCTGGGCGCGCTGATGACCGATAGCTATCAGATCGCTGGACATTTTCTAGCTCTTTACTTATAATGTGTGCATATCGTTCAATATATTGAAATGTTTTGCACACATGGATACTGAATTTCCCACTTCCCCGGATCATCAGCAGCTTTATGAAATTGCTGAACGGCAAGCCGGATATTTTACGGCTGCGCAGGCTCAGGCTGTGGGTTTTAGCCGCCGCTGCTCTCATACTACACTAAAATAGGGCGCTTTGGTCGGATTCGTTGGGGGATTTACCGGCTTGTGCAGTTCCCTGCGTCTCCCTACGAAGATTTATTCGTAGCCTGGTTATGTACCGGCCCCAACTCAGTCATCTCGCACGAGAGCGCCTTGACGGTGTACGAACTCTCCGACGCACTGCCGGGTGAGATACACATCATTGTTCCTCGTACTGCGTCACGGCGCAAAGCAGGTATCCGACTTCACACGAACCGTCTTGCGGCCGACGAAGTGACACAGCGGGCGGGTTTGCCTATCACAACCGTGGCGCGCACGATTGCCGATGTCATCACTGGCGGGTTGGCGCGGGACCAAATAAGGCAAGCGAGCCATGAAGCACTGCAGCGCGGCCTGACCACCCGTGAAAACTTGCTTGCCCAAGCCGTGCGCCGGGGCGAACAGACAAGCCTGTTGATGGGAGATTTACTACAATCTGAGGAGAACCCGTGAAATATCTTATCCTTTTCCACCTGCTCCTGAAGGCTCGCTCGCTCCCGTTGTTCCGCCTGCGCCGACCAGACCACCAACCAGCGCTGCTGCACCCCTCAGGGCAAGGATATTTTGTCAGCAGATTGAGCGGATTAAGCAGATTCTAAAATTACGGTTTGGCAGACCTTCACCATTGCCACGTCTACCGTGTGTTTCTATCAGCCATCCATTTCGTGCTGCTCTACGGCACGCGCATCCTCTTGGGGATCAACTCCACGAACGCGCTTCCCGCACTGCTGTTCAGCGATGTCGCAGTGATGACATTGATCGGTTTCAATGCATATCTGGTAGAACGAGGTGTCCAGGCACATCTGATCTTCGTGATAATGTTGACTTTGTGACGCAAGCGCGCTATGCCGATGTCCTGTTCCTCATCGGCAGGTATCAAGTGGCCGATATAGGCAGTGAGGAAGTTTGTGGTATCATAGAGGCGAAAGGGAACATCTGTATATTCATAAGGAGACAGAGCAATGGTTGATTTAGCGCAAATTCGACAAGTACCTGTGATGGAGCGTCTCCGCATCATCGAACTCATCCTGCAATCTATCAAACAGGACATGTCCGTCAATCTCGTGCGTGACAAACCCACAATCACTCCCAAACCTTTCAAAGTGCGGCAGTTTGATTTGGGCAAAGAGGTATACGTTGATCGTGATCTGATCTACGCTGAACGGGAATTGTTATGACTATGTTTGCGATAGACACAAACCTGCTCGTCTACGCTCATAACATCGCTTCCGAATTCCACACAGAAGCAAAAGCTTTTCTGGAAAAAGTGATGAATGAGCGCGACGAAAAGGGCGAACTTTTCGTTTGTGTGCCGGTGCAGGTATTGCTGGAGTTTATTCACGTCATCACCTGGCAACGGTTGCAAAACCCGCTCTCTCTTTCACAGGCGTGCCAAGTTGTGGAAGATTATATTGACGCCGGCGTTACCATCGTGCATCAGCGTGAAACACAGCTCCGAACCTTTTTGGACCTATTGAACACAACAACTGCCCGGAAAAAAGTATTTGACGTCGCACTTGCGGCTACGTTGAAGGACAATGGCATCGTAGGGCTATACACAGCCAATGTGGCCGATTTTGAGGATTTTGAGTTTCTGGAAGTCGTCAATCCATTACAAGGGTCAGAACAAGCCTGAAAGATTTATGAAAACATTTCCCCGCCCCACCATTGTGATTAGCAAGTGCCTGGGCTTCGCCGCGTGCCGCTACAACGGCGTGACGATCCCCGATGCGTTCGTGAAGCAGCTCGAACCCTATGTCACCTACCTGCCGGTCTGTGCGGAGATGGAAATCGGCCTGGGTGTGCCTCGCGATCCCATACGGGTCGTCCTCGTCAATGATGAGCCGCGCCTGCTCCAACCCGCCACCGGCGCGGATGTGACCGAGAAGATGCGCGCCTTTGCCACAACGTACCTCGCTGCACTCAAGGACGTTGATGGCTTTATCCTCAAGGGACGCTCGCCCTCGTGCGGGATCAAGGACGTGAAGGTTTACCGGGGCACTGAGAAGGGCGCCGCCTCCACCAACAAGGGACGCGGGTTCTTCGCCCAGGCCGTCCTGGAACGGTACGGGCATCTGCCGGTCGAAGAAGAGGGACGGCTGACTAACTTCACGATTCGCGAGCACTTCCTCACGGCACTGTTCACATTGGCGGATTTCCGCGCCGTCAAAGCCTCTGGCGCGATGCGTGAGTTGGTGCGCTTCCACACCGACAACAAACTGCTCCTCATGGCCTACAATGAAAGCCAGTACCGCCTGATGGGCCCCATCGTCGCCAACCGCGAGAAAAAGCCGCCCGCCGAAGTCATCGCCACCTACGAGATGCACCTGTGGAAGGCGCTTGCCCGTCCTGCGCGGCGCACCGCCGGCATCAACGTCCTGATGCACGCGCTCGGCTACTTCTCCGACAAACTCACGTCCGACGAGAAAGCCTACTTCCTGGACGCGCTGCAAAAGTATCGTGATGAAAAAGTGCCGCTCAGTGTGCCCGTCAGCCTGCTCGGCGTGTGGATCGCGCGCTTCAAAGAACCATACCTGGCGAGGCAAACGTTCTTCGCGCCGTATCCCGAAAGCCTGATTACCATCAGCGACTCCGGCAAGGGCCGCGACCTGAGTTAGCCCACACAAAAAATTTATCAGCAGATTAAGCGGATGAAGCAGATTTTTAAGATTGCAAACAAAAAATCTGCTCAATCTGCTTAATCTGCTGATAAAAAAACAACAGTTTTAGCGTGCGGCTAGTATATTTGCCATTTGCCATTTGCCATTTTCAGGGAGTGAGAAATGCAACATTTTTCCTGGGACTTCCCCTACCCTTCACAGAGGATGCCGATTCTGGCACGGAACGTCGTGGCCACATCGCAACCGTTGGCGGCGCAGGCCGGGCTGGACGCGCTGCAACGCGGCGGTAACGCCGTGGACGCCGCGCTGGCAACCGCGATCACACTCACCGTCGTTGAGCCGACGAGCAACGGCATCGGCAGTGACGCCTTCGCCATCGTGTGGGACGGCGCGCAGCTCCACGGCCTCAACGCCTCCGGACGCGCGCCGCGCGCGCTCAAACCGGAGCGGTTTGCCGGGCTGGAGCAGATGCCGGTCACAGGTTGGGATCCGGTTACCGTGCCCGGCGCGGTCAGCGCGTGGGTGGCGCTCTCGGATCGCTTCGGGCGGCTACCGTTCGCCGATCTGTTCGAGGCGGCGATCCACTATGCGCGCGATGGCTTCCTCGTCTCCCCGATTACGGCGCAGGCGTGGGCCAGAGCACCGAAACATTACGCGGATTACCCCTCGTTTGCGGCGACCTTCGCGCCGAACGGACGCGCTCCCCACCCCGGCGAGCTGTTCCGCTGCCCGGATCAAGCCCGCACACTGGAAATTATCGCCGCGACGAAAGGGGAAACATTCTATCGCGGCGCGCTGGCGGAACAGATCGTCGCGCACGCCAAAGCCACCGGCGGGCTGATGACGCTGGATGATCTGGCAACCCACGCGCCGGAATGGGTCACGCCGCTGGCGCAGGACTATCGCGGCTATACCCTGCACGAAATCCCACCGAACGGGCAGGGTCTCGCGGCGCTCATCGCATTGGGCATCTTGCAACACCTCGACCTGGCGCAGTATCCCGTAGATTCCGCCGACAGCCTGCACCTGCAAATCGAGGCCATGAAGCTGGCGTTCGCGGAGGCACACCGCCACATCGCCGATCCCGCATGGATGGACGTCCCGCCGGAAGCGCTGCTCGACGCGGACTTCCTGGCGGCGCGCGCGCGGCAAATCAGGATGGATGCGGCACAGTTCCCCACTTCGGCGTTGCCCACCGATCACGGCACGGTCTACCTCACCGCCGCCGACGCCGACGGGATGATGGTTTCGTACATCCAATCGAACTATATGGGCTTTGGTTCCGGTATTGTCATCCCCGGCACGGGCATCAGCCTGCAAAATCGCGGCGCGGGCTTTCGACTGGAAGCAGGACATCCCAACCGCGTGGCGGGTGGCAAACGGCCCTACCACACAATCATCCCCGGCTTCCTCACGCGCGCAGGCCAGCCGGTGATGAGCTTCGGCGTGATGGGCGGGCACATGCAGCCACAGGGCCACGTGCAAATGATGGTGCGCATCCTTGATTATGGGCAGAATCCCCAGGCGGCTTCCGATGCACCGCGCTGGTATGTGGCGGAAAACCTGACCGAGGTAGCGCTAGAGCCGGGGTTCGCGCCGGAGGTGGTGGCAGAACTACGCCGACGCGGGCATCGCGTGACTCCGAACCTGCCGCCGGGCCAATTCGGTGGCGCACAATTGATCTATCGGATGGATAACGGCGGCTACTGCGCGGGGACGGATTGGCGCAAGGATGGGCAGGCCGTCGGCTTTTGAAATTCTCCAAATAACCCATCAAAATCCCCAATTCCCTATTGACAAACCCGGCCTTTCAGGTTAAAATTGAATCGTTCAATGAAACTTCAACTCTTCACCTGAAAGATTGAGGGTATGGTCAATTCCGTCACGCTCCAAGACGTAGCCAGACTTGCCGGTGTCTCCATCGGCACGGCCTCTCAAGCCCTGAACAATCGCCCCAGTGTGGCGCAAGATACCCGCGCGCGCGTTTTGGATGCGGCCAAGACCCTGGGCTACCCTTTCAAAGAAAACGGCAGTGGTGGTCACCCTTTATCGGTTATCGGGCTGCTCACCAAACACGACTACGGGTTCCCCTTCGAGGTCAATGCATTTTATTCCTACGTCCAGGCAGGCGTCGAAAGCGAATGTCGCCGTCAAAACCTCAGCCTGATGTTTTCCAACATCGAAGTTGACCTGGATAATCGCCCGGTCATGTGGCCTTCCATGATCAGCGAACAACGTGTTGACGGATTGATCCTGGCCGGAACCTTCATCGAGAATACCATCGGCCTGCTCGGACAGCGACTCGACATTCCCATCGTACTGGTGGATGGCTACGCGCCGAACCTGCACTTCGATAGCATCGTCATCGAGAATATCGCCGGCGCCAAAATGGCCGTGGACCACCTCGTACAACAGGGCCATACCCACATCGGGCTGATCGGCTGGGCCAGACAATCGCCGCCGAGCATCAAAGAGCGGCAAATCGGATACCATCGCACACTTGAAGAGCACGGTATTGCCATGCGTTACATCGAGGAATCGGGTCTCAACCGTGAGGATGGGTATCGGGCAACCAAACAGCTCTTACAGCGCGCGCCGGAAGTCACGGCAATCTTTGCCTGCAACGATTTGACGGCCATCGGCGTCATCCATGCCGCGCGCGACCTGGGATTAAAGATACCGGACGATCTTTCCGTCGTGGGGTTCGACAACATTGACATGGCGAAAGAAGTCACCCCACCGTTGACGACGGTCCACGTCTACAAAACGTGGTTGGACATCTTTGGCGTGCGGCAATTGATTGCCCGTGCCTTGAATCCAGAGCAACCGAAAACCACGACAACCGTTATGACCGACCTGGTCATCCGTGAATCCACCGCCCGACCACGGAAGCACGCCATATGTTGAGGCATGTGACAAACACGGAGCGCACTTGAATTTCGAAACTCAGGCAAAAAACCTATTGACACAACAAAAAAGCTGTGCTATAGTTTAGGAGAATTCCGGTAACGATACCGGTACTGTTACCGGAGTCCGGGTTTTCGCAGAGATGTTGGCGTCAGTCGTCGCCAATGCTCACTCTAAACTTCAGCAACACTTTATGTCATTAAGGAGGTGATTATCGAGAATAAGTCAAAAAACTGTCCCAGTATACTTTCGTTGTTAGAGAAAAAAAGTCGTTTCAACAATACACTAGGAGGAGTATGACATGCGTAAGTATGCTTTGAACATCCTGATTTTGGTGGTCATGCTTCTGAGCGCCTGCAAGGCCCCCACTCCCACACCGGCCCCGACGACCGTTGCGCCCACAAAAGAGGCCACGGCCGTGCCGGCGACAGAAGAGCCAAAGAAGACCGAAGAACCCAAGAAGACCGAAGAACCCAAGAAGACCGAAGAACCCAAAAAGACCGAAGAACCGGCGGCCCCGGCTTCCAAGTACAAGGAATCCCCAATGCTGGCCGACCAGGTGAAAGCCGGTAAGCTGCCCCCCGTGGATGAGCGTCTGCCGGCCAACCCCAGGGTCATCAAACCCCTCGTTGAGACGGGGAAGCACGGCGGTCAGATGCGCTTTGGTTTCGTCGGCAACAACCCTGAATGGGGTGGGTTGCTCTTCATCGCGGCCTGGGAACACCTGACAAGCTGGAAGCCCGATTTCAGTGGCGTCGAACCCAACCTGGTCGAGAGCATTGATGTCAGCGAAGACGTGACCACCTACACCTTCCACATGCGCAAAGGCATGAAGTGGTCCGATGGTGTGGATTTCACGGCGGATGACATCGCGTTCTACATCGAAGACGTGCTGTTCAACACCGAGCTGAACCCCGGTGGGCCTGGCGCTGACTGGATCCCTACCGGTCAGGGGCCCGACATGAAATTCGAGAAGATTGACGATTACACCTTCAGACTGACCTTCCCCAAGCCCTACGGCACCTTCCTCTACGTCCTGGCGCAGTGGCAAGGTCGGTATTTCGCCATGTACCCCAAGCACTACCTGCAACAATTCCACAAGAAATACAACCCCAATGTGGATGAGCTGGTAACGAAGGATGGCACCGTGGCCGACTGGGTCGCCTTGTTCTACAAGTACGGGCCCGATACCTGGGGTAACCCCGGCCGTATGTATCAGTATCCTGAATACCCGGTGCTGTACCCCTGGGTGACCGTCCAGCCTCTGGGTACCGGGACGCAGGTGTTGCTGGAGCGCAACCCGTACTACTGGAAAGTAGATACGGAGGGCAACCAACTGCCCTACATTGACTCCATTTTGGCGATCTCCTACCAGGATGCCGAAAGCCGCACCTTCGCCCTGCTCAATGGTGACATTGATGCCGTGAAAGACCCGGGCGGCGAAAACCGCATCATCTACCACGATGCCATGAACGAGGGCAAGCCGATCAAAATCTACTACCCGAAGTCCGATGGCGCGAACACCAACTCGATCCACTTCAACCAGACCATTTCCGATACCTACAAGGCCAGCGTTTTCGCCGACATCAACTTCCGCATCGGGATGTCGTATGCCATCAACCGCGCCGAGATCATCGAGATCGTCCACAACGGTCAGGGCACTCCCGCTCAAGTGGCGCCGAACAACGATGGCCCGCTGTACATCGAGGGCATGGACACCCAGTATGTCGAATACGATCCTGCCAAGGCGACCGAATATCTTGATAAGGTCTTCACCAATGGCAAGGACGCCGATGGTTATTACCTGGACGATAAGGGCAAGCGCTTCGAGATGATCTTCACCGTCCAGAATGACCTCAGCTACGGCACCACTTACGTTCAGGTCGCGGAACTGTTGATCGGCTACTGGGACAAGGTGGGCGTCAAGGCAACCCTGAACTCCATCGCCTCTGACCCCTACGAACAGGCACGCAAAGATAACACGATCGAGTGCATCATCTTCACCGGTGAAGGCGGTGCGGGGCTTACCCCCATCCTTGACCCGCGTTACTACGTGCCGCTCCATGGGTATCAGGGCTACTTTGACCGTGCCTGGTATGCCTGGAGGGTCAACGAGACCGGCAGTGTTATGTCTGAACCTCCGCAATGGGCAAAAGATGCCTATGCGAAGTACGAAGAAGTGCTCATGCAGCCCACGACCGAGAAACAAATCGAGAAGATGAAGGTCGTGCTGCAAGAGGCCAAGGAACGTCTCTACGTCCTGGGTATCTCCCGCCCGGGTGAGCTGTACTATCCCTACCATGCTCGTCTGGGTGGCATACCCGATACCTGGTACGATGGGTGGGCCGAGGGTGTAGAAAAGATCACCTACCCCGAACAGTGGTTCATTAAAGAGTGATAACTCGGGTTCTCTGTGCTCCGGCGAGAATCTCGCCGGAGCACATTCCCTGCGAAGAATCCTCAAGGAGAATATTATGTGGAAATATCTGGTACGGCGTTTTCTTTCGATGCTTTTTACCGTATGGGTCATCTCGATGCTGTCTTTTGCGCTGATTCAGCTCCCGCCGGGGGATTATGTCACCAATCTGGTCAATCAGCTTGTGGCCACTTCAGCCGGTGCAGCCACGATAACAAGCGAATACATTACGCAACTGCGTGAGATGTACGGCTTCAACCAACCCATCTATGTTCAATACTTCAAGTGGATTGGGAGAATTATCACCCGGGGAGAATTCGGCTACTCGTTTGTTTACAAACGTGATGCAGCCGTGATGATCACCGAACGCCTGCCGATGAGTTTTGCGTTGTCATTCTCCAGTTTGATCCTGGTATGGGCAGTGGCCTTACCCATCGGCATTTATTCTGCCGTCCACCAATACTCACTAGGAGACTACGTCTTCAGTTTTATCGGGTTTATCGGTCTGGCAGTGCCGAACTTCCTGTTAGCACTCATCTTGCTATTCCTCACGTATAAATATTTCGATCAAGCTATGATCGGCTTGTTTTCCCAGGAATTTGCCTCTGCGCCGTGGAGTATGGCAAAATTTGTTGATATGTTGAAACATCTATGGATTCCGGCGTTGATTATCGGTATGGGAGGCACAGCCGGCTTGATCCGCACAATGCGCGCCAATTTGCTCGATGAACTCAACAAGCCTTACGTGGAAACCGCGCGCGCCAAAGGGTTGTCCGAGAGACGTCTGTTGTGGAAATACCCGGTGCGTCATGCTATGAACCCGTTTATCAGCACCATCGGGTGGGCATTGCCCGGGTTGATCGCCGGCGACGTGATCGTTTCCATTGTGTTGAACCTGCCGACCTCTGGGCCGGTCTTATACAATGCATTGAAAGCCCAAGACATGTATGTGGCATCGGGTTTTATTTTAATGTTGAGTGTCTTAACCGTGATCGGTACATTCATCTCTGATGTCTTGCTGGCCATTCTTGACCCACGCATCCGCCTCCAATAATTCCTGGTAGAAAGAGGTAAATCACGATGACCATCAGTGAAATTGATTTAGCAGCCGCCAACCGCGCCAGTGGCGCCCCGGTCACAGAGCGCGATGTTCAAATAGAAGTGGCTTCCCAATGGCAGCTCATGTGGTGGAAGTTCAAAAGACACAAGTTGGCGATGTTTGGGGGGGTAATCGTTCTGTTCTTCTACATGCTGGCGCTCTTTGCGGAGTTTTTTGCCCCCGTCAAATTCACAACGTATAAAGAAAGTTACGTTTATGCCCCACCACAGTCAATCCACTTATTTCGGGATGGGAAATTGGCTCCTTTCGTATATGGGTACAAGTTTGAGCGCGACCCCATTTCGTACAAGAAAACCTGGAAAATTGATGAATCGGTCATCATCCCGATCCGGTTTTTTAATCATGGTGATCCCTATAAACTTTGGGGATTAATTCCAGGTGATTTGCATCTGGTCGGTCCCGTTAACGCTGAAGACCCCTTCTACTTGCTCGGCGCAGACAAAAGCGGGCGTGATATTTTTAGCCGCATTATTTACAGCGCACGGGTCTCTTTGACGGTCGGCCTGGTCGGCGTCGCCATCAGCCTGACGATTGGCATTTTGGTAGGTGGTGTTTCCGGCCTGGTGGGTGGTACATTGGACAACTTGATCCAGCGTTTGATCGAGATTCTGATTTCCATTCCCACGCTGCCGGTCTGGTTGGCTCTGGCTTCCATGGTTCCACTGAGTTGGAGCGCGCTCAGGGTTTATTTCATGATCACGATCATCTTGTCGCTGGTCGGGTGGATGGGTATGGCGCGCGTGGTGCGCAGCAAATTCCTGGCTTTGCGCGAAGAGGACTTCATTATGGCCGCGCAATTGGACGGTGTGCCCCTGTGGCGCATGATCACCAAGCATATGATTCCCTCTTTCTTGAGCCACATCATTGCCTCTATCACCCTCTCCATTCCCGGCATGATCCTGGGTGAAACGGCATTGAGCTTTTTGGGATTGGGGTTGCGTCCTCCCGTGGTGAGCTGGGGCGTGATGCTCCAGGACACGCAGAAAGTAGCCGTCATTGCCATTTACCCGTGGTTACTGTACCCGGCTGTGGCGGTAATTATCGTAGTTTTGGCCTTAAACTTCTTGGGTGATGGCTTGCGCGATGCAGCCGATCCTTATCAGTAAATAGAGAAGGTGCCCCTTATGGCTGACAATAACAATACCCTTATTCAAGTCAAAGACTTAAAAGTCCATTTTTTCACCAACGAAGGCATCGTGCGAGCGGTAGATGGCGTCACGTTTGATATTCACAGTGGTAAAACCCTATGTATGGTAGGTGAGAGTGGTTGCGGCAAAAGCGTCACCGCCCGCGCTCTGTTGCAGATCGTTCATCGTCCTGGGAAAATCGTTAACGGTGATATCCTCATGTATCGTAAGAAAGGCCGCGACCAGATTGAGGAGATCAATATCAGTAAGCTGGAACCGAAGGGCCGTACCATTCGCTCCATCCGCGGCAAAGAAATCTCTATGATTTTTCAGGAACCTATGACCTCCCTCAGCCCGATGTATACGGTGGGCAACCAGATTATGGAAACCATTATGCTGCACACCAAAGCCGACAAAAAACAGGCGCGCGAACGTACACTCGAGATGTTGGAGTTCGTGGGTATTCCCCATCCGAATCGTATTATTGATGAGTACCCGTTCCGCCTGTCGGGTGGTATGCGCCAACGGGCCATGATCGCTATGGCGTTATCCTGTAACCCCAGCCTGCTCATCGCCGACGAGCCGACAACGGCGTTGGATGTGACGACACAGGCCCAAATCATTGACCTTATGCTGGGCCTACAAAGAGACTATGATATGGGAATTATGTTCATCACCCATGATTTGGGCGTGGTGGCAGAAATCGCCGACAATGTTGCCGTCATGTATCTAGGCAATGTCGTGGAATACAGTGATGTGTACACAATTTTCAATGATCCGCAGCACCCCTATACCCAATCATTACTACGATCCATTCCCAAAGTGACCGCCACGCGCGAAAAACTGGAAGTGATTAGAGGTATGGTGCCAAGCCCGTTCCGCCGCCCTTCAGGGTGTCCCTTCCACCCCCGTTGCCCCAAGGCCATGCCCATCTGTTCTCAAGTCGAACCCAGGACTATCAACATTAGCGAGAATCACCAGGTTCATTGTTTACTATTCGATGAAGACGCTAAAAAACCTGTACGGGAGATGGCATCATGACCGAGCAAACGCCACAAAGCCAGCTTAATCTAACATCCGAGAACGGGAAACCGCTGCTCGAAGTCAGTAATCTGAAAATGTATTTCCCGATTCTCAAGGGCATTTTCGGAAAAATCGGTGGATACGTTAAGGCTGTAGATGATGTGTCTTTCTCGATCTACCCCGGTGAGACCCTGGGGTTGGTAGGAGAATCGGGGTGTGGAAAAACAACCGTGGGGCGGTGTCTAGTTCGCGCCTACAAGCCAACCGAGGGGAGTGTTATCTATCGGCTTGCCGATGGGACAGAAGTTGATCTGGCCAAACTTGACACTAAAGAACTTCAGGCATACCGCAAAGATATCCGTATGATCTTTCAAGATCCATACTCATCCCTGAATCCGCGCATGAATATATTCGAGATCATCAGCGAGGTATTGCGCGTGAATGAGCTGTGCTCGCCCAAGGAAATGGAGTATCTGGTAGCCGATACGATGCAAAAATGTGGCCTGCGACCGGAATATATGCGGCGTTATCCTCACGCTTTCTCCGGTGGGGAACGCCAGCGCATTGGGATCGCGCGGGCCTTAGTGACATCGCCGCGTCTGGTGGTGTGCGATGAAGCCGTTTCCGGGCTGGATGTTTCAGTGCGCGCGCAAATCCTCAATCTGATGGAAGACCTGCGCCGTGACATGAACCTCACCTACCTCTTCATCTCTCACGACCTGAGCGTGATCCGCCATATCTGCGACCGCGTGGCAGTGATGTACGTGGGCAAACTGGTGGAACTGGCGGATGCCAATACGCTCTATACGAACCCGTTGCACCCCTATACCGAATCCCTGATGTCTGCGGTGCCCATTCCTAATCCGAACCTGCGCGGTCGTAAAAATCGCATTCGCCTGGAAGGTGAGGTCGCCGATCCCTCCAATCCGCCGTCGGGCTGTTACTTCCACCCGCGCTGCCGTTATGCCAAAGAACGATGCAGCACCGAGACGCCCGCCCTGCGCAATATGGGCGACAACCACTTCGTCGCCTGTCACTTCGCCGAGGAGCTACAACTGACCGGCGTGCGTCTGGCATAACCCTCCGGCTTAATGTACCCTTTCACACAGGCCCCGCGAACGCTGCGGGGCCTGTGCTATTGACTATTTCTGTCTCCGGTGGACAATCATAGTACCATAATGTCTGAAAGGAGGTGGTATGAGACGGACATGGATGGTGTTCACCGCGCTGGTCGTGGCAGTTGTCCTGATTGGCGGGCTGATGCTGACATTAGTTCACAGTCCTGGACGAAATCCTGAAACCTGGGAAGACATCACGGATAGTTACATCAGGTATCGCGGCACGAACTTAGGGCGGCCCATGATCATTGAGCAAGCCGTGAAAGCGCGCACTCCCAGCAACTTCACCGGTGACCTGAACTTACACACATACGGTGATGCTCCATACTATTACGCTGTGGATGAGACATTTCCTAGCGACAGCGGTTCTTGGCCCAAGCCCTATGTTGCCGGCAACTTGACGCCAGCGCCGACCTTGATTTAGCCAATTTGCCATAGACAGGCGCAGCACGCACGAAAGACAATGACTACCCGACTAACGACTAGCCGACAATTCTCAAGGAGGTGTCTATGAGTTCGATTTTAGTGTTGTATCATTCACAAGAACACGGCAACACAGCACTGATGGCCGAGGCTGTGGCCGAGGGCGCGCGGGCTGCCGGCGCCGAGGTGACGCTGATCAACGCGAATGAGCGGCGCATCACGATGGACGAGTACCGCGCCTTCGACGCCGTGGCTTTCGGCACGCCGGATTACTTCAGCTATATCGCCGGCACCATGAAAACCTTTCTGGATGACTGGTATATCGCTAAAATGAGCAATCCGGCGCGGCTCACCGACAAGCCCTACGCCCTTTTCATCTCTCACGGTGACGGCGGACGGGCCAGGCAGCCCTTCGAGGAACTGTTCAGCCGCATGGGCACAAAGGTCGGCGCGACCGTCGCCTCGCAGCGGCGCCCCACCCCGGCCATCCTGGAAGCCTGCCGGGCCTTAGGCCAACAACTGGCGCAGGCCGTGCACTGAAACTTTCGCCATTGCAGTTTCAGTGTAGAATAACCTAAAGGTACGGGGGATGTCCTGCCGACATTCCCCGCCGAATTTTATATTGGCTTAAGGAGCTATGTATGTCTGAATCGAAAGCGAAAAAAGCGATTTTGGTATGGGGCGGCTGGATGGGACATGAGCCGGATCAGTGTGTGGCAATTTTTGCGCCGTACCTGGAATCCCAGGGGTATGCGGTCGAGGTCTTCGACACGCTGGATGTGTATCTGGACACCGACAAGATGATGAGCCTCAACTTGATCGTGCCGGTGTGGACGATGGGGACGATCACCCGCGAGCAAGAACAGGGCCTCTTGAACGCCGTCAAAAGCGGTGTGGGCATCGCCGGCTGGCACGGCGGCATGGGCGACTCGTTCCGCAACAACGTGGACTACCAGTTCATGGTCGGTGGCCAATGGGTAGCGCATCCCGGCGGCGTCATTGATTATCGCGTCAACATTATCAGCGACGATCCAATCGTGGCCGGCCTGGACGACTTCGACATGCACTCGGAGCAGTATTATATGCATGTTGACCCTTCCAACGAGGTGCTGGCGACGACTACCTTCAGCGGCGAGCATGCGTACTGGATCAAAGGCGTGGTTATGCCGGTGGTTTGGAAACGCCGTTACGGTCAGGGGCGCGTCTTCTACGCTTCCTTCGGCCACGTCGCCAAAGATTTCGATGTCCCCGAAGCGCGCGAGATCGTCAAACGTGGGATGTTGTGGGCGAGCAAGTGAACGAATCAGCGAATGAGCGAATCAGCGAATCGGCAAATGAGCGAATCAGTGGACCAGCGCAAACTGAGAATGAGAGATACTCTATGAACAAAACTAAAATTGGCGTAATCGGTTGTGGCAACATCAGTGGGATTTATTTGCAGGCGGATAAGGTTTTCGAGATTCTGGACACGGTGGCGTGCGCGGATCTCGTGATGGAGCGGGCACAGGCGCAAGCGGAGAAACACCACATCCCGCGCGCGTGCACGGTGGAAGAATTGCTCGCCGATCCAGAAATCGAGATCGTCGTCAACCTCACCATCCCCAACGCGCACTACGAGGTGGCAATGGCCGCGGTGGCCGCCGGGAAGTCGGTGTACAACGAGAAGCCGCTCACCATCACCCGCGAGCAGGGCAAGGCACTGCTCGCGGCGGCGCAGGCGAAGGGCGTGCGCGTCGGTGGTGCGCCGGATACTTTCCTCGGCGGCGGCATCCAAACCTGCCGCAAGCTCATTGACGACGGCTGGATCGGCGAACCCATCGGCGCGACGGCGTTCATGCTCTGCCACGGGCACGAGAGCTGGCACCCGGCGCCGGAGTTCTACTACAAAGTGGGCGGCGGGCCGATGTTCGATATGGGGCCGTACTACCTCACGGCGCTGATCAACCTGATGGGGCCGGTGCAGCAGGTCAGCGGCACGACGCGCATCACCTTCCCCACGCGCACGATCACGAGCCAGCCACTGCACGGCACGGTCGTCGAGGTGGAAGTGCCCACGCATGTCGTCGGCTTGCTCGAATTCGCCAACGGCGCGGTCGGCACCATCATCACCAGCTTCGACGTGTGGGCGCATGAGTTGCCGCGCATCGAAATCTACGGTACGGAGGGCACGCTCAGCGTCCCCGATCCCAACACGTTCGGCGGGCCGGTGCGCGTGCGGCGGGCGGGCGCGTCGGAATGGAGCGACATCCCGCTGACGCATGGCTACGCGGAAAATAGCCGGGGCATCGGCGTGGCGGATATGGCCTACGCGCTGCGCTCCGGGCGGCCCCACCGTGCCAACGGTGAGCTGGCCTACCACGTCCTCGACATCATGCACGCGATCCACGACGCCGCCGATGCAGGCCGCCGCGTGACGTTGGAGAGCACGTGCGAGCGTCCGTCCCCGCTTCCACTGGGATTGCGTAAAGGGGTGCTGGATGATTAAAACGAAAATTGTTAGAACGTTGGAATGTTCAAACGTTCTAGCGTCCAGACACCATAACATTTGAACTTTTATGTGAGACTATGCGGATACTGGAAAATTGTGTACTGCGTGAGCATTACGACGTGATCGTCGTCGGCGCTGGACTGGGAGGGATGACGGCGGCGAGTTTATTGGCGAAACGCGGCCTGTCTGTGCTGATGATTGATCAGCAGTCCAAGCCCGGCGGTTCATGCACGTCGTTCAAGCGTGAGGATGTCGTTTTCGACGTAGGCACGGCGATGATTTATGGCTTTGGCGACAAGGGGTTCAAGCCCTTCCGGTTCTTGATCAACGAACTGGAAGAACCCATCGAGATCATTGCCCACCCCACCCTGGCGCGCATGACGTTCGAGGGCCAGGAAATCATCTTCTGGCCAGATGTGAACCGGTTCCTGGACGAACTCGGCCAGCTTTATCCCGCAGAGAAAGCAGCGTTGCGCGCGTTCTACGCCGATCTCTACAAGATGTACGAAAACATCGTCATCAAAAACGAGGTGGTCGTGCCGCCTTCGGAGTTCTCGCCGCGTCAGGGATTGCGGCGGCTGCTCTCCGATCCGCTGGCGATCGTCAAAATGCAAAGGTTGCTCTATACCAGTGTCAAGGACTTGCTGGATCGCTACTTCCACACGCCGGAGATCGTTCACTTCTTCGACAAACTCTGTTCGGCCTACGCCTACACCACCGCCGCAGAAACGCCCGCCGTCCTCGCCGCCACGATGTTCCTCGACAACCACATCGGCGGCGTCTACTATCCCGCCGGCGGGGCGCAGATGCTCCCCAACACCATCGAGAAAGCCTTCGAACGCGACGGCGGGCAGGCGCTTTACGGCCAACTGGTGGACGAAATCCTGATCCGCGACGGGCGCGCTTACGGCGTGCGGCTGGCGAACGGCGTCGAGATTTTGGCGGATCGCGTGATCGCCAACACCACCGTATGGAACCTCTACGGCAAACTGGTCCGCCCGGAGCACATCCCGCCGGAACGCCTGGCGTGGGCACAGTCGCTCGTCCCCACCTACCCCAGTATGACGCTCTACATGGTCGTGGACCGGGCGGCACTGCCGGAGGACGTGTTCCCCTGGGAAATCTTCATCGAAAACCGCAAGGTCATTGACAACAGCGATCTCACGTTGTACATCAACGCCTTGGTGGATCACACCTTATGCCCGCCGGGCAAGCTGGCCGTTATGGCGATTGCGCCGAATATGTGCGCGTGGCCATCGCCGGATGACCCGGCCTACCACGCTAAAGCCTACCGCGATCAAAAGAAACGCGAAGCCGAGCGGATGATCGCTCAGATTGACCAACACTATCCGGGATTCAGCGACCATATCGAAACCCTGATCATCGGGACGCCGACTACGATCGAACGTTACATGCTCAAGAACGGCGGCGCGGTCGGCGGCCCCAAAAACGCCATCGGCCAACACATGCTCAAGCGGCTGCACGCTCGCAGCGAATGGAAGAACCTCTACGTCTGCGGCGACTCGACGGTGATGGGCACCGGCGCGCCGGCCACGATGGTCTCCGGCGTCGGGGCGGCGAATATGGTGCTGCGCGACCTCCACAAGCCGGAATACGACACGCGCAAGTTCCCCAAGCAGTACGTGCAGTTCGTCGAAATCCCCTACACTCGCCCGAAAATTATGGCGGATGATCCCATCACGTTAGAGAACGCGCACCTCGCCGCCGCCCAATGCCAGGGCTGCGAACATCCGGCGTGCGTCGCCGGATGCCCCGCCGGGATCAACATCCCCGGTTTTCTGCGGCGCATGGAAGCGCGCAACTACATCGGCGCGGCGCGACTGCTGCGCGAGCGCAATCCGTTCGCCGAAGTCTGCGGCTACGTCTGCGCGGCGGATGCCCTGTGCCAGAAACGCTGCTATCGCAAATCATTCGCCGGAGCGCCCGTGCGCATCGCGGAACTCGAACGGTGGGTGTGCGAGACGGCCGGCCACGCCGGTTGGCTGCGGCCCGGCTCTGTCGAGAATCCACAGCGCATCGCCGTGCTCGGCGGCGGCCCGGCGGGCTTGAGCTGCGCGTACTACCTGGCTCTGACAGGACGCACGGTTGACGTGTACGGCAGAGAAGCGCAACCGGGCGGGCAACTGCTGGATATGGCCGCGCGCGGCGATTTGCCCGTGGCGGCCCTGAACCGCGACCTGCAAGGCTTGTTGGTGGATAACATTCACTTCGTTGGACAGCAGGTGCCGGGCGTCACATTCGACATCGCGGAGTTGTGTAACTCCCACAGCGCAGTCTACGTCACCGCAGACTTCACCGACATCGTGGGCGACGCGCTCTCGTTCCCAGGAATGTACGTGGGCGCGGCGCACCACACCGTCGTCGAAGCCGTCGCCGAAGGCCGGCGCATCGCCGTCAGCATCAGTGAAAACCAAACGTCGAATACAGAGAAGCTAAGATGAACGCAAACGAAACTCACACGGCAGGTTTCCGGCGGCTCTCACGCCGCGACCTGCTCAAACTCGCGGCGGTCGGCGCGCTGGCCGGGTGCGCGCGCGCCATCACGCCACACACGGAAACTGCAACAGAAGAAGCGCCCATCCCCACCGCCACACCCCGCCCCGATCCTACGGCCACGCTGACAGCCACATCCACCACCGTCGCCATCGAGCCGGAACTGATCGCCGATTACGCCTGCGTCACCGGCGAAGGCCCGCTCTGGCACCCGGACGAGCAGCGCGTTTACTGGGTGGACATCCCCAAAGGGCGGCTGTTCCGCTACACACCGGCAACCGGCGAACACGAGCAGTGCTTCCAAAGTCCGGAGGCCATCGGCGGTTTCACCATCCAGGAGGACGGCGCGCTGCTGCTTTTTATGGCACGCGGCGCGGTCAAGCTCTGGCGTGAAGGGGAACTCACCACCGTCCTTGACGAAATCCCGGATGAAGCGACCACCCGCTTCAACGACGTCATCGCCGACCCGGAAGGCCGCGTCTTCTGCGGCACGATGCCCACGCAATCGCGCCTGGGACGGCTCTACCGCCTCGATCCCGACCGCACACTCACCAAATTACTCGACGGCATCGGCGTCTCCAACGGGATGGGCTTCACGCCCGACCTCAAGGGCCTCTACTACACCGACTCGCCCACGCGCAACATCTATCGCTTCGACTACGACCGTGCGACCGGCGCCATCACCAACCAGCGCGTCTTCGTGCAGACGCCCAACGGCGAAGGTGTCCCCGACGGAATGACGGTGGACGCGGAGGGTTGCGTCTGGTCGGCGCGGTGGGATGGCGGCGTACTGGTCCGCTACACGGCTGACGGTGTCGAAGAACGGCGCATCGCCTTCCCCGCCCGGAAGGTGTCCAGCGTCACCTTCGGCGGGCCGGATTACACCGACATCTACGTGACCACGGCGGGCGGCGACCAGAAAGCGCGCGAGGGCAAAGGTGCAGGTGCGCTGTTCCGCCTGCGATTAGGCATCCAGGGCAGGCCGGAGTTTCGCTCGAAAATTAGCTAAATGACAACGAGGTGCCAGCTATGAAAATCCTGATGATTGCTTCCGAATGTGTACCGTTTGCCAAGACCGGCGGGTTAGCCGACGTGGTAGGAGCGCTGCCCATTGCACTGCGCGCGCTCGGTCAAGAAACCATTGTGGTGATGCCCAAATACGGCAGTATTGACGTCCATAAACACCGGATCACCCCATTCTTCAACTCAATGTGCGTGTGGATGGGCAACACCGAGGAATGGTGCGCCGTCCGCACCACGACGATGGACGGCATCCCCGTATACTTCATCGAATCGGACAAATACTTTGCCCGCCCCGGTCTATACCACGACGAGAATTTCAACGACTACGGTGACAATCCGCGCCGCTTCGCTTTCCTTACGCGGGCCGGGCTGCAATTGGCGCGCGATATGGGTTTCGCGCCGGACATTGTTCACGTCCACGACTGGCAGACGGCCCTGGCGGCGGCTTATCTCAAAGTGTGGCACTGGAACGATCCGGTACTCGGCAAAGCCGCAAGCGTGCTCACCATTCACAACGTCGGCTACCAGGGCAAGTACGGCAAAGAACACTACGACTACATCGGGCTGCAATGGGGCAACTTCACGCCGGATAAGCTCGAAGATCACGGGAGTGTCAATTTCTTGAAAGGCGGGATCGTCTACGCCGACCTCGTCACGACCGTCAGCCCAACCTACGCAAACGAGACCCGCATGCCCGAATATGCCCACGGGATGGCCCCCTACCTCAACAACAAAGGCGTCAACTATATCGGCATCCTCAACGGCGTTGACTACACGCAATGGAACCCCGCGACAGACAAGCTCATCCCGGCGCAGTATTCTGCAGAAGACCTGAGCGGCAAGGCGGTGTGCAAACGCGAGCTACAAAAGCGTTTTCTATTGAATGTAGATCCCGCGATCCCGATTATCGGCGTGGTCAGCCGGTTTGCAGATCAAAAGGGGCTGGATTTGCTGGCGGGCAGCATCGAGGCCATCGTCAACAGCATGCACGTACAATTCGTGATCCTGGGATCAGGCGACAAGCGGCTAGAAGCCTTCTACGGGGAACTGCCGGCGCGCTATCCCGGACGCATCGGCAGCTACATCGGCTACGATAACACCCTGGCGCACTGGATTGAGGCCGGTGCGGACTTCTTCATCATGCCGTCGCGCTACGAACCGTGTGGCCTCAACCAGATTTACTCTCTCAAATACGGCACATTGCCCATCGTGCGCAACACCGGCGGCCTGGCAGACACCGTCGAGCAATACGACGAGGCCACCGGTGAAGGCACCGGCTTCAAATTCTGGGAACCGAGTGCCCACGCCATCTACTACACCGTCGGTTGGGCCGTGAGCACCTATTATGACCGCCGGCATCACATCGCTAAGATGATTCAGAAGGCAATGGCGCAGAATTTTTCGTGGGATGAGAGCGCCAGGGCGTACCTCGAAGCCTACGAGCGGGCCATCAGGAACAAACAGCAAGGGTAACTTACAGTCCCCGCGCCGCCATATCCGCCAATGCGCGCTCGTACACCTCGAAATGCTCGCCTTCGGCCTCGTCGGGATCCACGTACTTCAGCCACATGGCCTGATCGGGGCGGTCGCCGGAGAGCACGCGGCGGCTCTGCCGCAGGAAGCTGCTGGTATCGTGCCATTTGACCTCGTTCTCCTGAAGCAGGATGAACTCGCCGGCGTACTTTGCCACAAAGTCGCGCTGATGATCGCGGTAATAGAGCGCCTGCTCGCAGGTGGTACGCCGCCAGGAAATGACCCGCGCCACATCGTCGGTCATCGCCGCGAAAAAGATGCCCGGCGACTGTGGTGATACCTCAGAGGTCCAGTCTATCTCAGCGAGATCCACCGTCCCAAAGCCGCCCTCCGCTGCGACAAGCAAAGCGTTGCGGTCGCGGTGGAAGGGTGGGGTGAGCCAGTCAGCCTGCGGATCGTGCCCCATCAAGTACGCGCCGACGGCATCCGTGGCGACGGGGTGATCGCCGGCGATCAGCGCATTGACGACAACCGGCGCTTCCTGCCCCGTCGCACTCCACTCACCGCCGGTTTGAGCGATGAGGGCGTCAATGATATTCAGGGCGGGGTTGAAAAGGCGTCCAATGTCGGCGAGCATATAGGGCATGCGCACCAGATGGTGATAGTAGTGACGTGAACGGCCTTCCGGCTCGCGCATCGGCATCAGGCCGAAGAGGTTCTTCAGCGTGAGCGTGATGCCCATAAAGGCGTGGTTCTTCATCCGCTGAACATCTACCAGCGCGTCGGCCTCCATCACGGCACGCGGTAGGACGTACTGCCTGAACATCTGCCCACCGCCGGGAACCTGGTACACACCAAATGGCGGGATGTCGGCGTTCACGTAGGGGACGCCGAACTCGCGCATGATCGGCGCCAGGTGAGTGGAATCCACGGGACCGGGAGTGTCCTCGTGGTGGAAGACCGAGGTATCCACATAGAACAACTCGGCTTGGGTTTCCTCGCGCAACAGACGTACCACGGCCCGTGCGACTTGATCGCTGACGAGCTGCTGGCGCATCCCTTCAAAGTATGGCGTGCGGGCCGGGGCGTAATCCTGGTTGAACTTGATCCCGATGCGTTTCGCTGCCCTGAGCTTATCCCACGCCCGCGTCAGTGGCTCAGTTGCCCGTTTGAGGGTCTCATAAACGGTCTCATCATCCGCCCGATGATCACAATGTAACGCGCGAACACAGTATTGTTTTGGGAGAGTATGCATAGCTTGCTCCTTAAAAAGGGATCAGGGATTGGGGATCGGGGACTCCAGATTTCGCACGTGTTGCAAGGCTTTCTCATAGACTTCGTAATGCTCCTGCTCGCGTTCTTCGGGGTCCACGTATTTGAAGAACATCGCATGGTCGGGATGGGCGCCGGAAAGTTGACGGCGGCTGACGCGCAGCATGCCGTCCCGATTGTGCCACTTCACCTCACCGTCTTGCAGCAAGATGAATTCACCGGCATACCGGTCGGTGAAGTCGCGCATGTGGTCGCGGTAGCAGAGGGCCTGCTCACACATCGTCCGCCGCCAGGTGACGATGGTGCGCAGGTCGTCGCCCTTTTGGGCGAAAAAGGTGCCTTCTGGCTGCGGCGTCACTTCAGAGATGAAGTCAATCTCATCCAAATTGACCGTCCCGAATCCACTTTCTGCCGCGACGCGCAAAGCATTGCGGTCACGGTGGAAGGGTTCGGTGAGCCAGTCGGCTTGCGGATTGTGGCCCATCAAGTGCGCCACGCAAGCATCGGTAGCAATGACGTGATCGCCGGCGATGAGGGCATTCACAATGCGTCCGATGTCGGGTTCGCGCCCCCACTCCGAGCTGGCCTGGCCTACCAGCGCATCCACGATGTTGAGCGCCGGCTTGAAAATGCGTCCGATGTCTGTGAGCATATAAGGCATGCGCACCAGATGATGGTAGTAGTGACGCGGACGGCCCGGCATCGCCGTCGGCATCAGGCCGAAGAGGTTCTTGAGGCAGGCAGTGACGCCCATGTAGGCATGATTCTTCATCTTCGCCACCGACACGACGGCATCGGCCTCGATGACATCCCGCATCACCCCATACTGCTCGAACATCTGTCCGCCGCCCGGGACACCGACGACGACATAAGGCGGCTGGGTGCCGTCAATGTAGGGGACATCGAACTCCTGCAAAATCGCCGCCAGCGTCGTCGTATCGGCGACGGTTTTGGCGTTTTCCTGGTACATCACATAGAAACTGGCGTCAACGCAAACCAGCTCGGCGGAGGTCTCTTCGCGCAACAAGCGCAACACCGCGCGCGCCACGCTGTCGCTCACCAGTTGGCGGCGCTGCCCCTCGAAATAAACCACGTGACTGAGCACCCAGTCCTGGTTGAATTTGATCGCAATGCGTTTTGCCGCTTTCAGTTTGGCCCAGGAACGCTCTAGCGGTTGTGTAGCCCGCCGTAGCGCGTTGTAGACGGTTTCATCATCGGCTTTGTGGTCACAGTATACGGCGCGGACTTTGTAATCAGTTTTCTCGTTCACCCTTATTCCTCCAAAATCACAACTGTTAATGTAGAGCAAACCGTCAGACAC
>DAOSNS010000006.1:81185-109505 GCA_035373625.1 Anaerolineae bacterium | reverse complement strand
GCAAGCTAACAGCTTGCGCTACAATTCCGTTCGATTTTCGACAACAATCACACTGCACGCAAGCTAACAGCTTGCGCTACAATTCCGTTCGATTTTCGACAACAATCACACTGGCGTCATTTGGCGGCAACGCGATGGCTACGCTGTTCGCTCGATCCGGTCCAGTTACACCGTACCACACCGCGCTCACTGTCCAACCGGGGGATAGGTCAAGCGTCGTCTCTACCGGCGCGGGGCTGTAGTTGATGACGACCACGACGCGACGGCGTTCATCAAGCAGATGTTCGGTCACGCCAAGCATCGGGTGGTGTTTGACAATGACGCGCGCCTGCGTAAACGGCTGTGCCATATGGCGATAAATCTTCCAGAATGGCTGCGCTTCCGGTGTGTGGAACGCGCCAGGCGTGGTGGTGAGGGTCATTTCCAGCGGGAAACCCAGGAAGTAGACCCGCCCTTTGCCATACGGCGCGACGGTGAACGCCGGATTGCCGTCCGCTTCGGTGCCCAGCACCTCGGCGCGCACGGGATCAAGCGTAAAGCGGTATTCGCCGGTCATCGAGAACTGCGGCGCGCCATCCAACGCGCTGAAGCGTGTGGTACAAATGCCTGTACGTTTGGCGCGCGTCAACACACGCAGGCCGGTCAGCGCCTCGAAATGGCTCAGAAAACCGCCGGCATAGGAAATATAGAGTGTCGCCCCCTCCGCCACCCGCGCCATGAGTTCCATATAGCGGCGGCGGTGGATCACGCGATGCCAACTGATACAAGGCAGCAAGTAGAAATCGGCCTCTTTGAGCGGCTGCGCCTCGTATTGGAATTCCAGGTCGAAGCCGGCCTGCTTTGCCAGGACGAACGTGCTGTAGGCCACACCCCATTGATCCTGGTCGGCGCTGAGGATGCAGACGGCCTCTTTGACACGCGGCGGCAAAGGCTGCGGCAGCCCGTCCACAAAAGCGCGGAATTTGCCGAATTCGGCGAGCACTGGTTTGGGCGTCCCGTCCGTGCGCAGCAAACCTAGCTCGCGCTCCATGGCGTACCAATCGTAAGGCGCGTCGGTCAGCTCGGTCTGATCGCTGGCACACCACCACAGCAGACCGCGCAAATCGTGCGCCCACAACGAGAATAACCCGGCGCGGATGAAATCGGCGGCGATGGTCTCGCTGGCGACCATCGGCCCCAGCGTGCCGAGTTCTTCGGCAAAGCACGGCTTCCCGCCCAAATCCGCGTAGAACAGCGATTCCGCCGTGGCGTGCAGTTGCGTGCGCAGCGTGTTGACGGGGTCCTGGTTACAATGCGGCGTGAAAACGGGGTACGGGTGCGTCGTCAGCACGTCGGTTAACTCGCCCTGATCCTGCATTCGCCATTCACCGGTCGGCGTGAGGCTGTGCATCCCGGAGACGATAGGCCGGTCGGGATCCACCGCGCGGATGGCGTTGACGATGGCCGCCGTCCACGCCCAGGCCGCCTCGTGACCGGGGACGCGCGCCATGCAGTTGCACTCGTTGCCCAGGTCCCACGCGGCGATGGCGGGATCGGTCTTGAACTGCCGCGTAAAATACTGCACGAAGCGCGTCTCCCACAGCAACGCCACGGGATCGGTGAGCACGTTACGCCCTTCCAACGCCGGCGGGACGAACAGGCGACCGCTCATCCAGCCGGTGAGCAAGCCGACGATGAGTTTGAGATCATAGCGGGCGGCCAACTGCGTGAATTCCGCGAAGCGGCGCATCATCGCGGTGGAGACGCCCGCGCGCCCGGCCTCAGTTTCGGGCAGCGACTCTTCGCCGTGGCGGATTTCGACGCGGTCGCCCATGCCGCCGTACAATTGCGTAATGGGCTGAAAATCGGACCAGAGCGGAAAAACGCGCAACACTTGCAAACCTGCCTCTGACAATATTCTGAAGTCGCGTTCGACCACGTCGGGCCGCCACTCGCGCCACATAGCTGTCCCCGCATGCGAGGCCCAGTAGTTCGCGCCCACTACGAAAGAACCCGGAAGTGTAAGTATCTTTTGCATCATAGGCCTTTCTAGCTGTCAACTATCAGCCCTCAGCCTTCAGCCCATGCGCCTGAAAACCAATCGCTGATGGCTGACGGCTAAAAGCTAAAAACAAAAGAAGGCGCCTTGTTTAGGACACAAGGTAGCCTTCTTCATTCACGCCTGCGAGGTTAGCTGCCGGACTCGGATCGAAGAAGCAGACCCTACGGCGACGGCTGCGCCACCGATTCGCCCCCTAACCTGGTTCCCCCGCTGGCAAGTGGTCATCACTTGCCCATTCGGCGTCCCTCTTGATGACGACTATCGTCTACGACTCAAGTTAGCACAGATTACCCAACTGTCAATATGGCTTTTGGCAAAGACCGGTAATTCACTATAATCATCTCATATCACCCAGGAGGTGTATGATGGACGAGAGAGTGTTACGTTGGAAAGCGCGGATCGGCAGCCTGAAAGCCGGCTGCGTCATTGTGTTGATCCTGGCGGCGGTCGTAGTTTGCAGTGGCATTGCCAGTTTGAGCACGGCGTTGAAGAATTCCGATACACCACAGGAAGTCACGATTACCCAACTCGTCAACGGTGAAGTTGCAACCGGGCGTTATGTCCAGGTCAAAGGGTTGGCGTTCTACGATCTGGGGTACGAAAAAACCGAAAATGGCAAAACCACAGCCAGTTACTATTTTGTGGCCGATCGCGCTACCGGGGATATGGCGCTGGTCAAACACCCTGCGGCACTTATCCCTGAAAAACAGCCCGATGAAGTCACGATTACCGGCATGACTCGCCTTCCAGCCAGCGAATTGAAAGAGGCGATGAAAGAGGATGAGACTTTATTCACCGACAACGGCTTCAGGATCAACACGGCACTCTACGTCGAAGAAGGTGCGCGTCCCCCAACAAAAGGAAGCGCCATCCTTATGCTGGTGTTGGGACTCGTCGGCGTTGGTCTGTGCCTCGTTCCGTTTTTCTTTCCCAATGAAGTGTTTGTGCCCTATCCTGTAGATACTACCGCAGCGCCGCCGGCCGAACAGCCCAGGGTAACAGCCACCGGCATATTCACTAAACTGAGCAGCGTCGAACCGCTTGAAGTCGGCAAAATCACCCGTAGATTTAGAGACGCGATTGCCAACATAGTCACTTTGGGTGATCAGGAATTGATGATTTACATCCGTTACGTCCTGAAGACCAAGACTTACGGCATCACGATTAAGACGACCGTGACGGACTGGGGCATTTTCTTGCAACCCGGGCAAGTAGACGATGTCACAGCGGGGAAACTGTATGGATGGAAGGATAAATGGGCCGTGCGCTTTCGCTATTCCGATGCCAGGAATAAGAAGGCCGAATTGTACATCATCTTCGACAGCCCCGGTGCGCAGGCCGGCTTTGTGAAGCTCTTGCGCGCGATGGGTTTCTCCGTCCTCACCGAAGCAGAATAACCCTGGCGAAAGGGCACAACCTTCGCCAGGGTGGCCAGAATACCCGGAATTACAACTGCGACGTGCAGTGTGGGCAGCGGGTAGCCTTGATCGGGATATCGGTGAAGCAGTATGGACAAGGCTTGGTCGTCGGCTCGGCGGGCGCAGCGGGTTTTTCGGGCTTGAGGCGGTTGACCTGCTTGACGATGAAGAAGATCACCAACGCCACGATGAGAAAATCTATCACCGAGTTGAGGAACAAACCGTAGTTGAGCGTCGCCGCGCCGGCTTCCTTCGCTGCCGCCAGACTCGGATACTTCTCGCCGGAGAGACTGATGAACAGGTTCGAGAAATCAATCTTGCCGAGGATCATGCCGATCGGGGGCATGAGAATATCGTTGACGAATGAGGTCACGATCTTGCCGAAGGCACCACCGATGATTACGCCGATGGCCAGATCAATCACATTCCCCCTCATGATAAATTTCTTGAATTCTTCCCACATCGTTCACCTCCATGATAGATAATGTACATACGGATTACGCAATGTGTCATTTTCTGATAGGACGAACAAGATTTTCATGAAGATTATACGACCACTTGTAAAATCGCGCCACTTGCCATTTTTATCAGGTCGGTATATCTTAAGAAATATAGAACAAGGTATAAGTGGCATCTATCCAGATGTTAGCTACCGACTCAAAGTAAGAAAATGTGAAGAATCATTATGAGATTAACGACCATAACAGAACAGGATATCGCAAGGCGCAAATATTGGATTGACGAGATAAGCCGATTGAGCGGCAACTTTGGCGTTGATTCCGATCGGGTAGAACAAGAAGTATCCCAAGAGATCGAAACGGATGGGATAGCTGCTTTAATTGGCCACTTGAGATTATGTGGAGCAATACCCGAAGGATATGGGCATGACAGCAGCGAAGAAAAGCTCTACTCTAAGTACACAGATATAGTTATTCACGAAGCATTTACCGCAATCGGTTGCACAAGCCTTCTTTTAAGAGAGCGTGCTGGTGTTGCAGACATTGAATGTGTATGCGATGATTACAGTTTTGTAGCTGATGCCAAAGCGTTTAGGTTGAGCCGGACTGCTAAAAACCAGAAAGACTTCAAAGTCCAGGCTATGGACGACTGGAAACACGGGAAGCCGTTTGCGATGATTGTTTGTCCAGTGTATCAGCTTCCTTCTCAAACAAGCCAGATCTATCAACAAGCGGCTGCTCACTCTGTCTGTATTTGTACATACACGCATCTTGCCGTTCTGGTGAGATATAGTGAGTATGCCGGCCAACAACCTGCCGTTAAACTCCTGCATGATATGTTCAGGACAGTGGAAACAATGAACCCCTCAAAGAATGCTAATACATACTGGCAAGCAATAAACAGAGTTCTTCTCAATGCCAGCGACAGAATCAGCAGTATTTGGCGAGAAGAAAAGCTCGCTTCAGTGGAGTCCATTCAGTTCGCCCGAAATGAAGCTCTTGAGTTCATGGCTTCGGAAAGAGAACGAATTATGAGACTCTCAAGGGAAGAGGCCATCGGAGAAGTCATCAAGTCGCGCAGGATTGAAAGCAGAGTCCGCGCTATACAATCGGTCGCTGATAATGGCCTCTTAGAAATGGTATGAGTGCGATGAACGAGCTGTATCTTGACAAAATCACCCTTGCGGACTGCAGAGAGCATTTGTCTTTGTTAGCAGATAATAGCATAGACCTGTTTTTATCTGATATACCGTATGGGATCAACCTTGATGATTGGGATGTTCTACACAACAACACCAACTCAGCACTACTTGGACAGTCACCCGCACAGGTAGGTAAGTCGGCTTTCAAGAGGCGCGGAAAGCCCATTAATGGTTGGTCACAGGCAGATAGAAATATCGGGAAAGAATATGAAGATTGGTGTCGTTCGTGGACTATGATGCTCATGCCAAAGATGAAAAGCGGTGCTTCTCTGTTTGTCTTCGGCGCTCGCCGGACAATCCATCATGTCGTGAATGCCTTTGAGGAAAGCGGCTTTCTACTAAAAGATGTTCTTGCCTGGAAGAAAGAAGCTGCCCATCACAGAGCGCAACGACTCAGTATCGTTCTTGAGCGCCGTGGACTCAAAGATGAGGCTGAGGCATGGAAAGGATGGAGACTTGGAAACCTCGCGCCAGCTTATGAACCTATCGCATGGTTCATGAAGCCGTACAAAATCGGCGGCACCATCGCAGACAATGTTCTTGAAAACAGCGTCGGAGCTATGAATATCGCTGCATGTCAAATATTTGGCACCAATCCAACAAATGTTCTGGAATTTGGGTTCCAACCCCATGAACAACGTGTCCATGAAGCACAAAAACCACTTCAGTTAGTCGAGTTCTTGATTAAACTAACGACAAAGGAAGGACAGGTAGTTCTTGACCCTTTCATAGGAAGTGGAACGACCGCTGTAGCGGCCTTACGTCTAAAGAGGCATTTTGTAGGTTTTGAGATTGTACCGGAGTTCCATGCAATAGCACTTGAAAGACTCGCTCGGGAAATAGGAGGACAGTACGCCGGAGAGTACAGGGAGGCCCAACTCAGGCTTTTCGAGAAATACGACAAGGAATATGATGCCGGCCCCAATCTGCAAATGTGTTAATGTTCAAACGTTTTTTATACTGAGGAGGATATGTGAAAGAGAAAAAGTTACCTGCCGATTTCGTACCCGACGCTGCGTTGGCTGCTGCCATTCGCGCACGGAGCAAGGAAGAAAAAATCGCCTGTGCCCAGGCATTTCGCATTGCAGATGAGGCTCACGTTGCGCCACTGATTGTGGGGCTTAACGCCGACGTTCTGGGCATACACCTCGATCACTGTCAGCTCGGTCTTTTTGGCTACCCCGGACACACCAAAGGCTGGGAGAGCGCCAAAATTGCCGAACATCCCGTGCCCGATGGACTCATCCCTGCTATCCAATCCGCCTTAGACCCTGAAGGGCGGCTTCCATGTGTGCGCGCGTGGCAGATCGCTGCCGATTTTTCCGTCCCCAAAATGCTGGTGGGCTATGTTGCCAATCAACTGGGCGTGCGCATCGTGCAGTGCCAGTTGGGCGCTTTTTAGGTGCCATAACGGGCCAACGTCCAAACATTTCGACATACCAACGTTTCAACAATTTATTCCATAAGGAGGATAGGTGTATGTTAGTAAAAGACTGTATGACGACCAATCCCGTGATCATCGGCCCCGAGATGCCGGTTTCCGAGGCGCTGAGTTTTATGCGCCAGCATAACGTGCGCCGGTTGCCGATCCTCAACAAGAAGCACAAGCTCGTCGGCATCGTCTCCGAGAAAGATTTGCTCTATGCCTCGCCGTCGCCGGCAACCAGCCTTAGTGTCTACGAGGTGGGGTATCTGCTCTCCAAGCTCAAGGTCGAGGAGGTGATGACGAAAAAGGTCATCACCGTCTCGCCCAACGCCCCGCTAGAAGAAGCCGCGCGGATCATGGCCGATAGCAAAATCGGCGGTCTGCCGGTTGTGGAAGACGATCGGCTCGTCGGTATCATCACAGAGACTGACATTTTCAAGACCATTTTGGAGATGATGGGGGCGCGCCAAAGCGGGGTGCGGTTGACACTGCATCTTGTGGACGAACCGGGCGCGCTCAGCCGAATCGCGGGCAGCATTGCGGCGCTCGGCGGTGACATTGTCGCCCTCGGCACCTTCCATCGCCCGGATGGTGGTGGCGCGATGATGGTCAAGGTTCGCGGCGTCGCACGTGAGGCGTTGGTCACGGCCATGCAAGACATAGGCATGCAGGTTGTGGACGCACGGGAGAATTAGACAGCCAATGAGGCGGCTATTGAGGAACAAACTGTGAAAATGCGTGTCGGCCTGATTTCTGACACTCACGACGACATACGGGCACTTGGCGCAGCAGTGGCGCGTTTCCGTGAGGCGCAGGTACAAACCGTGTTGCATGCTGGCGATGTTACCACTGCATCAACGCTCAAGCTGCTACATGGTTTTGATGTGTGGCTCGCCAGGGGAAACATGGATCACGATCCCCGGTTGGCGTTAACGGTTGCGGAATATTTCGGCGCAGAACGGCTGGCGCGCGTCCACACATTGAACTTTGACGGCGTGCAGATGGCATTGATGCATGGCGATAGCTGGCAGCAGCTTACTTCATTGATCCGCGCTGCGACGTATGCCTATGTAATCCACGGACATACTCATGTTCCCAGAGACGAGACCATCGGCACGACGCGGATCATCAATCCCGGCACGCTGGCTTCCGGCCGGGGGAAACGTGCCACGTGTGCCATTGTGGACCTGGCAACGGGTGAATTACAATGGATCGAGTTATGAGTTAAGGCAGGAGGGTTAAGGTGCATTTACAAGAAATTAAACGTGTTCTGAGACAGTCCGATCTCTTCCGTGATCTCAATGAGATTCATCTTGACCTGGTCTTGATGGTTTGCGAGGAGATCAGTTACCGCGCAGGGGAGTATATCTTCCATCAAAACGACCCCGGCGATGCCCTCTACATCGTGGCACGTGGAGCAGTGGATATCCTTATGGAGCCGCTGGATGATAAAAGTGAGCCGATGATTGTCGCCATGTTCAAGGAAAATGACACTTTCGGTGAGATCCTTCTGGTAGATCAAGGACGGCGCACCGCATCCGCGCGCTGTAAGGCCGATACGCAGTTGATTCGCATTTCCCGCGACCGCTTGCTTAAGCTCTGCTACGATTATCCCGAAATCGGATTTCACATCATGCACCGCATCGCGGCGGAACTGGCGATCAAGCTACGTACCAGCAATGAAGATATCCGCGAGCAACTGTTTCGTCACCCCTGACAGGTTTGCAAAAACCTGTCAGGACAAGCAAGATGACCTCAGGAATTGCCGGCAGATAGAAACGATCATACGCGATCGGCCCCGGCAGCAACAGCAGATAGGCGACCGTCCCTAAGAGCACGCCCGGCACCCAGGGGAGCCGCCGCAAACGCCACGCGCCGCGCAGCACAAAAACCCATACGCTCAGGCGCGCTGCCACCAGTCCCCACCACAAAAACACTGCCGGCAAGGGCGGACGTACAACCCGCTCCATCCACAGCGCGTGCAGTGCATCCCCTACCGCTCCCCGTTCCAATGACCACGCCATGCGTGCCCCTATGTCGGCGACTACGCCGGTGCTTTCCCACTCCTGACCCGTCAGCACGTGATACCACAGACGATGGCCGGGGTCGCGCAGGCTGGTCAACACGCCGCGCAGGTGCGCCCGAAAATAACTGAGGAGATGCGCACGCACGATGTCGCGAGCCGCGCGCGCAATGTCGAGCTGAAGATGGTACAGTACGGTACATTCGTCCGTCGCGGCGTGTGCCTCCCACGTGCTGCGCGCACGCGCCGCAGCAACAACCCGGTCGTAGTAATACTCCCACGTCTCCGTCCACGGCTCGGCGCGCACACCTTCTTGTTCGGCCAACGTCACGACAGCGCTCACCCGCGCCAGATTCTCTTCAAAGGCCGTGGACAGCATCCACCGGCCAAACGTCATGCGATTACGAAGCAGCCACGGGAACAGCGTCGAGCCGAAAGCAAGCCAGAAAAAGAGGAACTTAAGGCGTGAAACGTAATTCGTTATTCGTAATTCGTAACTCGCCATTCGCCATGTCAACACCCCGGCCATGCACAGTGCGAGAAACTGCACATTCGGTTTGGTGAGCAAGGTAAGTCCCCAGAGCAATCCGGTGATAGCGGCTTTTCTGCTTGTGGGATGGCGCAAGACGCGCAAAGTCATCCACACAGAAGCCGTCAACAGCGGGAGAAGCAACGTCTCGGAGAGAAGATAACCGGTGTAGCGTTGTGTCGTGCCGTTACAAGCGTAGAGGAGACCGGCCCACAGTCCCATACGTCTGCCGCCGAGGTCACGTCCCAGGCGCATCACCAGTGCCGTTGTCAACGCTTCGAGCAGCAGGTGCGCCGGCAGCACGCGCAGGGGATTGTGTCCCATCACCGTGTAGATTGTGGCCAGGAACAGCGGATATAACGGTGTGCGCACCGCTGTCGGGCAAAACGGTGGCTCCCAGCCGATGGCAAAACCGCGTCCCCCCAGCATGTTCACGGCCAGCAGATGAAATCCTTCCGCATCTACCGGCGCGATCGGATTCGTCGGGAAGTGCACCAACCATGCCACCCGCACGAGCAGCGCCAACAACACGACAAGGGCAAAGGGTATGGATTGTGAGTTGTAAGTTGTGAGTTGTGGGTTACAGGTTATGCGCCTCTCTGACCTGCCGATTCGCTCATTCGCCGATTCGCTCATCCTTGTTCATCAACGCAATCAGGCGAATCCCATCCAGCGTCAACCACTCATCCACGGCCGTGAAACAACACGTCAGCGGTGCGATTAACCGCGCCAGGCCGCCGGTTGCCAGCGCCTGCGCGGGCACGCCCATTTGTTCGCGGAAGCGCGCGATGAGGCTCTCCACCATCCCCACATACCCCAGGACAATGCCGGATTGAATCGAATGGACCGTGTTGGTGCCGATGGGACGCGGCGGCGCACTCAAGCGGATCTGTGGCAATTGCGCCGTTCCCCCCGCCAGCGCCGACATCGCCAGATTGATTCCCGGCGCAATAGCAACACCGAGAAACGTCGCATCCGCCGCTACCGCCGTGAACGTCGTCGCCGTGCCGAAGTCCACTACAATGCACGCATCTTGCACGCGGTTGTAAGCGGCGACCGCATCGGCGATCAGATCCGCCCCCAGTTCTGCCGGATTGTCTATGGCAAACGTCAGCCCGGTTTTCACTGCCGCGCTGACAATCAACGGCACCACGCCTATATGCGCGATGAGCATCTCCTCCATCCGGTCGGTAATCGGCGGGACCACACTGCTGATGGCAGCCTGATCCAGTTCTTTGAGCGATACACCTGTCTCGCGCAGATAATCGCGGAAGAGCAAGCCGTACTCATCGGGCATCTTATCGCGCACCGTCCGCACACGCCACTGGCGCAACCATTTCTCACCGTCGTGAATGCCGAAGACAATGTTGGTGTTTCCCACGTTGACGGCTAAGAGCATACTTTTCCTCCTGATCGTCGTTAATCGAATAGCCTGGTATCGTGTTCAGTATTCAGGCGTCGCTACCTCAAGTTATAACCAACCTTGCGGAGGTTGCAAATCCCCGTCGAATTCTCACGAGCAGCCATTGACCTTCAAAATATGTTCCCTGTGGTATAATAGCGACTTATGAAAAAGCGAAGCCTGCAAATCATCGTGACCTTGATTCTGAGCGCCCTGGCTCTCTATGTGGCCCTGCGCGGTGTGAATTTTTCCGAAGTCGGCGCGGCGTTGCAACAGGTGCACCTGGGGTGGCTCCTGCTGACGTTTGTGCTGATCCTGGTGACGTTGGTCATTCGTGCGCAACGCTGGCGGATTTTGTTGGGGCGCAAGCTCTCCCTGGGAGACACCTTCGGCCTGATCAATATCGGCTATCTGGTCAGCGGCGTGCTGCCCATGCGCGCGGGCGATCCGGCGCGCGCCGTCGCAGCGGCCGCGCGCGGTCCGGTTTCGGTGATCGCGGCACTTTCGACCGTGGTGGTGGAGCGGGTGCTGGATATGTTCCTCATCGTCATCATGCTGGTGGGTACATTGCCGTTTGTGCCGGGGCTGCGTGCTTACCTTGCCAGCGGACAATCGAACGGCGTCCTTTCTTTCCAATTGATCATCGCGCTCAGTGGCATCCTGGCTTTGGGGATGTTGATAATATTCATCCTGGTGGCCCTGTTCCCACAAAAGGTTGAGGCGTTGGCGCAGCGCATCTTGACGCTGTTGCACATCCCCAATCCTGAACGCTGGTTGAAGCCCGTGCAGCATGCGCTGGATGGTCTGATCGCTTTGCGTTCGGCGCGCGAAGGAGCAACCCTACTCTTGTGGTCCATCGTGTTGTGGATCGCCACACCGCTGTATTTTTGGACGGCCTTGCAGGCGTGCCGCGCCTTCTTATCCCCCGAAGCCGGCGTCCTCAAAGCAATTGTGACCACCTGGGCCAGTGCCTTTGGCATGGTTTTTCCGGCGACCGGCGGCCTGGGATCGTTCCATTTCGCCGTGCGCGAGGCGCTTTTCTGGGGCTTCAACATCAGCCGCGAGTCGGGATTGACCTACGCTGTGATCGTCCACGCTCTTCCTTACCTCACCGGCATCCTCCTGGGGGCGTTGACCTTGCTGTTTTGGGGCATCTCGTTCAAGAGCCTCGTCAGCAATGCTCAGCAAGTTGAAAGAAGCGATTGATTCCCCTACCTGCGGAGGCACCAGCGTCCGACTGATGACTATCCGACTGACAGCTACCTGACCATTTCCGGAGGACCCCGCACAATGCATTATCTGATTACCGGCGGTGCTGGATTTATCGGCTCGAACTACGCCTATCGGCTTTTGGGACGCGGCGAGCGCGTCACCATTTACGACAATCTTTCCCGGCGCGGCACAACGGCCAATCTGACCTGGCTGCGCGAAACGTATGGCCCCCACGCTTTCACCCTCATCCAGGGAGATGTGCGCGATGCCTGCCTGCTCACGGCAGCAATCCGCGATGCGGATGTCGTCGTCCATCTGGCTTCGCAGGTGGCCGTGACAACGTCGGTTTTGAATCCACGCGAAGATTTTGAGATCAACGTCACCGGCACCCTCAACGTCCTGGAGGCGGCGCGCCTGTTGGGCAATCATCCCATTATCCTCTTTGCCTCGACAAACAAAGTTTACGGCGGTATGGAAGCACTCATCATCGAGGAACGTGAGACCCGCTATGCCTACCGCGATTATCCCTATGGTATTCCCGAAACCTACCCGCTTGACTTTCATTCGCCCTATGGATGTTCAAAAGGCGCCGGTGACCAGTATATGCGCGATTATGCGCGCATCTACGGGACACGGACGGTGGTATTCCGCCAAAGCTGCATCTACGGTCCCCGGCAGTTCGGCATCGAAGATCAAGGTTGGGTGGCGTGGTTCGTCATTGCGGCGGTGTTGGGACGCCCGATCACCATCTACGGCGATGGCAAACAAGTCCGCGACTTGCTGTACATCGAGGATTTGTTGAACGCCTACGATGCCGCCATTGCCAATATTGACCGGGTCGCCGGACAAATTTACAATGTCGGCGGCGGTCCGGCGAATCAGCTTTCGGTCTGGCAAGAATTTCGCCCTTTGTTGGAACGGCTTACCGGGCACGAAATCCCGGTCAAGTGGAGCGACTGGCGGCCCGGCGACCAACGCATCTTTGTCGCCGACATCCGCAAAGCCGCCGAGCAATTGGGTTGGCGTCCCCGGGTGGGCGTGGAAGAAGGTATCACCCGCCTCTTCCATTGGGTCACTGCAAATCGCACCCTCTTCACTCCCTGACCCAATCCCCAATCTTTAGGCCCTGATTATCACGGAGTCCCTTATGCGCGTGCTCATCGTTCTGACCTATTACCGTCCGCACACCAGCGGGTTGACCATCTATGCCGAGCGGCTGGCAAAAGGGTTAGCCCGGCGTGGACACACGGTCACAATCCTGACCTCCCATTACAACCGCGATCTGGCGCGCCGCGAAAGCCTGGACGGGGTGCAGATTGTGCGCGCCCCGGTGCTTTTCCGCATCAGCAAGGGGGTGATTATGCCCACCTTCGGATTCCTGGCGTGGAAACTCGCCGCGCAGACCGACGTCATCAGCCTGCACCTGCCACAGTTTGACGCGGCCGGTGTGGCGCTGCGGGGACGGTTGATGAAGAAGCCCACCGTCCTCACCTACCATTGTGACCTGCAATTGCCGTCGGGGCGCTTCAACCGCTTTGTGAACGGTGTTGTGAACGTGATGAACAACCTGGCGGGAAAATTTTCTCACAAAGTGATCGCTTATACGCAGGATTTTGCCGATCATTCCCCATTCCTGCAAAAATTCAGCGATAAGCTACACGTTATCCCCCCACCTGTCGAATTGCCACCGATGACACCTTCGGGGATCGCGGCTTTTGCGAAAATGCACAATCCGGGCCGTGCTCATCCGGTTATCGGCATGGCAGCGCGTTTGGCCTCGGAGAAAGGCGTGGAAGTGCTGCTCAAGGCCTTTCCACGCATCCTGGAACGTTATCCCCGCGCGCGCATTCTCTTTGCCGGACAGTACAAAAACGTCCTGGCCGAGGAAGCGTATGCCCGTAAACTCGAACCGCTGATCCGCCGCTACGAAGATCAGGATCAATGGAAGTTTCTGGGGGTGTTGGACCCGGTTCAGATGGCGGCGTTCTATCCCAATCTGGACTTGCTGGTTGTGCCAAGCCTCAATTCCACCGAATCGTTCGGCCTGGTGCAGGTAGAAGCGATGTTGTGCGGGGTTCCGTGCGTCGCCAGCGACCTCCCCGGCGTGCGTCAGCCTATCCTGCAAACCGGCATGGGAGAGATCGCCCCCATCGGCGACGCCGAAGGTCTGGCCGAAGCCATGCTCAAAGTCCTCGATCGCCGCAGCGACTATATCCGTCCACGGGAAGAAATCGTCGCGCGTTTCTCTACCGAACGCACCGTCACGGAATACGAAACACTGTTTGAGCAAACTATACTTTGAGATTCACCGGAGGGTTTCATGTCCACATTGAAGCTGTACTACGAGGACCTGCAGCCGGACATGGCTTTCGAGACCGCACGTCGTACCATCACCCGGGAAGATTTTGAGACTTTCACGCGGCTCTCCGGCGATTACAATCCCCTGCACACCGACGCCGACTATGCTTCCTCAAGCCCTTTTGGGGAGTTGATCGTGCAGGGAGCGTTAGTGCTCTCCATCGGCACGGGACTGGCGAACAGTCTGGGATACTTGAGCGGCACCATTGATGCTTTTGTGGGGTTGGATTGGAAGTATCGCGCGCCGGTCAAAGTTGGCGACACCATCTGGGTGGCCCTCAAAGTGCACAAAAAACACCCCATGCCCGGCTACCACGGGGGCCTGGTGACGCTGTACGTCACCATCTTCAACCAGGATAACAAAGCAGTACAGAAAGGCACGTGGACATTGCTCGTGCGCGGCAAAAACAGTTCAGGGCCTCAGTAGAATCGTCACCTGTAGATGCCTTCACATTCAAAGATGATACACTTATCCACCTGCCGGGTCAATCCCCCGGCAGGTGGATCGCCCTCTACGAAACGACCGCTGCGGGTTTTTCCACCCGCACGCGGGACGTAAAGGCGCGGTTGCCCAACACCTCGATCACCTCGCCGGTGATCTCGAACTCACCTCTGAGCCGGATGTCGCTCGAACTGCTGCCGATCATCACGTCAACGTAGCCCGGCTCGACGACAAAGCGCATCTCGTGGTTGTAAAAGCCAAGCTGGCGCATCTCGACGGTAAAGGTCACCGTGCAGCGCTCGCCGGGGGCCAGGCTGATCCGCTTGAATCCGGCCAGTTCCTGTACCGGACGGGTGACCCGCGCGAGGCGGTCGCGCAGGTAAAGCTGAACCACCTCGTCGCCGGCCCGCTCGCCGACGTTGGTCACGTCGCAAGCGATCTCGATCTGCCCGCGGCTATCTACCTGAGCAGCACTCAGGCGCAGGTCGCCGTACTCAAAGCGGGTGTAGCTGAGGCCGTGCCCAAAGGGGTACAGCGGGGTGAGCGGAATGTCGGTGTATAGGGTGAGCGTGTTTTCCTCCGGCCGCTGATAGCCACTGCCCATCTTGTGGTAGTGATAGATGGGAATCTGCCCCTCGCTGCGCGGGATGGTCACCGGCAGTTTGCCGCCGGGGTTGATCTCGCCCCAGAGCACGCCGGCAATGGCCGGGCCGCCCTCTTGACCGGGGTACCAGGCTTCGAGGATGGCCGGCACGTGCTCGGCGGCCCATGTGACCGCCAGCGGACGCCCGTTGATCAGCACCAATACCGTCGGCGTGCCGGTGGCCCAGATCGCCTCCAGGAGCTGCTGTTGCACGCCGGGCAAGGCCAGCGAGGCGCGATCCCTGCCTTCGCCGGTGGTGCCGTTGATCATAGAAGACCGGTCGCCCAAGACCACGACGGCAACATCGGCCTGCAGGGCGGCCTCGACGGCAGCGGCAAAGCCCTCCGTCGAAGGATCGGTGACATCGCACCCCTTTGCATAAACGACCCCGGTGTGTGCCGAAACCAGCTTTTGGATGGCCCCGCGCACGCTGATCGCCGGGTACATCTTTTTGATTGCCGTCTCGGTGTCTGGAGCCTCCAGAATGTCGGCCAGGGTTTGCCGCGCGGCCTGGATGTCTGCATCGGGCGACAGGGGTTGATCCTCGTCCGGGGCCGGGGCAAAGGCGACCATTTCGGGGCTGCGCATCCTTTCGCGCATCATTTCAAGCATGGGCGGGAAGGTGTACCAGCCGAAGAAAGCGCGCACACTGTCGGCATGCGGGCCGATCACGGCAACGCGCTTCAGGTCTTTGCGCAACGGCAACAGCCCGTCGTTCTTGAGCAACACCAGCGACCTGGCAGCAAGCTCCTGCGAAAGGACGCGGTGCTGCGGGTCGGCAAAGAGGGTCGGGATTTGCTCGATCTGCGCGTAGGGTTGCTCAAAGAGGCCAAGGCGGAACTTCCAGGTCAGCGTGCGTCGCACGGCCTGGTCAACCAACGCGACCTCAATCCGGCCGGCGCGCACGGCCTCGACCAGGTTCGGATAGGCTTCCGGGTTAGGAAGCTCGATATCGAGGCCGGCTTCCAACGCCTGGACGGCGGCATCTTGCAGGTCGGCGGCGACGTGGAACTGGTTGCGCAGGCGGCGGACGGCGAAATAATCCGAGACGACAAAGCCCTGAAAGCCCATGATGCCGCGCAACAGGTGGGTGAGCACCTCTTTGGAGGCCGCGCAGGGAAAGCCGTTGATCTCGGAATACGAGTTCATGATCGAGGCCAGCCCCGCCTCACGGATGGCCGCTTCAAAGGGGCGGGCGAAACATTCGTACAGCTCGCGCGCGCCGACGTGGGTGGCCGCACAATTGAGGCCGCCTTCGCTAAAGCCGTAGCCCAAAAAGTGCTTGCCGGTGGCGATCACCCCTTCGCGCCAATCCTTCCCTTGCAGGCCGCGCACAAAGGCGATGCTCATCGCCCCGCACAGATAGGGGTCTTCGCCATACGTTTCGTGGACACGTCCCCAACGCGCGTCGCGGGCGACATCCATCACCGGAGATAAGGCCTGGCGCATCCCCACGGCGACCATCTGGCGGCGGATGATGTCGGTCATCTGCTCGACCAGCTCAGGCGACCAGGTGGCGCTCAGGCCAATGGCGGTGGGAAAGTTGATCGCCTGGGGCGCGATCAGCCCGTTGAGAGCCTCATTGTGAACGATGGCCGGGATGCCCAGGCGGGTTTGCTCGACCAGATAACGCTGAATCTGGTTGACGCCGTGGGCAATCCGTTTGATTTGCAAACCGCCTCCCGGACCGGTGCCGGAAATCTGACCGATGCCGTGCGGGAGCAGCTCGCGCATCCTGGCCTCGTTGACGCCGTTGGGTCCCCAAAAGGGCATCGGCATAATGCCGCAAAGTTGAGCCACTTTTTCTTCAAGGGTCATTTGCCCCAACAGGTCTTCGACGCGCGCTTCGACAGGCAGAGATGGATCTTTGTATTTCATTGATATGTAACCTCCTTCAAATTTAAGCTTGATGATGTCAAGACCGATTCTTCTGTCGGAACCTGGCACTTTATTTTTTCATGTCGAGTCCTCCGTGAGAACAGGTATTTTTTAGATGCCGCACAGGAAACGATGCAGCGGCGACGAGAAGTTGTGAGCCATGGCCTGCAAACCTTCCCTCAGTGCAGTATCACTCCGGCAGCCCCCACACCCGCCCCAGTTCGGCCAGCAGCGTCTGTGAGAGCGGCCCCTCGGAGCGGATCTCGCCACCATCGAACAGGTAGACCTCCTGCTGCGCGTTGGGGTGACGACAGGCGTCGCCGAGCAGGCGGGCGATCTCCTCGCGCAGACCCGGCACCTCGATCGCCGCCGGGGAGCTGCCCAGCGCGCCGAGCAGCCGCGCGGCGATATAGGCCGCCGCCCCGCTGGGGCCGGTGAGCGCCTCGGCCAGCGGCTGCAGGGCATCCTCCCCGGCAAACGCGCGCGAGAGGTGGCGGAAGCGCGCCGCCGCGGCGACGGCGTCCTTTTGCACCGGCGCGACATCCCGGGCGGCCGCCAGCAGCACCGCCACCACCTCCGGCGTGGCCTGGCGCAGGTGGCTCAGGGCGGTGATGGCCTGCCGCCGGGCGGTATGGCTTTCGGCCTGCCGCGTGCCCCGCACCAGCAGGTCGCCCTGCTCCCGGTCGCGCAGCGCCTTGTTGAGCGCGTCGGGCATGACTTCGGCGCAGGCGGCGACGGCGGCCAGGGCGATGCGCGTGGGCGGCCACTCCCCGCCGGCAAGCGCCTCCTCCAGGGCCAATAGCAATGCTTCCAGCAGTGTCCCGTCCCCCTCGACCAGCGCGCGCAGCAGCGCCACAACGCGCTCGTGGTACCCGCCCCAGAGGTCATCGTCCGTGCCGGCGCGGAGGAGGGCGGTCAGCAGGGCCCTGGCGTCGGAGAGACTCTCCCGCAACGACTTGAGCATGGCCGTGGGGTCAAAATCCTCCCCAGCGCGGCCCACCACGAGCAGGCGCACCCACCCTGCGGCGGCCGATCCGTCCGGCAGGGCGGCGCGCAGCGCGGCCTCGACCTGCGCGCGCGGCGCCGCCTCAGCCTGCGCCGCCAAACGGGCCAGGGCGGCGGCAAGAACCCCCTCCTCACCCCGCTGGCCCCCATTGAACAGAGAGAGCAGGCGGTCCATCACGGCCGGGTCGGGTTGGGGCAGGCAGCCCAGCGCGCGGATGGCCGCCGTGCGTACCGACGCATCCTCCGCCTCCAGCAGGGACACCAGTAGGGGCGCAAGACCTTGCGCCCGTGGCACCCCTACACCGCGCCGCAACAGCCAGGAGGCGGAATCGAGCAGCGCCTGCTGCACGGGCGGCGCGGCCGTCTCCAGCAGGGCCAGGAAGGCCGGCCAGGCGGCGTCATCCAGGCGGTGAACGCGGCTCAATATCTTCCCGTTGCCGTCCACCGCCCACCCCTCCAGCCAGTCCGGGCGGTCGTGAACGATCTCCTTAAGCGACCAATCCAGGTAGATATCTACCGCGTAGGGGAGCGTCTCCGCCTGAGCCGGGCCAACCCACTCCCGCCAGCAGCCCGCGCTCTGCCCTGTTGCCGGGCAGCCGGCGCGCGCCGCCCCGCCCCCCTGACAGCGGTAGCAGCGGGCCATCTGTTCGATCGTCTCGCGGCCCAGGGCGGAGGCAGAATGTTTGCGATCCAAAGCCAGCCGGGCGCGGTAGCGGGTCAGGTCGGTCGGATCGGCCAGGCAGGCGCAAAGGAGCGGTATGGTCTGCGGGGTGAGGTGGCCCATCTCGGCCAGCAGCAGCGCGGCGTGGCGGGCGGTGAGGGCAGGCGAGGGCTCGTCCCGGCCGTCGGCCAGCCAGCCGCTCAGCATCTGCCGGGCGCACTCCCGTTCCTCGCCCTCCAGACGGGCCAGGGGGGCGGCGTCCAGACGGGGGAGCAGATCGGCCTGCTGCGCCCTCGCCGCGTCCAGTTCCGCCAGCCGTTCCAGGTCGAGGCGCGGACGGGGGGCCGCGGCCCAGTCCGCCAGGGATGGCCGCTGCTCTTCCCACGCCTTCACAAAGGCCAGCCACACGGCGAGGACGCCGCTTTCACTCAAGATGGCGGCCACCTGTTGTGCCCGGCTCAACGCGTCGTGCAGCATATTCCGCAGTGCCTCGATCGGCGCCTCCGGGGTTGCCGCCGGCCTCTCCGCAGCCATAACATCCAGGCGACTCAGCGCCCCTTCAAGACTGCGGACGAGGTCGCGGTCGCGGGCGAGGTCGAGGGCGAGGTCGAGGGCGCGGTCGAGGTCGAGGTCGCGGGCAAGGTCGAGGTCGCGGGCGAGGGCGAGGGCGCGGTCGAGGTCGAGGTCGAGGTCGCGGTCGCGGGCGAGGGCGAAGACGCGGTCGAGGGCGCGGTCGAGGTCGAGGTCGCGGTCGCGGACGAGGGCGAGGACGAGGTCGAGGTGGCGGGCGAGGTCGAGGTCGCGGGCGAGGTCGAGGTCGCGGTCGAGGTCGAGGTCGCGGTCGAGGGCGCGGGCGAGGTCGAGGTCGAGGTCGAGGTCGCGGGCGAGGGCGCGGGCGAGGTCGAGGTCGCGGGCGAGGGCGCGGGCGAAGACGCGGGCGAGGTCGAGGGCGCGGTCGAGGTCGCGGGCGCGGGCGCGGGCGCGGGCGCGGGCGCGGGATATGGCGGCGCGCAGCGCGCGCTGACGCGCGCGCTGCGCGCCGCCCCCCGCCGCCAAGGCGGGCACAATCCCCTGCTCACCCAGGTACGCCAGGGCCAGCCCCGCGTCCCGCCACGCCACCGCATCCCGCTCCGCTGCGTCGAAATGCGCCCAGAACAGCGCGCGCAGGCCTTCCTCATCTGCCGGCGCCCGGCGCAATACATCCAGCACCTCCCCGGTCAGCGGCGAGTCGCGCACGATCCCCTTGACGGCCAGATCGGCCCACGGCGCCAGGTAGAGCGCGCGCACCGCGGCCTGCCAGCCGGGGTGCGCCTCGATCGCCGCCCACAGCGCCGGCTCTCGCTCCACGGCGCGGCGGAAGGGGAGAAAGCGCCCGTCGAAATGGCCTGGCCGCGCCTCCCAGGCCGCCTGCAGCGCCGCCAGCAGCGTCCCGGCCGGCTCCAGGTGACGCTGCCAGGCCTGCGCCAGCGCGCGCGCCGTCTCGGGGGTGAACCATTTGTACTCTAAAACCAACTCTGCGGCAGCCAGCCGCGTCCAGCGCCCGGCCTCCCTTGCCGGCGAGTCCACCAGCGCCGCGCAGAGCGCCGCGCCGGCCGCATCCTCCCCCGCGACCCGGCGCGGCAGGGCAGCAAAGGCCTTCTCCACCCGCTCGTGAAGCACCGCAAAGCGGCTCTCATCGTCGCGGCGGTAGGCTGCGATGAGACCTGCGGCAACGCGGCGCACCGGCTCTGGCGGCGGGGCGGACAGTTCGCGCAGCGCCGCCGCGGTCAGGAGCAGGGTGTGCGGCAGCAGTCCTCCGGTGGGGTCGGGAGTATCCAGCACGGCTTGCAGCAGGTCGGCCACCGCCCGGGTCGGCGCCGTGAGGCCCTCCTCATCCAACTCGCCGGCCGCTGCAGCCTCCAGGATGCCCACCGCCAGCAGCAACACCTCACGCCAGTTGGGGTCGCCCAGGTAGCGCAGGAAGGCGGCCTGCCCCTCCCGCGTCATCTGCGTCACCAGGTACCAGGCGGCAAAGTACTCTTGAAACTGGCGGTGGAGAAAGCCATAGACCCCCTCGCCGCGGGCGACAAAAAAGCCGCTCAAGCGGCTGGCCGCGGCCAGCCACGCGGTCACCACGTCTTCCTCGCGCCGCCCGCCGCACAGCGCCGGTTCCTCGCGCACCGCCGTGCGCAGCCAGGTGCGCACCTGGTGCGCGTCCACCAGCGCCGCCGGATAGTCGGGGTTGGCGTGGAGGTGAAAGGCGACGTGGGCCGTCAGCCGCGTCAGCACGCGGACGTGGTCCCCGCCGCCCAGCAGCGCGGCCAGCCGCCCCCACGTTGTCTCGCGCTGGCGAAAGACGGCGCGGGCGGCGCGGCGGTAGAGTTCCGTCCGTCGCGCCGGCAGCCCGGCGGCGGGGTCCTTGGCAAAGACCTGGGCCAGAATGGTCAAAAGCAACGGGTTGCGGGACATCTGGTCGCGGACGTTGGCGTCGGGGTGCTCCAGCACCGCCCTCGCCAGCGCGTCGGCCTGCTCCGGCGCGGCGTAATAAGTCGCCCAGTTGTGGCAAAAGCGACGCACGGCCGTGTCGTCCATCGGCTGGATGACGAAATGGGGCAGGTTTTCGTGCAGCGGCCGGAGGTGGTAGCCGACGATGCGGCTGGTGACGATGACCTGATTCCCGCCGCCCTGCAATGCGTCCTCGTCGGGGAGCGGAGCATAGCCAGGCTCCAGCGGCGAACGGCCCCCGGCATCGCGCGCCCAGTCGCGGATCAGCGCCTCGATCTCGGCGGCGATGGCCTCGCGCTGGGTCAGGTCGGTGACCTCGTCCAGGCCGTCGAGGATGAACGTCACCCGCCCGGCGGCCAGATAGTCCTGCAACAGCGCGTGTACCGCTTCGGGGCGGCGTCCGGGCGCCAACTGCTCCTGCAGGTGGCGGCCCAGGTAATGGCGCAGGGGCAGGCGGGTGTCCTGGCCGGGTTGGGGCCAGCGTGCGGCGGCATAGTCGGCGATGCGCACCAGCACCGGCAGGCGCGCCGGGCCGAGAACCTCGCGCTCCTCCGGCGCGGCGTCGGGCCGGACGTGGTCGCCGGGCACTTCCACCACATCCCGTCCGGCCTGCTGGGCGCGGGCCAGTTGCAGCGCCAGCCAACGGGCCAGCGTCGTCTTGCCGCTGCCCGGGTCGCCCAGGAGGACGATCCAGCGATAGCGGCGGACGATCTCGGCCAGGTGGTAGGTGCGCGGCTTTTCCTCCTGCGCGGCCAGCAACTGCTCGCGCAGCCGCGGGTCGTGGAGCAGGTAGCGGGCCGCGTAGGGGTCGAGCAGCGCAAGGCGGTAGAGGGCCCCGATATCCAGCAGGCCGGCCCGTTGCTGCTCCCGCGCCAGGTCGCGGAAAAGCTCGGAACTGGCCCGGCGCTCGGCCGGCGAGGAGCGGTCGGCCTGGAGGGCCACATAGACCCGCTCCAGGGGGATGGTGGCGCCCTTTGCGGTGGCGTAGGGGAGGCGGACGTCCTTGCACTCGGCGATCAGTGCGTCCAGGTAAGCCGCACGGTCGGCTTCGGTGTAAGGCGGCGGCTGGCGCAGAACGGCGATCTCGCGCAGCAGGGTCAGGGCCTGCTCCAGCAGCGCACGCAGGTCGGGCGGCAGGCCCAACGCGGCCATTGCCCGGTCGCCGATAGCCACGCCGCTGACCGGACCGAGAAAGACCAGGTTGTACTTAGCCTCGCGCAATTCCCGCTCCAGGCGGGCCACCGTCGCGGCGATGGTCACCAGCGTGCCGCGCTGCTCGCGCAGCAGGTTGTGGATCGCCGCCACGCGCACCAGGATGACGCGGTTGTGCAGCGGGCTGTCCGGCTGCATCGCCGCGCCCAGCAGCGCGTCCGTCAGGCCGCGGGTGAGGGCGGTCAGGGCGGCGTCAAAGTCCACGGGCAGGGTGGCGCGGTCGTACTCCAGCGCGTCGAAGCGCTCGCGCAGGAGCGGCAGCGGCGGCTCGTCGCCCTCCAGCGCCAGGGCCAGCAGTCCCTCCGCCACCTCCGGTTGGGTCACGAATTGGCGCAGGATGTCCTCGACCAGCGCCCGCCGGTCGGTGTCCAGGTCGGCGGTCACCTCGCGCAGCATGGCCTCGAACGCGCTCTGGTAGCAGCGGCGCAGGGCCTGCTCCTCCGGCGAACCCGAGACAAAGGTCGTGAGCCGCGCGGCGCCGGCCCGCAGCAGGTCGTAGGCCAGCGAAGCGGCCAGGTTGGTGAAAAAGTCGGTGGCAAGGGTCATCGTTGCGACTCCTCGTCGGGTGGTTGGACGGTTGCATTATCGCCGATGGCGATGCCTTCGGCGTGGTCAATCTGGATGTTGTACTTGCCGCTCTGCACCGTGTTGCGGTCGCCGGTGACGATCACGCTCCCACTCACATCCCCGCCAATCGCCACGGAGCGCTCGCCGAGGGCCTGCACGACGCGCCCGATGCGCGCCGCGGCCTCGTCCTGCGCGGCCGCCCAGCCGCCTTTCGGCAAGCCCTTGCCCCCGCGCAGCAACGCCACGGGGAAGTCCTCGGTCGCGGCGTCGAGGAAGGGGGTCTGTTCCTGACCCATCGCCTGCGCGCTGGTCGGCACGGCCCGGCTCAGGTGCGCCATCAGGTTGGAGACGCGCACCTCGGCGTCCCCTGGACGGTTGCCCGCGCCCTGCAGCGCCTCCAGCAGGTGGTAGGTGAACAGGCTCAGGCGGCCGTCGGGCCGCACCCACGACTGCTGGCTGCCGGTCGAGGAGCTAAAGACGGCCCGCCCTGTCCCTTGCTTCAGTGCCTCGGCCACCCCTTTGGGCAACGCAACCTGGCTCAAGCCCGGCGGCAACTTGAGCGGCGGCGCGTCTTTGGCCGTGGCCATGCCCGCCGCGTGGCAGCAGTCCATAAAGACCAGCAGTCGCCGCGCCTGCACCTGCCGCAGCGCGGCGGTGAAATCCTCGGCCCCCAACGCACTGCCCGGCAGGTCGAAGGGTTCGACATTGTGCGGCAACAGGTAGTAGCGCCCTGTGCTCCCATCCAGCCAGCCGTGGCCGGAGTAAAAGACGACCGCGGTGGCGTCGCCGGCGGCGGCGGCGCGCCCGGCCAGCCAGGCCAGGTCCTCCAGGATGGCCTGCTTTGTGGCCCCGGCGTCGTGCAGCAGGCGGATGTGGTCAGCGGGGTAGCCGCACAGGGTGGGGTCGCTCAGCACGGCCTGCAGGGCGAGCATATCCCGCACCGTCACCGGCAGCGACCAGGGCTGATAGGCGCACTCGCCGACGCCGATGAGGAGGGCGTAGCCATGAGAAAACGTGTTGTCCATAGATTCTCCTCCAAATCAAGAGCATTTGGGGCCTCCAGGCGCAGCGGCGGGGTCTGGCCGATGAACTCGCCCGTCCATCCGTGCCCCCTTCGCGGCCGTCCCTACCGCACCCACTCGAAAATCCACACCCGGCCCTGGCTATCGCCGCAGGCCAGGGTGCGGTCATCGCCGGAGAGGGCGAGGGAGAGAATCAGCGCGTCGTTCCAGAAGAGGAGGCGGGACTGCCCGCTTTCCAGGTCCCAGGCGCGCAGGGTGCGGTCGTCCAACCCGCTGACGATGGTGCGCCCATCGGCGCTCAGCGCCACCGCAGTCACTCCTGCCGTATGCCCTTCCAGCGAGCGCAGCAGGTTATGGATCGCCGCCACGCGCACCACGCTCACCCGGTTGTAGAGCGGGCTGTCCGGCTGTATCGCCGCGCCCAGCAGCGCGTCCGTCAGGCCGCGGGTGAGGGCGGTCAGGGCGGCGTCGAAGTCCACGGGCAGGGTGGCGCGGTCGTACTCCAGCGCGTCGAAACGCTCGCGCAGGAGCGGCAGCGGCGGCTCGTCGCCCTCCATCGCCAGGGCCAGCAGTCCCTCCGCCACCTCCGGTTGGGCCACGAATTGGCGCAGGATGTCCTCGACCAGCGCCCGCCGGTCGGCGTCCAGGTCGGCGGCCACCTCGCGCAGCATGGCCTCGAACGCGCTCTGGTAGCAACCACGCAGGGCCTGCTCCTCCGGCGAACCTGAGACAAAGGTCGTGAGCCGCGCGGCGCCGGCCCGCAGCAGGTCGTAGGCCAGCGAAGCGGCCAGGTTGGTGAAAAAGTCGTCCAGTGAGATCATGCCAGCTCCTCGGTAAGCGATGCAGGACAACTGCGAGCAGTTGTCCTACTTTGCAAGCAGGACCAACAGCGTCTCGCGCCTCAGCAAGTCGGGATCGGCGCCCGGGGCCAGGAAGGGACGCACATCCGCAACGATATGCTCCCAGGCCGCCGTTTCCAGGCGCGCACGGATCACTCTCCGCCAGTTCTCCCCGCTCAGCATCTCGCCTTGCCAGCCCGTCTGACGCAGGGCGTTGTTGAGCAGGGTCAGGTTGGGCGCAGGCCAGGTGGGGTCGCTGAGATACCAGAGCAGATCGTACAGATCACGCCCCTTGAGGAAGGGACGCTGCAGGATGGCATGGAGCTTGCCCGCCAGCAGCGAGGCCCGGTCGTGGTGCTGCAAGCGCAGGGGAATGTGCCGGCGGATGAGGGTGGTCTCCAGCCCGGCACCGGCCGGTGGAGCCGTGTCCACTTCGATCTTGACCGCCAGGACCTCGCCCCGCTGCGGCGACAGCCCCAATTCGTAGAGCAGGCCAGGGAAGCGCACAAAGGCGCTGTGCACCGCCTTGCGATCGTTGACTTTGAGCTCGATGGCATAGCCTTCGACGGCCAATTCGCTCTGCACGGCCCGCAAATAGGCGCGGAAGTCGTAGCGCTCTCGCTCCTGCTCCAGGGCAAAATCCAGGTCTTCGGAATACCGGGCGCTGGCGTAGAGAAAACGCAGGGCGGTGCCGCCGTGAAAGGCCAGCGGGATCATCGCGCCGGCGCGCTGCAGCGCTCCCAGGATGCGCGCCTGAAGATACTCGCGGGCGCGGTTGCGCCCTTCCACAGGGGTAGGCGCGGCGCGTACCAGTTCGGCCAGATAGTCCTTCACAGCGTCTCGTACTCCTCGACTTCAGCGCGCGTCAGTTCGCTCAGCACGGCAGCCGCCCGCTTCAGCTTGGGACGTTCCAGCGCCTCCGCCCAGCGCCACACCTCGTCGAGATCGAGACGTTCCAGGTTCTGGAGGCGCAGCTCGCGCAGATAGGCGGCCGAGTCGGCGCCGGGGGAGAGGTAGATCAGGTCGAGCAGGGCTTTGGCGGGTGTGGCCACAAGGGCCTGCTGCCCACCGCCGAGGTCCAGCAGACGATAGCCGCGCAGCAAGGCAGGCTGCACGTGATGAAAGACAAAGACGCCCAGCGGCGTCTCCCACTGCCCCGGCCGCGCGGCGGTCACACTGACGGTCACCGGCGCGTGCTCCGGGATCAGGCCGTAATGCGCCAGCGCCGACTGGCAACTGACATACGAGCCGCGCACCATGCGGTTGGCCACGAGGAACGGATGCGGCTTGACCTTCTGATAGGGCGGGGCCAGGGCATAGAGGCCGCGGCGCAACTGGTACAGAGACCCCCCTTTGACCCAGCGCGAGAGCTGCCGGCGCACGTCGGCCGGGTCCGTCTGCCCGGCCAGCAGCAGCCCAGTCTCGAAGACCGGCTCATCGTCCACGATCCGCAGCAGCTCGTCGAATTTCATGCCGTTAGTATACCATGTATGGCAAGTTATCGCAATGTAATCCCGTGGTCGCCCGTCACGATCACGCTGCTGCTGACATCCCCGCCAATCGCCACGGAGCGCTCGCCGAGGGCCTGCACGACGCGCCCGATGCGCGCCGCGGCCTCGTCCTGCGCGGCCGCCCAGCCGCCTTTCGGCAAGCCCTTGCCCCCGCGCAGCAACGCCACGGGGAAGTCCTCGGTCGCGGCGTCGAGGAAGGGGGTCTGTTCCTGACCCATCGCCTGCGCGCTGGTCGGCACGGCCCGGCTCAGGTGCGCCATCAGGTTGGAGACGCGCACCTCGGCGTCCCCTGGACGGTTGCCCGCGCCCTGCAGCGCCTCCAGCAGGTGGTAGGTGAACAGGCTCAGGCGGCCGTCGGGCCGCACCCACGACTGCTGGCTGCCGGTCGAGGAGCTAAAGACGGCCCGCCCTGTCCCTTGCTTCAGTGCCTCGGCCACCCCTTTGGGCAACGCAACCTGGCTCAAGCCCGGCGGCAACTTGAGCGGCGGCGCGTCTTTGGCCGTGGCCATGCCCGCCGCGTGGCAGCAGTCCATAAAGACCAGCAGTCGCCGCGCCTGCACCTGCCGCAGCGCGGCGGTGAAATCCTCGGCCCCCAACGCACTGCCCGGCAGGTCGAAGGGTTCGACATTGTGCGGCAACAGGTAGTAGCGCCCTGTGCTCCCATCCAGCCAGCCGTGGCCGGAGTAAAAGACGACCGCGGTGGCGTCGCCGGCGGCGGCGGCGCGCCCGGCCAGCCAGGCCAGGTCCTCCAGGATGGCCTGCTTTGTGGCCCCGGCGTCGTGCAGCAGGCGGATGTGGTCAGCGGGGTAGCCGCACAGGGTGGGGTCGCTCAGCACGGCCTGCAGGGCGAGCATATCCCGCACCGTCACCGGCAGCGACCAGGGCTGATAGGCGCACTCGCCGACGCCGATGAGGAGGGCGTAGCCATGAGAAAACGTGTTGTCCATAGATTCTCCTCCAAATCAAGAGCATTTGGGGCCTCCAGGCGCAGCGGCGGGGTCTGGCCGATGAACCCGCCCGTCCATCCGTGGCTCCATTCGTGGACGGCCTACCGCACCCACTCGAAAATCCATACCCGCCCCCGGCTATCGCCGCAGGCCAGGGTGCGGTCATCGCCGGAGAGGGCAAGGGAGGTAATCCACGCGTCGTTCCAGAAGAGGAGACGAGACTGCCCGCTTTCCAGGTCCCAGGCGCGCAGGGTGTGGTCGCCCGACCCGCTGGTAATGAAGCGCCCATCCGCGCTCAGCGCCACCGCAGTCACCCAATCCGTATGCCCTTCCAGCGAGCGCAGCAGGGCGATGTCTTCGGGGATGATCTGTCCGCTTTGCAATCGGTCGAGGATGGGCTGGAGGTCAGGCATGTGCGCTCCCGTAGCGCAACTGCTCGCAGTTGCGCTACACCTTGTTGCTATCGCCGGTGATGATGATGTTCTCGCCGATGGCCGCGGCGCAGTCGCCGTTGGCGGTGACGGTCACGCCGGCGGCCTCGGCCTCACCCCACAAGCGGGCGATTCGCCAAGTCTGGGGCCGCTTCGATAGAAACGCGCCGATCTTGTGTGCCAGTTCGAGTATCCTGGGATCCATGGTTGACCTCCTGAATAAAGATTTGTTGTATCCGCGCTGTTCAGCCATCCGCTCTTTTGTCAAGGGTCAGCGGCAATTTCTCCGCAGAGCTTGCTCGATACGCTGACGGTCGCGTGCTTTGCGCGGGCGCAATTCCAGGGCTCGGCGTAAATGCTTGCAGGCTTCTTCGCGACGGTTGGTGGGCAGCAGAACCCGCACGGCAAAGTGGTAGTGGGTGAGCGGGTCTTTCTCATCCAGTTTCAACGCCTGGAGGAAATGGGCTTCGGCGGAGTTGTAATCGCCCTGCTCGGCCAGCAGACTGCCCAGGGTGGAAAGGAGCAGGGCGCGCCCGCGGCGGTAAGTGACGCGCCGCAAGCCGCTTTCCAACAACTCCCGCGCCTTGGCGATCTCCCCCTGCTCCTTCT
>DAOSNS010000006.1:0-81085 GCA_035373625.1 Anaerolineae bacterium | reverse complement strand
CCAGCAGCGCCCACGCCTGCCAAACAGGCGCGTGTTTCGGGTCGGCGGCGCTGGCGCGCGCGAACAACTCCCGCGCCTTGGCGATCTCCCCCTGCTCCTTCTCCAGCAGCGCCCACGCCTGCCAAACAGGCGCGTGTTTCGGGTCGGCGGCGCTGGCAAGCGGGAAGAGGCGGCGGGCCGTAGCCCAATCGCCGCGGTATTTGAAAGCCAGCGGGAGTTTAGTTAACAACTTGCGCTCTTCCGGGCGGGACGTCTCCGCCAGCAGGACGCTCAGGGCATGGAACAGGTCGGCGTATAGGTCAATCTCTTCGGGCAGGCGATGGCCGCACAACAAGCCGAGGGCACGTTCGGCAATCCAGGGGTGACGGGTGTAGAGGCGGCGCTGTTCCGCTTCGGTGATGTCGGTCAGTTCGCCGCGCAAGGGGGCAATCAGGCGCGGGGCGAGGGCAGGCTCCGCTACGTCCAGGAAACGCGCCAGCAGCGGGCGGCTCGTCCAGAAGCCAAAGCGATGCACCAGGGCGATGCCGGCATAGCCGCGCAGCAGGAAATCGGTCTTTTCTGCGCCCCAGCGCCCTTCCATGCGGCTGAAAAAATCTTCCAGGATGGCGTCGAAGCCCTTGCCTTTGCAGGCGGTGAGCAGGGCGGGGAGCAGTTGGCCGTCGGCCTGCAGGCGGTCGAGCAGGTAGTCCAGGCGTGCTGAGGGGGATTTATCTGCCAGGGTCCCCAGGGCTTTGCGTTCCTCCAGGGTTTGCAGCAGCCGTTGGGCCTCTTTGGGGGTGAGCCGTTCCAGGGTGAATTCCTGCCAGGCCGCCAGGCGCGCGGTCTCGGTGCGCAACGGGCTGTTGGCCCACTCGTGGGTGCGTGCCGTGCCGAGCAGCACAAAGGGCAGGCCGCTTTCGTTCAGGTCGCTCATCAGGCGGGGCAGTTCGTCCACGTAGGGCAGGTCGTCCATAAAAATCAGCACCCGCCGTGTGCCCTGGAAGGGCTTTTCATAGGGGGCTTCGACCGTGCCGTAGTGCCGCCACAGGACAAGAAAGCCGGCTTGTGAGGCTTTCCAGGCCAGGCGCATGAGCAGCGTGGTCTTGCCTTCGCCGCTCAGGCCGGTCAGCACGGCGGCGCGTTGTTCGGGCTGCGCAGCGCAGACAAAATCCAGCAGCCGGTCGAGCAGGTCGCGCGGGGCGTCGTCGGCGTGGGCGATGTTGGCCCAGTTGGGGCGCGTGCCGTTGTAGAAATCGGCCAGGGCGCGGTGCTCCTGCTGCTGGCGGAAGGTCTCATCCAGCAGGCGGAAGGCGACGCCGGGTTCGTGACCGAGCGTCACGCGGTTGCCGTCGCCGGTGATGAGGACGGTCCCTCGGGCGTTACCCTGGATGGTGATGGTGCGTTCGCTCATCTTTTGATCTCATTTTTATCCCCGGTCACAATCACGCTCCCGCTCACACTCCCGCCGATGGCGACGGAGCGGTTCCCGCTGGCGCTGACGGTCACACCGGCGGCCTCGGCCTCATCCCACAAGCGGGCGATTCGCCAAGTCTGGGGCCGCTTCGATAGAAACGTGCCGATCTTGTGTGCCAGTTCGAGTATCCTGGGATCCATGGTTGACCTCCTTGTCAAGATTGACACCATCACGGATATCAGAACAAACGCGGGTATCTACTCAAGCCGGTGTTCGCCGGGCCACAGTCCAGCAAGCCAGATGGCCATTTGCCGGACAATTTGCCGGTTTCCCAGCATAGCGGCATCTGCAGGGCCTGATGCGCGCGGATTGAGGTCCGCACGACACCCGGTAGGCTGAACAGTTGCCACGGGATGGATTATAGCATCCAGCGTCACTGGCGGCAAATGCACCCCCACCGGGGCGGGTGTAACACAATACAGCCCGCCGATAAATCGGCGGGCTACGGTTACAAAGGCGGCTGGAAATAGAGTTTCCAGTAAGGCTTTTCTCTTGTCTGGGACAGTTCGTTTTACATGCAAAGTGTCAGCTTTGCCGTGCCCAGGCAATATCCAGCTCATGGAGTTTGCCGTCCGTCGGGACACCGGTTTGGGGGTCCCAACCCATCATGCCGTAGAACAGGGAGATGGCCTCGTCGAGCACTTCGGGCAGCACCGGCTTCTCGTTGAGCGTGCTGGTGACGTGATAGCGTGCCATCCGCGCGGGCAAGGTATCATCTGCGCGCGTCAGTCCCTCGCGCAGGTTGAAGAGGCGCGCCAACGTCACGCCGCGCTCGCCGATCTTGAGTAGCTCCCACTTGCTGACCTTCCAACCGGTGATCGCGCGCACGATTTCGATGATCTCATCATCGGACCAGGGGACAAACATGCACAAGGTCAGGCTGTTCTTCAACCATTGCCAGTTAGTGGTATTGGTGTAAGCGCGGACTTTGGCAGCGTTCAACACGGTGGGAGGAATCGGTTCGTAAACCCCCACGCTGTATGCCTGCTCGCCAACCGGATCGCGGGCGAACTCTTCATCCCACATATTGTGCATGTGGTCGGCGCCGGTCGGTGAGACGGCGTAGCCGAGCGCCTGTCCGTGCCGTGTGCGACATTCATGCATTGGGAAAGGCTGCCCCTTGACGTTGATGACATACGCCTCCGCCCCCCGGCCGATTTTCTGCGCTGCGAACGTCGAACCTTCGGCCAGCAGATCCCCCAACCCCTCACGCTCACCGATCCGACGCACCATCTCGACCATCGCTTTGCCGTTGCCAAAACGCAGTTCCAGGCCACCGGTGTCTTCCGGCGAGAGCAGCTCGTTCTCGAAACACTCCATCGCAAAAGCAATCACCATGCCGGTGGAAATCGTATCGAGGCTGTAAGCGTTGCACAATGCGTTGGCCTTGGCCACGGCGCGCAGATCGTCCACGCCGCAGACGGAGCCGAGCGCGCCGAGCGTCTCGTACTCCGGCCCACCGTAGATCGGGTCCACGTCGTATTCATCATCGTGGACTTCAACCACGCGCTTGCAGCGGATAGGACAGGCATAGCAGCCACCACGGTCAATCAAGATGGTATCGCGCATGGCCTCGCCGCCGATCTTTTCCGCACCCTCGAACTGCCCATCCTGAAAGTTGCGGGTGGGCAGGGCCCCCACGCGGCTCAGGCCGGTAAGGCCGCCGGCCGTCCCCAGTTCGTGCATTCCCCAGGCCTTGTCTTTCCAGGTATCTACCATAGACCTGGAGAGCGCCTTCACCCCCTCCTCATCGGCCACCGGTACTGCCGTTCGCCCCAACGCTGCCACACATTTGAGGTTTTTCGACCCCATCACGGCGCCCAGGCCGGTGCGCCCGGCAGCATGTTTGAGATCGTTGATGATGCAGGCATAGCGCACCAGCTTCTCGCCGCCCGGGCCGATCAACGCCATGCGGGCGTTTTTCGCGCCCAATTCGGCGCGCACGGCTTCCTGCGTCTCGGCGGTGCTCTTGCCCCACAGATGATCTGCCGGGCGGAGTTCGGCCTTGCCATCGTGCAGCCACAGGTAGACGGGGGATGGCGCCTTGCCGCGTATCACGACGGCATCGAAGCCCGCGCGCCGCATCTCCGCACCGAAGAAGCCGCCCACGTCGGATTCACCGTAACCGCCGGTCAACGGCGACTTGCCGCCCACCGCGCTGCGCCCGGAACCGGCAATCGGCACACCGGTCATCGGGCCGGCGGCGAAAATCAACAGATTGTCCGGGCCGAGCGGATCCACGTTGGCGGGCAATTCCTTGAGCAGGTAATAGCCGATGAATCCATTTCCCCCCAGATAGCGCCGGTAGAAAGATTCCGGCGGTTGTTCGACGTCCAAAGTCCCCGTGGTCAGATCAACCCTCAGAATTTTTCCCGTGTAACCGTACATTTGTAACCTCCTCCCAATAAGTGATTAGTGATAATGAAAAACAAGGTCGGCTCAATCTCATCGGCCATACCTTGTCACCCCGTTACCCGTTCCCTGTCGCACCAAAAACGTCAAGGTAGTGGCCACAACGCTCCTGGAACGATGCTACGGCGACCTTGCCGAAAGCAAAGTATTCCACGGCATCCTCCGCGCGCGCCGCTTCGGTAAGGCGTCGTGCCGTGGTGACGAAGAGGTCGGTCGCCACGTTGATTTTTGTAATGCCGGCAGCGATAACGGCGCGGAATTGTTCATCGGAACAGCCGGAGCCGCCGTGTAATGCAAGGGGAATGTCTACCCGTGAGCGAATCTCGCGGAGCAGGTCCAGGTCGAGGTGCGGCTCGCCGGCGTACAGGCCATGGGCGGTGCCGATGGCAATCGCCAGAATGTCCACACCGGTTTCCGCCACAAAGCGTTCCACGTCGTCGGGATTGGTGAAGCCCTTGCGTTGCGCGCCGAATTCCTGATACTCACTGCCAGAACCGACATGCCCCAATTCCGCCTCAACGGCCAACCCAACGGCATGCGCGGCGCGCACGACAGCGCGCGTGTTGGCGATGTTCTCTTCAAGCGGCAAGCGGGAACCATCGTACATAACATCGGTGAACCCATACGCAATGGCTTTGATGCATTGCTCAAAGCTGCCGCCGTGATCTAACATCAGCGACACCGGCACGCTTGCCGCCTCGGCGCGCGTGCGAATGTACGCCGCGAACGCGCGGATGTTCGGCTGATCCAGCCACCCTGCATAGATGGCGATGATCGCCGACGCGCGTTTCTCCTCCAGTGCTGCCAGCAGCCCATCAACACCGTACATATCGGCCATATCGAAGAGAGGAAGGGCATAATGGTATTGTTGTGCCCGTTTGAGATAAGGGAAAATTGAAACGAGTGCCATATTCTGATTGCCTCCTTTGCTAATGTCAACAGTTTTAACGGATGAAGCGGATTAAAAGAAGAGAAGAACTATTCTATAACAACACCACGCTCACGCAAGAATGTCATCACGGCGGGAAAATCCGGTATACCACCCCGCCCACCCAAGCGCGTACACTTGAGCGCTGAAACCGCGGTCGCAAAGAGCGCGATCTGCCGCAAATTCCAGCCGTGCAGCAGACCGACAAGATACGCGCCGTGAAACACATCCCCAGCGCCGGTCGTGTCTATGACCTGCACGGGAAATGCCGGTGTGTGAAATTGCTCGTCCGCCGTGATCGTATAACTGCCGTCCATGCCTTCGGTCTGCACAAAGATGCGCGGCCCCAGCGTCAGAATCGCAGCGCCCGCTTCCCATAGATCGGCAATACCGGTCAGTCCGCGCGCAAACCCCGAACCACTGATGAGCACATCCACGTAAGGAAGCAGGCGGCGGAGATGCTCACCCACCGGGCCATCGGTCTTGTGGCCATCCAGCGATACGATTTTGCCGGCGGCTTTCATCCACCGGGCAGCCTGGAGCGCCGCCGCATTGTGATAACCGTCCAGATGCAAATAGTCCGCTGCCGTGATGTACTCGCGGTCCAGCTCTTCCGGGCGAATCTGGCCTTCTCCCCAGCGCTGTACACCTGAGAAAATGCGTTCACCCGTCTCCGCATGGATGTTGACGACGACGAGTTGATCTTCGGGCGCGTCGCGGTAGACCATACGGCTCAAATCCACGCCACAGTCGCGCATGGAGCGCAGTTTGAATTCGGCAGGGGCATCGTTACCGGCGGAGCCGATAAAGCCCACGCGCGCGCCCAGCCTGGCCGCGGCGACCATGGCGGTACCTACCGGCCCCCCACCGTCAAAACCAAGAGCCTTGATCCGCGTTCCGCCGCGCTCCCATGTAGGTAGCTCGGTGCAACGGATCAGCACATCCAACGTACACATGCCTAGACCGATGATTTGTAGATTATGGGCCATTGCTTCCTGAGTAACTCGTGTCCTTTGTGTTTTTTTCAGAGGAATCGGGAATCCGTCAAAATCCGTTTAATTCGTTGACGAATTCCTATTAAAATCCCTTGAATCTTTCAAAAAGAAAATCACGCTGTTGATATGCAAACATAGCTTGATTATACGCCTTTTTGCGCTTTGACCTATTGGCAAGAGTAGGTTATACTAGAGATAGCGTACAGGATAGGCCAGATGTACATAAATTCTCTATCCTGTCAGCAGATGATAGGCCGTCAACCGACCCAAAATTTGCTTACCGCCAAATCTGCTGATGCGCCTTCTGGATATATACGTAAATCAGACCGAATAAGGGTATCTGGTTAGAATGAAACAAGCTTATTTTTATCACTATCGGCTGGGAATGCAAAAGCTGATCAATGTGCTGGGCAAGGACCACCCACGGATCCATGAGGTGCAGGTCCTCCAGCATCGGCTCACCGAGAACCTTGCCCAGACGTTGGAACATGGCAGTACGCCGGCCCTCGACGACAGCCGTGAACGGATACTCGAAAGCTGTGATCGCCTCAGCCGCCTTTTGACCGGCGTGCCTTTTTACGAATTCTGCGGGTTGCCTGGCTTCATGGATTCTATGATGCCGCCCGACACGGCCAGACTTTTGGAAGCCTACTTCACCCGCATGAACGACCTGTTGATCTATCAGGGATTGCGAACTGCCCCGCCTACCAGCGAGGTACGCAACATCGCCCGCGAACAAACATTGGCGATATTGCATACCCTCAACGACGATGGGACCAGCAAAGGTCAAGTGCTACAGTTTTTATATGAGGCCGGATTGGTTACTCAGGAATCGGCGGTCCTGTTCCTATCTGAGGCCGATTTGACGGGCGTGCGGCTCAACGGTGCCTTCCTGGTCGAAGCCCATCTGGCCGGTGCGCACCTGGAGCACGCCTATTTGGAACACGCGCACCTGGAATGGGCGCATCTGGGTGATGCCAACCTGACCGAAGCGCGCATGAAGCGAGTGTTCCTGGTCGCCACCCATCTCAGCCGCGCCAATCTGACGCAGGCCGACTTGCAAGAAGCTCACATGGTCAGTGCCAAGCTGGCCGGAGCAAACCTGAGCGAGGCCAACCTCACGCGCGCCCATTTGGAATGGGCATTTATGGGGACGGCTAATCTGATGGGCGCCAGTCTGGTGGGGGCACAACTGGTAGGCTGTGAGTTACGGGGCGCGAATCTGGCCTATACCGACCTGTGCGGCGCCAATCTGCAGGACACACGTCTGACTTGGAGCCGTCTGCGCGACGCCACCTACGACGAAACCACGCAATGGCCGGAAGGCTTCGATCCCATTGCGGCTGGCGCGGTATTGAAGCGATAACCGCGGCATGACAGGACTGTTTTTGCGGCTTCAGGCCCACAAGCTCCGCGCCCGCATAAGCCGGTAACGGTTTTATGGGATTGGGCGCCGTCAAAGCTCCGACAAAGCCATCAACACTTATGGCGCGAAGACCAATACCTCGCCACGCATGGTGCGGATTTCGAGTTGGCCGTTGACGATGCGCCAGTGACGCGCCCAGCTCAGCGCATCGGTGAAGCGACCTTCCAACGCCCAGTAAGCATCGTCCGCATCGGGACACGTGGCTTCAACCATTGTTATCATTGGGAAAGCGATGTCGCCATCGCCAGCCTGATAGTCACCCTCGAAGTGGCGACACCCGGCCAGGCCGCTGTAGCGATTCTGTGTGAAGGCCAGGGTGAACGAGAGGGTTTCGTCCAATGGGCTGCCGTTCAGGGTCAACAGTTTCCAGTTGGTCCCGATCAGTGCCGCCGGATCACCTGTAAACGCTTCCTGGTGGATATAAGTGAGGAGAGGCGCGCCGGACGCATCCAACAGTTCCAGACGGTCCCCATCCAGGCGGAACCTGGCCACGCTTGACAGCGCCTTCAAATAGGCTTGCTCTTGCATCATCACACCATCATCCAGGCAAGCCATCAACGTCACAGCGATCTCCCCAAGTTGAAGAGTCGTGTTCTTTGCTGTGTATGTTCCGCCATAACTGTTGCACCCGCTATAGCCGGTGATTTTGTCATCTTCAAACCTCACGTTGATCGTCGAACCCGCCAGCAAGGGCGCATTGTTCAACGTCAGCAGTGTCCATTCGCCTTCGAGGGGTGCAGTGCTGCCGGCCGCGTCCCCCACCCCACAGGCCGTGAGCGTCATCATCAGGGCAAGATATATGAATAGCAAGGTTTTCATCTTCATTTTTCACCTCCACATTCATGACGCTCCCGATGTGCCCCTAGTTCCAACGTTTTGCGTCACGGACAGAATCTTATAGTCATTGACATAGCCATTATGGCAAGATATAATTCAGGTACGGGATTTTCAATTCTCTAAAGAAATTCCGCATTAATCTCACCGGTGGTCGGATGGAAATAACGTTCCGACATTGCAACATTCAAATGACTTTTCAAAAGGAGGACAGCCATGAAACCTGGATATTGGATCGGAATAATGGGTCTGGCGGGAGCCATTGTCGGCTACCTCATCTCGCGTTGGACCGGCTGGCTAGACGCGATCGAGGGCGCCATCATCGGCATCGTGATCGGCACCCTGCTATACGCCATACAGATACGTAAGACGACAAAGTAATATCCCCTATTCAGCTAAAAAACCATCAGACTCTTTGGAGGATAAATGTATAGATTAGCCCGAACGTTATGGACAATGTTGCTGATTGTCGCCATGCTCCCCTGGTGGGGATTGACAGCGAGGCTGACGGCGGCCGCACCGCAAGCCAATGACATCCGCATCAGCCAGATATACGGCGGCGGCGGTAACTCCGGCGCCACCTACACGCACGACTTTATCGAACTGTTCAACGCCGGTTCCACGGCCGTAGACCTGAGCGGCTGGTCGGTGCAGTATGCCTCGGCGACCGGCAGCACGTGGCAGGTCACTGCTCTCTCTGGGCCCATCGGCCCGGGGCAGTATTACCTGATTCAAGAGGCGCAAGGGAGCGGCGGAACAACGCCATTGCCCACACCGGACGCCATCGGAACGATTGCTATGAGTTCAAGCAACGGCAAAGTGGCCCTGGTGAACAGCACGACGGCGCTCAGCGGCTCATGTCCGACCGGCGTGACAGATTTGGTCGGCTACGGCACCGCCAATTGTTACGAAGGTGGCGGGGCCACACCGGCCTTGAGCAATACCACCGCCGCGATTCGCAAAGCCGAGGGCTGTGCCGATACCGACGACAACAGCGCCGATTTCATCACCGGCGCCCCTACGCCGCGCAATACGGCTTCTCCGACGCACAGTTGCGGCACACCCCCTACCGGCAACCTCATCGTCGCCAAGAGCGGCCCGGCCACCGTCCTCCCCGGCGCGTCCTACGTCTACACCCTCACCGTGCAAAACGCCACCGGCATCACGTTGAACAACATAGTCCTCAGCGACACGCTCCCGGTCAGCGTCACCTATGCCTCCGCCGACCCCGCCGGGACGTGGGACCCGGACACGCACACGATCACCTGGACGCAGGCGACACTCGCCGACAATGCCGCGCTCACCTGCACCCTCGTCGTCACCGCGCCGACGACGTGGAGGACGGTCACCAATGCCGATTACGCGGCCTGGGCCACCGAATGGGTCACGCCGACCTCCGGTGCGCCCGTCAACACCGCCGTCCGGGACTGCGGCTCCATCGCGGCGATTCAGTCGAACCACGACGCGAACGGCGAGTCACTGTGCAAGGGATCGTCCGTCACGGTCGAGGGCATCGTCTACGCCGTCTATCCGAGCGCGGGCTATGCCATCGCCGACGCCGCCGGCCCCTGGCACGGGCTGTACATCTATACCGGCAGCGGCGGCGCGAAACCCCTTGTGGGCCAGCGTGTGCGCGTCACCGGCACGGTGGCCGAGTATTACAGTATGACGGAAATCGGCAGCGGCTCGTCGTTCACCGTGCTCAGTTCGGGTAACACGCCCTACGCGGCCTCCGTCGTGCCCGTCGCCGACATCGCCACCGGTTCTCCCACGGCCGAGAGCTACGAGGGCGTACTGGTCGAAATCAACAACGTCACCGTAGACAACCCCAGCCTCGGCAGCGGCGAATGGAGCGTGACCGACGGCGTCGCCTCGGTGCGCGTGGATGACCTGGGCTACGCCTACACGCCGTCCCTGGGTGACTATCTGAGCGTCGTGCGCGGGATGCTCAACTACAGCTTCAGCAATTTCAAAATCGAGCCACGCGACGCCGCCGACGTGGTCCCCGGCACGGCGACCGGCCTGCTGATCGGCAAGAGTGGCCCGATCACCACGACCGCCGGGAGCACCTTCAGTTATACCCTCGTGGTGCGCAACCGGACCGCCACCCAACTGGATGACCTGGTGGTAAGCGACACGCTGCCGTTGAGCGTTACGTTCGCTTCCGCCGACCCCGCCGGGACGTGGGACCCGGACACGCACACGATCACCTGGACGCAGGCCAGTGTAGCCAACAGCACCGTGCTGACGTACACCATCTGGGTCACCGCGCCGTCCGAGGCGACCCTCCTCACCAACCGCGAGTACGCGGTCTGGGCGTCGGACTGGCCCACACGCGAAACCGGCGCGACGGTCAACACGGCCGTGCTGGCTGCCGGCGGCGTCACCCCCATCGGCGTGGCACGCCTGGCCGGCCCGGGCTGGAGCGGCTCGCTGCAAGGCAAAGTCACCGTGCCGCCGGGCATCTATCGCGGCAACGCCTTTGTGATCCAGGATGACACCGGCGGGTTGTACATCTATACCGGCGGGACGACACTGCCCGCCATCGCGCTCGGCGATACCGTGCGCGTCACCGGCACGCTCAAGCTCTACAACGGCCTGCTGGAGATGGACCCCATGACCGGCATCGCCAACCTGGGCAGCGGCACGCCGCCCGCCCCGCGCGTCCTGGCGACCGGCGATGTCGCCGCCAACGAGGGCTGGCTGGTGCAGGTGACCGGCATCGCCACCTGGAGCAACACACCGCCCGTCCCCGGCGCGAGCGATTTCACCATCACCGGCGTCAACGACGGCTCCGGCGCGGTGCAGGTCTTTGTGGACAAGGACACCCGCATTGACATGCGCGGCTATACCAGCGGAACGCCGATGACCTTTATCGGCTTTGTGAGCAATTACAACGGCACACGGCAGATCATGCCGCGCTACCAGAGCGACGTGTGGGACATGCTCCCGCCGCAGGTCACGGCGACCTATCCCGTCACCGACGCGACCGACGTGTCCCCCTACTTCCCCATCACCGCCACCTTTAGCAAGGCACTCGACGCGGCGACGGTGACGGCGGCCACCTTTACCCTGGAAGACGCGCTTGGGCCGGTCGCGGGCGCGGTCAGCTACGACGCGGGGACGCGCACGGCCACCTTCGACCCGGCCGCCGCACTCGCCCCGCAGACGCGCTACACCGCCACGCTTACCACCGGGGTGCAGGACACACACGGCATCCCCATGGCTGCGGATTACGTGTGGAGCTTTACCACCGGCGACGCCGACACCACCCCGCCGACGATCACCGGCCGCGATCCCGCCCCCGACGCGACCGAAGTGCCGATCTCGGCCAACATCGTCATCACCTTCTCCGAGGCGCTCGACCCGGCGACGCTGACGGGCCATTTCACCCTCAGCAGCCCCTACGGCGCGGTTCCCGTCGCCATGAGCTACAACGCGGCGGCCTTTGTGGTGACGCTTGACCCGACCGCCAAACTGCTGCCCACCACGCGTTACACCGTCACCGTGGCAGCAGAAGTGGCCGACTGGGCCGGGTTGACCCTCGGCGCGGCGGAGACATGGAGCTTCCAGACCGCCGCCGAGCCGCCCATGTCCGCCTATCACGGCGACATCCACAACCATACCTCCTATTCCGACGGCTCCGGCACGCCGACAGAGGCGCTGGCAGCCGGCAAGGCAGCCGGGTTCGACTTTATGGCGATCACCGACCACTCGTACAAGATTGACGACGCCAAATGGGCCGACACACTGGCCGCCGTCAACGCGGCCACGCAGAACGGCGTCTTTGTGGCGCTGCGCGGGTTCGAGTACACCCAGGGGGCCGAAGGGCACATCAACGTCTACAACACCGTCCGCCACGCCGTGCGCACCACCGTCGCCGACTGCACCTACTGCGATTACACGCCCAACCTGGAGGCCGGCGTCACCGTGCAAGGCTTTTACCCCTGGCTGGCGATCACCGGCACCCAGGCTATTGACGACGCCGGGACGGTCATGCAGTTCAACCACCCCGGCTGGATCAACTTTAACGACTGGACCTACCATCCCGAAGTGGGTGACACCGCCCGTCTGGAAGAAGTGGGCAACGGCAGCGGCACATCCTACGCTTTTTCCGAAGAGGAGTACATCCGCTCGCTGGACTATGGCTGGAAGGTCGGCGCGACCAACAACGCCGACACACACTCCACCTCCTGGGGCACCAACACCCCGCATCGCACCGGCGTCTGGATGCGCACCCTCACCAGGTCCGACTTGCTGGAGGCGCTGCGCGAACGGCGCACCTTTGCCACCGAAGACGCCAACTATGCGCTCTATATCAAGGGCAACGGCGCGTGGATGGGGACGGAAATCCCCAACACCGGGCAGATCGTCTTTGAGGTCTATGCCAACGACCCCGACGGCGAGGCAGTCGGGACGCTCGAACTGGTCACCAACGGCGGGCAGGTAGTCACTGCAACAACCGTCGCACAGGACGAATGGACCTGGCAATTCGCACTCTCCATTACCCCCGGCGTGCACTACTACTACGTCCGCGCCACCCAGCCCGACGGCGACCGCATCGTCAGCTCGCCGATCTGGACGCAGGGGACGGAAAACATCGCCATCACCGACCTGACCGTCGAGCCGTCGCTCTTGACCATCTACAACCCCAGCCTGATCACGGCGCGCGTCACCAACCGCGGCGCGACCACGCAGACCGTCACCGTGACCTTTTCGGTCAACGGCGAGGTGGTCGGCGCCGTCCCGCTCACCGTGGGGACGTGCACCGTCGGCCCGTGCAGCGATGGCTATGCCAACATCTCATGGCAACCCACGGCCATCGGCCCGGTCACGGTCACCGCGCAGTTTGCGCCGGTGCCCGCCGACAACCCCGACGACAACAGCCGCTCGCTTGCGCTAAACGTGACCAACGAAAAGGTGCCGCTGGTGCTGATTGACGCCGGGCACAACAACATCGGCACGAGCAACCCCCGCGACGCGCGGCACTTTGTGAACGACCTGACCGCACATGGGTACAACGTGCTCTTTAACCTGGACGAGATCACCCCGAGCGACCTCAACACCGAGACGGTCAAACTGTTGATCATCAACGCCTACGGGCCGGATCAACTGACCGACGACGAAATCGCCGCCATCGCCGGCTTTGTGGCGGCGGGTGGCAGCCTGTGGCTCAACGGCATGTCCGACTATACCGGCAAAGTCCCCTGGGCCAATACCGTCGCCGACCTGTTCAATGCGCTGATCGCGGCGATTGAAAGAGCGACGGGCGCGCAAATCCCCATCCGCCTGAACGATGATGAAGTGCTCGACGGCAACAATAACAACAGCTACCCGTGGGGCGTCCTCTGGCACGTTTACCCGGCGGCAAACGAAACCGGCATCGGCATCAACGTCGAGCAAATCCAGTCGTGGTCGGATTGTTCGCTGACAGATCGCAACAAGAGCGCGTTGACGCAGGCCGATCTGGGCGCGAACGGCTTTATCATCATCCGGGGCGACCTGGATACGGGCAACGGCACCTATGGCTATCCCAACCGCACGCACGGTACCGATGCCGACGGTCAGGGCGATGCCTACATCTACCCCACCGACACGCCACTGGCGGGAGCCGCCGGATATGACATCCCCGGCGTCGCCGGACGGTTGTTCTTCTACGGCGACTCGAACGATCCGTTCAACATCTTTGCCTACACCGCCGGCGACGGCAAGCAAAACGAGCTGTTCAACCTCGAAACGACGATGTGGCTGCTCGGCGAACCACTGCGCAAGTCCACCATCGCCCAGGCCCGCGCCGACGCCGAACTGAACAACACGCCCGACAACCTCGACAAGCTGGTCTGGGTTGAAGGCAAGATCACGGCGGCTTATGGCGAGTTCTTTAACGTCCTGTACGTGCAAGATGAGACCGGCGGCATCACCGTCCACGCGCCGGCCGGCGACATCTCGGCCACACAGTTCACGCGCGGGACGACGGTGCGCGTCGTCGGCACGGTCGGCGCATACAACGGCGACACCGAAATCGAGTTCTTTGAGGCCGAAATGGTGCAGGTGCTCGCCCCCTCGACCGGCGAGGTCGCCCCCAGGCCGTTCACCACCGGCGGCGCCGCGCTCGAAATCAACGAGGGCTGGCTGGCGCAGATCACCGGCACGGTGACGAGCAGAGTGGGCGACGAGGCCATCTGGGTAGACGACGGCAGCGGGCCGGTGCGCGCCTTCCTCGACGGCTACAATGGCAATTTCGGCGACATTGCCGTCGGCGACATCGTCACCGTCAAAGGGCTGATCTCGGAGGATGGCGACGGGCGACGCATCCGCGTGCGCAACTACAAGATGCACCCGTCCATCGCCGACGATGTGATCAAACTCGGCGTGACGGCGTTGATGCTGGATAAGTCGGTGATGCCCACCGTGGGAACCTCACCCGCGACTTTCACGTACACGCTCTTGCTCGCCAACAGTGGGCCGGTCAACGCGCCGGACGTCGTCATCACCGACGCGCTACCGGCAGAGCTGACCTTCGGCGGTTTCGTCGCGGCCAACGGTGCAAGCTATGCGGATGGCGTCATCACGTGGCACGGTGTTGCGCCAACGGCATCCCCCGTCACCATCGTCTTTACCGCGACGGCCAACGTCACCGGCCAGGTAACCCAAACCGTCACCAACACGGCGTATTTCGCCGGGCCGGGCGTCGCGGGCAGTGACAGCGCGGCGGTGCAGGTCGTCCCGCCGGTGCTGCCGGTCATTGTCACGGAATTCTTGCCGGATCCGTTGGCCGTGGCGGACACGGCTGGCGAATGGCTGGAGTTGTACAACCCCAACCCCGTCGCTGTTGACCTCAAAGGCTGGAAGCTGAGCGATCTGGGCACCAACAGGCACACCATCACCCGCACGGTGACGATTCCGGCTGGCGGTTTCGTCGTGTTGGGGAATAACGCGGATCCGCTCACGAACGGCGGCGTGGATGTCGCTTACCAGTACAGCAGTTTTACGCTGGCCAATACGAGTGACGAAATCATCCTGACCGACGCCTTGGGTCGCGAGGTGGACCTGGTGGCCTACGTCTCCAACACCAACGACTGGCCACGGGTAACGGCGGGGCGCGCCTTCCAGATTTGCAACCCCCTGGCCGATAACAACGTCGGCAGCAACTGGAGCCTGGCGAGCGTGCGCTGGGCATCCGGCAGCGATTACGGCTCGCCGGGGCAGCCCAACCTCTGCGGCGTACTGACGATCAGCAAGAGCGTCTTCCCGCAGACGGCGGTGCCGTTGGGCAGCGTCATCACCTACACTATCACGGTTGCCAACACGGGCAGCGGAGACGCCGCCCCCGTCCGCGTAGTGGACGTTCTGCCGCGCGGCGTGACGGGCGCGGCGCTGGACTGGACGGGGGTGATCACGGCGAACACAAGCGTGGTGTTCACCATCCCGGCGGTGGTGACGACCGCGACCGAGTTCTACGGACAGGCACTGGTGAACACGGCGACGTATACCTACTTCACGCTGAGCGAGAGCGCCGCCGCGACCGTGACCCTGGCGACCGCGCCGCAGCTCACGTTGACCAAGACCGTCACGCCGACCGGGGACGTCTTCCCCGGCGACGTGGTCACGTACACCCTCACGCTGCACAACAGCGGCGAGACACCGACCTCCGGCATCGCGCTGACCGACACACTGCCGTGGGAGCTGGACTTCGCGGCCTGGGTGACGCAGAGCGGCGCAGCCGTGGCCGATGACGTAATCACCTGGAGCGGCGATCTGGCGGGCGGCGCGAGCCTTGTCATCAGCTTCCGCGCCGTCGTGCGCAGTGATTCGTTCTTCCTTGCGCATCCGGTGGTCAATACGGCCACGTACACGGCCAATGGCCTGCCTGACGGGTCGGCCTCTGCCACGTTCATGCTGGGCGGCGTGGTCGCGCCAGTGCTCGCCAAGACGGTGACGACGCCCAATCCGGTGTTCCCCGGCGATACCGTCACCTACACCCTCACCTTGAACAACCCGGCGGGTATGGCGGGTGGCGTGGTCCTGACCGACATCCTACCCGTCGAAGTGGATTTTGACGGCTGGGTGGTACAAAACGACGCGATCCTGACCAACGGTGTCATCACCTGGAGCGGCAATCTGGAGGCCGGTGCGAGCCTTGTCATCAGCTTCCGCGCCACGCTACACGCCGATTCGCTCTTGTACGGCACAACGATCACCAACACAGCGGCCTTCGTCGCCCTTAACGCGCTCCCCGGCACTGCGACGGCGGTGTTCACCGTCGCGCCGCAACCGACGGAGCCGCTGCTGCGTCTCAACAAGACCGTGCAGACGAACGGCGAGCCGTTGCCCGGCGAAAGTGTCGTCTATACGCTGACGCTCGCCAACCTCGGCGGCGATGCTACCGGCGTCGCGCTGACCGACACACTGCCTGTGGCGCTGGACTTCGGCGGCTGGATTGCACAGGACGGCGCGGGTGTGGCCGACGACGTGATCACCTGGAGCGGCGACCTGGCGGCGGGCACGAGTCGAACGCTTGTCTTCACCGCCACACTGCACAGCGACCCGGCGCTGTATGGGCAGACGATCACCAACACCGTGCAGGCGACGGCGGATAACGCGGATGAAGTAACCGCTGAAGCCGCGTTCACCGTCGGCAGCGGCGGCGTGGGAAATGTGACGATCACGAAGGATGTAGCGGCAACAACGGTGGTTGATGCAGGCGACGTCGTCACCTATACCATCACGCTGGCAAACAGCGGCGATGCCCCGGCGACCGGTGTGCTGCTCACCGACACGCTGCCCGTCGAGGTGGACTTCGGCGGCTGGATCGCGCAGAACGGCGCTACCGTGACCGCCGATATGCTCACCTGGAGCGGCGACCTCGCGGCGGGTACGACCACCTTCGTCTTCACCGCCACGGTACGCAGCGACGTGGCGCTCGACGGACACACGGTCGTCAACACGGCGCGCTTCACCTGGGGGGCGACCGGCGCGGAGGACACGGCCGGCTTCACCCTGCGGCGCATGTGGCAGATTTTCCTGCCGCTGACGACGCGTAATTTCTAAATCAAGTTAATCGTCAGCATTAAAACAGGCCGTCCGATGCCGGACGGCCTGTTTTTGCGTCCAAACCTGAGCGGGAAGACGCTCCCCTCAAAGCGACTGATAACTAAAACTACCCACTCGTCCCTGACGTCGGTGTCTCCGTCGGCGCTTCCGTCGGTGTCTCCGTCGGAGCCTCGGTTGGCATCGCCGTCGGAGCCTCGGTTGGCGTCTCGGTCGGGGGCATCGTCGGCGTCTCGGTCGGCGTCGGCGGTACAGTTGGAGTTTCGGTAGGCTGGAACGTGGGTGTCGCCGTCGGTGTTTCCGTAGGAGTAGGCGTGATGGTCGGCGTCTCGGTTGGCGTGATTTCGGACGTAGGCGTGGGCGTTGGGCCAACGACGTTCACCTGCACGCGGGTCTCGAACTGCGCGCCGCGCTTGTTATAGGCGACAATACGCAGCGTGTACGGTCCCGGCGTCATCTCCAGCGGAATTTGCCACGCGCCGAGCAGCCCGTCGCGTACCGGCACCGGATGCGGTCCACTGATCCAATCCCAGGCCTGCGGGTTGGTGCCGACACCATAGGTGATGTCATAGCGGTCGAAATCCTCGAAATCCACGGTCCCGCGAATCTCCACCCAGCCGTGGACTTCCTCGCCGTTTTTCGGGGAGGTGATGCTGACATCCGGTGATTTTTCCCCAACCGTGCAATAATCTTGTGGCGCGACCTCTATGCCTCGCTCGGCAGCCCATTGCCGCAGCCATGCCTGTCCGCCAGGATCGTGAATGAAATCCAAAACCACCATCACCTTTGTATAGACGTTGGCACGGCAAAATTGATTGGCACGCAAACCACTGTTTCCGTCAATCTCCACCTGCTGAAACCAGTCCTGATCGGCTTTGGGCGGTAGATGGTTGACCGAAAAGACTTCAACGCGCTTTTCGGGACAGTACGGCGAAGGTTCCGCGCCGGAGAAGGCACAAACCTCACGCTCAATGACGCCCGCCGGCCGTGGGAAACTGTGTGGGGGAATCGTCTCGTGGGCGCGACGCATAAAGGCGTTCCAGATCGGCGCAGCGCCCCCCGCCCCGGCGACGCCGTCCATTTCGGTATTGTCGTTGTTGCCGATCCACACGCCGGCCGCTAAATCGGGGGTATAGCCTACTGTCCAGGCGTCGTGGTTGTCATTGGTGGTGCCGGTTTTGGCGGCCACCGGACGATCCTCCAGCTCCAGTTTGTTGGGACAACTAAAGACGAGACAGCGCGCTTTGGTGTCGGAAAGGATGCTGGAGATGAGATAAGCCAGCTCCGGGGCAACAGCTTGTTTGCCCTGCGGTTGACGGTTGTCAATCAAGATTTCACCTTTAGTGGTCTCGACCCACAAGATGGGCTGCGCGGGCATATAGAGGCCACCGTTCGCCAGCGCCGCGTAAGCCGCCGTCAATTCGAGCGGCTTCATCTCGCCGCCACCGAGGGTGAGCGCCAACCCGTAATAGGGGCGCGTGTCGTAGGGATAGTCGGGACATTCCAACTGCGGCGAGACGATCGAGGTCGCGCCGAGGCGCTCGGCCATGTTCAGCAGACCGTCCACCCCGACGAATTCCAACGCTTTGACCGCCGGGACGTTCAACGAGTTCGCCAACGAGGTGCGGACGGACACCGGCCCACGGAATTTGCCATCGTAGTTGACAGGCCGGTAGGTGTTTCCGGCCGTGTCGGTATAGACGGTGGGGATGTCCCACAGGATGGTTGCCGGCGTCCAGCCTTTCTCGAACGCTGCGAGATATGTGAGCGGCTTGATGGCCGAGCCAGGCTGCCGACAGCGCAGGGTGACGTTGACCTGACCGTCTTTGGCCGCGTAGAAATCGGCGCTGCCAACCATCGCCAGGATGTGGCCGGTTGCCGGTTCGATCGCCACCAGTGCGCCGTTGGTGACCTTGCGCTGCGCAAGCGCGGCGACGCCGTTGCGCACCTCTTCCTCGGCGATCTGTTGCAGCCGGCGATCCAACGTGGTGTAGATGCGCAGACCGCTGCCCTTGTAGAGCGCGTCCGGGCCGAGTTTCGCTTCAAGCCACTGCCGCACGTAGACGATGAAGTGCGGCGCGGGGATGACATCGGTGTAGATGGGTTGGAAGTTGTATGCCTCCATCTCAGCAGCAGCGGCATCGGCTTCGGCCTGGGTGATGAAGCCCGCTTCGACCATCAGGCCGAGCACGACTTTGTGGCGCTTGAGCGCGGCGTCACGTCCCCCGTGGAAGGGGTCATAGACGCTGGGCAACTGCGGTAACCCCGCCAGGAACGAAGCCTGGGCCAGCGTGAGATTGGCGGCATTGGTGCCAAAGTAGGTGCGCGCGGCAGCATCAACGCCGTAGGCCAGGTTGCCGTAGTTATTGTTGTTCAAGTAGATTTCGAGGATTTCGTCTTTGGTGTAGCGGCGGGTCAATTCGGTCGCCAGTACGATCTCCTTGATTTTGCGGCTGACGGAACGTTCGCTCTTCTCGTCGGGCAGCAAGATGTTACGGGCCACCTGTTGGGTGATGGTGCTGGCACCGGAGACGACTTCTTTTTCTTGCAGGGCGTAGTAGATGGCGCGGGCCAATGCGATGGGATCGAAGCCGGTGTGGACATAGAAATTGCGATCCTCGGTGGCGACCGTCGCCAGTTGCAGGTAACGCGAGATTTGCTGGATGGGAACGTAGGTGCGCTTGCCCGCATTGGGATCAATGATCTCGTGGAGTAACTGCCCATCGCGGGCATAGATCTGACTGCTGGCGAAGTTGGGTTGGCGCGCGCGCAGTTCGTCAGGCGAGGGGAGCTGCGCAGCCAGCGCAATGTAGCCGATGACCATCACCAACAACGCCAAAAAGAACAGCCCCACACCGGCAAGCGTTACTGCCAACAAAGTTGCAGCGGCGCTCCGTCTCCTTTTGCGCGCCGGTTTAGCCGCACCGGTCGGCGGCCTGAGAGGCGGAATGGTCGGTAGAGGCGGCGTGGGGTGGATAGAGCGCATGGGTTGCGTCGGTACATCGCCGCCGGGCGGGAGCGTGCGCCACGTCGGTACCTGCCGGGTAGGCTCAGCAGGAGGAATGGAGCGCGCCGGCGCATGGGATGGTGGAATCTGAACCCGCTGTGTAGGTTCGGCGGGCGGGATACGGCGTGTAGGTTCGGCGGGCGGGATGCGGCGTATAGGTTCGGCCGGTGGGATGCGCCGTGTAGGTTCGGCCGGTGGAACCTGTTCTTCCGGCGGAATATGACGTTGAGGAGTTGGCACTCGCCGTGTAGGTTCGGCCGGTGGAACCTGTTCCTCCGGCGGGATGGGACGTTCGGAAGGCGGCACTCGCTGTGCAGGTTCGGCCGGCGGGACAGGAGTCGCCGCAGGACGCGCAGCCCCGGGACCGGGCAAACGAACGGTCGGCTCCCCGGCCGGCGGTTGACCGGAATGTGGTCGCAATTCAGCCGGACGCCAGCGAGCCTCCGACTTTTCATCGGCCGGGTGCTCGGAATCTTCAGGCGTCTCGTTACGACGTTTCTGGTCAGGTTCAAGCGGCATAGTTTAGCCCCATACCCCTTTGAGCAATGTATAAGCGCGTTGCGAGAGCGCGCGGGCGATGACGACGACTTCGGCCAGAACGATGAACGCGACGAAAACCGCAACCAGTTGAGCCACTTTATCCTGCGCGATCACCGGAATCAACGTGGGCAAGGGGACGTTTTTCTCGCCGGTCACTCTGAACAGCGGGACAAAGTAATGCGACGCCCCGGCGCCGATCAGCGAACCGGCGATGGCCCCAAACGATGTCAGGAACAGGTATTCCATAATCACCTGGATGCTGATCTGCCGACGTTGCAATCCCACGGCGCGCAAGATGGTGAAACGCCGGATGCGATCCTGCAACGAGGCGTAGGTGTAGATGAGCAGTCCCAACGTCGCCATCGCCACCGCCGCGAGAAAGCCCACCGACAGCGTACCGAAGACACCGACGCGCTCGAATTTAGCCTGCTCGGCTTTGATGAGCGCGGGAGCGTCACCCTCGTTGGTCGTGACCACATTCAGTGTCTTGACCTGTTTGAGCACCTCGGCGCCGGTCGCCCCTTCGTCCAGACGGATCCACAAATTATGGGGGACAATCATGCCGACATAAAAGTTGAGATAGTCCAGGTTGCCGATGAAGGTGATGGTGTCGTCATAAACGGTGGGGAAGTATTTGTAGGTGCCGGCGACTTTGAACTGTGAGCTGACGGTAAACTCATAGTTGATGCCGATGTGGAGGGAAATTTCGTCACCGATCTGCAGGTGATTCTCTTTGAACAGCTTTTCGGGGACAAGCACGCCGTTTGACCAGGGCGCCAACTGGTTCATCAGCCCACCCAGAGGTTCGCTCGCAAAATCGCCGCGGAACCAGGCGACCGAACCGAAGTCCACGCGATCCACCGCCATAAAACGCCCGCGAACATCACCGCTGCTGGGGAGAGAAGTTGACATCGTATACAAGCCCACGCGGGTAGCTTTCTTGACGCCCGGCAAAGCGTCGAATTGGGTGGGCAGGGGAATCCATTCCCCGGTGATGATGGTCGTTGGACCGGGCGTATCGCTCGAATCACAAGAATTTGTCAACGCACACGGGGGATAGACGCCGAACGACAGATCGGTACCGACTTTGTAGTACATCCGGTCAATCAGCCATTGGTCGAGGCTCGCCGCCATCGAGAGGGTGTAGACGCCCAGCGCCAGCGACACGATAACCAAAAGCAGTGGGTTGACGTAGGCCTGGCTTTCGCGTCCCAACTGACGCAGCGCCAGGTGGGGCGTCACCCAGGGGGTGAGGTTCGCCAGCAGGTCAATTCCGCGCATGATCAACGGGAAAATGCGCAACGTCAACAGCGCAAAGGTGAGGATCGCCAGCGCCGGCACCAGGATCAGGAGCGGATCCTGGTACAGGTCTTCGGGACGGTTGCGCACCAGAAGCGCCAGTGTGCCCCGATCGGCCAGTTGCCGATACGCATAGAGCGTGGGGATGAGCAGGATAAAGTCAAGGTAAGCGCGCTGCCAGAAAGGCGGTTTTTGCGGACGGGCGCGCTCGCGTTCGACATCCACCAGGCTCTGCCGGGCCGCTTGAAGTGCGGGCAGAATCCGCGAGATGAGCGTGACGGCCAATGCCACCAGGGTGACCGGGATGGTGACCCCTCGCAGGTTCACAGGCAGGATGTCACGGGAGGTAAAGGTCAGGAAGCTGGAGGTGAAGCCCATCAAAATGGCCAACCCCATCCCCGCAGCGATACCGAGTGGTGTCCCGATGAGGAACAGAATCAGCTCTTCAACAACGGTCAAAGTCAGGATGCTGGAAGCGCGCATACCACGGCTGACCATCGTGGCGGTCTCGCGCACCTGCCAGCGGGCGATAATGGCCGAGGTCAACGCCAGGAAGTAAAGCAGGAACCCAAACGCCGGGATGTTGAACCCCAAGAGTAAAATAGTGAGTGTGTTGCCGCGCCGGACAAAGGTTTTAAGAGGGTCAAGCGGTGGGGTGTTGATGCGCGCGTCGGGCAGGTACTTGTTGATGACCGTGATGCCGCGTTGGAAGCCCTCGATGTATTCGACGGTTTTATCGGGCAAGACTGCCTTTTCGTCCAGAATGATATGCCAGCTAAGATACCACGTTTTTCCGGGGACGATGGGTTCGACCAGGTTAAGGTAATCCTGACGGCGCACGAGGAGCTTATTTTGCAGGGTCGCATCGGGGTCCTCGAACCAAAAGTCCGCATGGGGGTCTTTTGCCTGCCAGAGGCCACGCACACGGATGACCACCGGCTCGGAAGTAACACTAATGCCCAGGTTGAATTCCTCCCCCACGTTGACGCCCATCTTTTCGGCCATGCGCGTGTGCATCCAGACATCCAACACGTCCTCCGAAACACCGGCCTCATCGAGTGGTTCGCCGTCGAGGATTTCCAGTTCATCGCCGACATCGGCGATATAGACGATGTCGGTGGATTCCAGGTAGTCCTGTTTATCGGCAGCATACGCCGTGCCTTCTTTGGGACGTAGCATCATGCTGCCGCTGTGGATTTCGAGGCCGGAATGGATCAACGGCAGTCCCACCTCCGATGATAGCGTCGCACCGACGTGCTCTTGTAGGGTCTCCGCATCGGTGAGGGAGATGGGAGTACGGGCGGAGGAAAAAGTATAAATACTGGTCGAGAAGGGGGGCCGTCCGGTCATCGCACTGAATTTGTCCAGCTCCTGATTCAGAATAACCTGATCAACGGCTTTGGCAAAGAACGACGCACTGTTGACCATCCCCACGGCAAAAATGATCCCCAGGAGTGCCAGGATTGACAGCCCCGGATGATTCCACAGACGTTTGACGGCAAGTTGTGTGATCGAAATCAGCCTAAGGAAAAACTTAATCATAGACTTTTACACCAGCTCGTTTTGATTATGCCTGCCGGTTTGCGGCCGGCAGGCAATGTAAGTATAACAGGGCCTCCGCTAGATGCAAGCCATAAAATTCCGGGACTTTATCATTCTCGTTACAATGACTTCATCCAGCTTCAAGCGGATCGCTACCTCTACATCTAGCTTCGAGCGGATCGCCAGATCCGCGGCTTCAAGCGGATCGCCACCTCTGCATCCAGCTTCAAGCGGATCGCCAGATCCGCGGCTTCAAGCGGATCGCCACCTCCATCTAGCTTCAAGCGGATCGCCAGATCCGCGGCTTCAAGCGGATCGCTCTACATCTAGCTTCAAGCGGATCGTCAGATCCGCGGCTTCAAGCGGATCGTCAGATCCGCGGCTTCAAGGATCGCTCTACATCTAGCTTCAAGCGGATCGTCAGATCCGCGGCTTCGAGCGGATCGTCAGATCCGCGTTTCTTCAAAGAACGTCAAATTCAGACAAGGTGCGCCAGCAGCGCAATCGCACGCTTGATGTCTTCGATCTGCTTGGGGCCGCTGATTTCGCGCTCGATGGTCAGTGCGCCGGTGTAACCGAGCGCCTTCAGCTTGGGGATGAGCACGGGGAAGTTGACGCGCCCCTCGCCGAGCGGCTTTTCGACGCCGAGCTGGCGCCCGTTGGTAGGATATTCGCCGTCTTTGGCATGGACGCCGCGCACGTATCGCCCGAACACATCCAGCGCGTCCACCGGATTGGCTTTGCCGTACATCAACAGGTTCGCGGGGTCAAGGTTGATGCCCAGATTTTCGTAACCCAGGTCTTCGATCACCCGCAGGAGAACGACGGGAGTTTCCTGCCCGGTCTCAAACCAGAAGCCCAGGCCGCGCTCGCCGCAGTACTCGACGATTTCGCGCAGCGCAGCGAGCACGCCGGGGTACAGCGGATCGGTCATATTCTCCGGGATGAAGCCGACATGGGTGGTGATGCTCGGTGCGCCCACCCGCGCGGCAAAATCCGCCCCCGCTTTGAGCGCGCTGAGGCGCTCGGCGCGGTATTCCGGTGGCACAATACCGATGGAAACCGGCCCTTTGACAAAGTCCCAGACATGCGGTCCGGGCACACCCGTCCAGATCGTGGTCACCTCGACCTGGTACTGTTCCGCCGCAGCGATCAACCGATCGGCCATCGCCGGTGTAAACAATTCTTGCGTCCAGCAGACCACCTGGCACGTGGGTAGCCCGAACTCGTGGACACGCTTCAGTTCCTCTTCCGGCCCATGTTCCAACGGGGCCATCACACCAAGTTTTAACGTCGTCATCACATATTCCTCCGTGGTAGTCTAGTAGTCAGGTAGTCAGGTAGTCAGGTAGTCTGGTAGTCTGGTAGTCAAGTAGTCAGGTAGTCTGGTAGTCAGGTAGTCAGGTAGTCAGGTAGTCAGGTAGTCAGGTAGTCTGGTAGTCAAGGAGTCTGGGAGTCTGGTAGTCAAGGAGTCTGGGAGTCTGGTAGTCAGGTAGTCTGGTAGTCAAGGAGTCTGGTAGTCAAGGAGTCTGGTAGTCTGGTAGTCTGGTAGTCTGGTAGTCTGGTAGTCAAGTGGCTCTCCAGACTGACAACTAACGACTATACGACTACACGACTACATGACTACGCGACTATACGACTACACGACTACACGACTAACGACTACATGACTACGCGACTATCCGACTACCCGACTAACGACTACACGACTACACGACTACACGACTACCCGACTACCCGACTACCCGACTACTCGACTACCCGACTACCCGACTAACGACTACTCGACTACCCGACTACCCGACTACCCGACTAACGACTACCCGACTACACAACCACCCGACTTGATACTCTTGATCTCTTTATCAATCAGGGCGATGGAGTCGCGGGTAGATTCGGGCATACAGCGGACGGGCTGCACGCCGGCTTCCACACATTCGATAAAGTAAGCAATTTCATTGAGATAGCCGTCACCAGGCTCAATGGCGGCGGGATGGCTCTTGACCTCCTTCAGGTCATCGAAAACCGTCAACTTACCCTCGGCGTAGCGCACGAAGCCGCGCTCGAACCACGCCTCAAAGCCGGCCTGGAACGGAATTTGCGCCGTGCTCCAACCTGCGTGCATGTGGATTTGCGGGCCGTCATTGTAGATGAAGCAGGCATGAATCACGTCATAGCTTTCCGGCTCAACGGTGACGCGGCCTGTGGCGTAGATCTGATCCGGCGCACCGAACACGGCATTGACATAGTCTACATCATGGATGTGCAGGTCGAGCAAAGCGCCGCCGCTGCGTTTGGGATCAAGGAACCAGTTGTCCGGCGACCAGCGTGGACGGCCTCCGATGCGGAACATATTCAGGGAAAGCAATGCGCCAAACGGTTGTTCGGTGATTAACTGTTGCAGGTAGAGATACTCCGGCCAGAAGCGCAGACACTGCGCGATCATCAACCGCCGATCGGCTGCTCTGGCTGCGGCAATCATCCGGTCACAATCGGCCACATTGAGCGACATCGGCTTTTCGCACAGCACGTGCAATCCGGCTTCCAACGCACGGATGGCGTAGGGCGCGTGCAGATACGTAGGCAGGCAGATGTCCACCATATCCACGTCCGCCTCGGCGATCAACTGCCCGGCTTCAGGGTAGCGCGCCACCTCTGAGAAATCAAAGGCGCGCTCGCCGCCCGCCAGATTGATAGCCACGGCCTCTTTTGCTTCCAGGCGTTCCGGCACAATATCCGCAATGGCGACGATGGACGCATTGGGCAAACGGGCATAACGCCGTGCGTGATGCCATCCCATGCCCCCCATTCCGAGAATTCCGACTTTTAGCATAGGTGAACTCCTTCTAAAAACAGTCTGATAGTCGTTAGTCAGATAGTCCTGCGATCATTTTCATTATCGGGGCTGTATCACCGGTAACGTCTCTAAAAACAGTCTGATAGTCGTTAGTCAGATAGTCCTGCGATCATCTTCATTATCGGGGCTGTATCACCGGTAACGTCTCTCACCCCCAAAACTTCGCCTCCAATGCCTTTACCTCCTCCGATCCAATCGGCACAAGCTCGCCGATGTGGGTGGTGGCGATGACGGCCTGCGCGCTGAACTCGGCCACTTCCAGGCGATCGAACGCCTGCATCAGCGTCTCGCCTGTGGCAAGAATGGCGTCGTTTTCCAGAAGCAGAACCGGCGTGTCTTTCCCCAGTTGTGCGACGATTTCCCTACCGTCGTCGAACTGCACGCCGTAGGGCAGAAGGGGAATATTGCGCAGAACAATGTAGCTTTCAGGAATCGTACGCGTATCGAGCTTGCGCCGGGTGACGGCATAGGCAACGGCGTTCGGCGATTGCGCGCTGATGATCGCGCCGATGTTCGGATGCGCCTGGTAGATCGCCATGTGCAGTCGCGTCGCCCGGCTCGGTTGCTTACGATGCTCACACTGCCCATCGCGGATCAGCACAACGTCATCCAGATCGAGGTACAGACGATCCACACCATAGGGGGTGATGAGGAAGCTGTTCTCATCCACACGTGCCGAGACGGTGCCCGCCGTGCTGGTCATCAGTCGTTGGTCATAAGCACGGTGCACAAGGTCAATGATCTGCTGACGCAATTCACGCTCATGGCTGGTGTGAAACGCCGGCTTGAAGGTCGGGAGCTTTTTGTGGCGTTTGTGCATCAGGGCAATTTGTGCATCGGTAAGCGAGTAAACCTCGCCGAGTCTATGCGCTTGAATCAGCGTGCGTGCACAGAAATCCAGCGTCTCGAAACGTTGAAAAGCTGTCAGCAAGCTATCGCCGCCGGCGACGACGCCATGATTTTCCAGCAACACCACATCGAACCCCTGCGCAAACGTATCCGCAATCACCGCGCCGAGTTCCTGACTGCCGGGGAGCCGATAGGGCGCGTACCCCACCGGGCCACAGACGATATGCGCTTGCGGGACAATGCGCGTATCGGGGATTTTGCGCGCGATGCTGAAGGCGACCAACGCCGGTGGATGGGCATGGACAATAGCCTTGAGATCGGGACGCTTCTCATAGATGGCGCGGTGGAACGGATACTCCGATGACGGCTTATGAGGCCCGATAATGCTGCCATCCGGTTTAACACAGATGATGTCCTGCGGCTTGAGCGTGCCTTTATCTATCCCGGCAGGCGTGATCCACATATCGCCGTTCTCATCCAGAATCGAAAGATTGCCGCCGGAAGTCGTCGTCATCCCGTAGCCGTAGATACGTTCCATAATCGTCACCAGTTGGGCACGTGGATGTAAAAGCGAAAACTTCATTTCAATAAACAAAACCGCCTCCATATATGCCAAAAGTGTCCGATGGTCAGAGTATTTTATACCATTTACTATCTACAGCAAAAGGGTCGGCAGAGTAGGGCTATCGCATTTGGCCGCTTCCGGCAACTGAATAGTAGATTACAGCATAAGAGAGAGGAAGTTATCCAGGGTATGCCGGGCGACGCGCGCCGCGGGCGCGTAATGCGGCAGGATGAGGTCGAAGGCATGATCGGTCTGTGGGAATTCAGCATACACCGAAGGAACGCCGGCCTGCAACAGCTTACGGTGCAAGGCGCGGGTGGCTTCGAGGGGCATGTAATAATCATGCTGCCCCTGAAAGAGCAAAGTGGGGGGTGACGCCGGGCCGGCATGGATAATGGGGGAAGCCAGCGCGTACATTTCGGGCACCTCATCCGGCGAGCCGCCGAGTAGCCAGCCGATCTCCGGGTTGCCGGGGACGTTATAGTATGTAGCGCGCATATCCACAGCCCCGTAGAACGAGACGACAGCGCGCACGGTCGTGTCGGCATCACGCAAATCCTCCGGCGTGAGGGCCGGGTGATGGGGCGTGTAGGCCGTCAACAGCGCGAGATGCCCCCCCGCCGAACCGCCGGAGACGACGATGCGGTCCGGGTTGATGCCGTAGCGCGCTGCATTGGCCTTGAGCCAGACAATAGCGCGTTTCACATCGCCGATCATACCGAAGAGGTCAGTTTCGGGCCACAGGCGATAGGCAATGTCCATAACGACATGTCCCTGCAACGCCAGATACCGAAACACCGGGCGCGTGCCGAAGTCCTTGTCCAACCGATGCCATGCCCCACCGTGACAGTAGACCAGTGCCAGCCCGGAGGGCGTGACATTCTCCGGCGGCTGCCACAGGTCGCACAACAAAGGACGCTCCTCGCCGGTTTCAGGGTTAGTCAACGTCCAATAGACCAGGTCGCGCGTCCAGCGGGGTTGAGGGACGAGGGCGAGCCGGCGCGGCAGATACCACAACACCCGCGCGCGGCGGGTACGGGCACGTTGCGCGGACGGGATTTTACTGCGCCAGTCCGGTCCAAACGCCTTCTCGAAACCGACATGCTGGGTCAGCACCCGCCACATATAAATGATAGCCAGCACACCACTCGCGCCACCGGCCACAAAGGGTGGCCATGCGCCGGAATTCAGGCCACGCATGGCCTGCATGATGCCGAACAGCGCCACAAAGGGCGAAAGCGCCGTGGCGAGCATTTTGCCCACGTACAGCCACAGATTCAGCGGCGTCCTGATTTTAACGAAGAACAATCCACTCAGCGCGACGCTCGCAAAGGTCGAAAGCCACGCGAAAAAATTCCGACGACGTTGTGCACGGGATGATTTTTCCATAGGTAACTCACTTTCAAGTCAGCAAACACCATGGGCTACGCGCTCCGCCCCAAAAAAGGTGCTATAATCTTAACACAGATTGCGATTTGTGATAGTCTCCCTGCTGAGTCAGGCTATCGCATGTGGGAAACTCTGTCCCGTCGTGTTGTTTGTCATATGGTGAACCTTTTTTGACAAACGGCAGTATCTTAAATAGGCTTATGGGTTGCGTGGATTGCAAAATACCAGGACAAACATATAATATCCCGCATGTACAACGGCGACCTTGAGCGAATCACAAACGAGGAATTTTATGACCAGTACAGAACATTTACTTGAAGTAAAACACCTGAGCACTCGCTTCTATACTGAAGACGGCGTTGTGTACGCCGTCAATGACATCTCCTATACCCTGGACGAGGGGGATACGCTAGGAGTCGTGGGAGAAAGTGGCTGCGGGAAAAGCGTCCATGCCTTATCCATCATGCGCTTGATCCCGACACCGCCCGGTAAAATTGTGGGCGGTGAAATTTATTTTCGAGGGCGGGACCTGCTAAAGCTGAGCGATGAGGGAATGCGCAAGGTGCGCGGTGCCGAAATCGCCATGATCTTCCAGGACCCGATGACCTCCTTAAATCCGGTGAAGACGGTGGGCTTTCAAATTATGGAAGCCCTCATGCTTCACGAAGGGATGGACAAAGCACGCGCACGCGCGCGCACGATTGAGTTGTTGAACCTCGTCGGTATCCCCGAAGCCGCGCAACGTGTAGATGATTATCCCCACCAGTTCTCCGGCGGGATGCGCCAGCGCGCTATGATCGCCATGGGACTGTCATGTAATCCAAGCCTGCTCATCGCCGATGAACCGACCACCGCGTTGGATGTGACCATCCAGGCCCAGATCGTGGACCTGGTCAAGCGTCTACAAGAAAAACTCGGTATGGCGGTGATCTGGATCACGCACGACCTGGGGGTGGTCGCCCGGCTGGCGCGGCGTGTGAACGTGATGTACGCCGGTCGGATCATCGAGTCCGGCCCCGTCAAAGAGATTTACGGGAACCCTCATCATCCTTATACCGTGGGCTTGTTAGGGTCCTTACCCAGCCACGGCACTCGAGCTGCGGCCCGCCTCTTTTCGATCCCCGGCGAGCCGCCGGACCTCATCGGCTTGTTGCCGGGATGCGCCTTTGCCCCTCGCTGTCATTACCAGGTTCCTCGTTGTCTGCAAGAAACGCCGCCGCTGGAAGAAATATCGCCGGGGCACGTCGTCGCTTGCTGGGAAAAAGATAAGGTGAGGAGGGTATAACCATGGCTGAGGCGCTCAGAACAGAGGCAAAGAAAGAAGTTTTGCTCCGTGTTGAAGGCCTGAAGAAGTATTTCCCGATCAAGCGTGGGCTTCTGCAGCGGCATGTCGGCGATGTCAAAGCCGTTGATGATGTCAGCTTCAACGTTTACCGTGGCGAAACATTGGGACTGGTCGGTGAAAGCGGCTGCGGCAAAACCACCACCGGGCGCACCATCATCCGCATTTACGAACCAACCGCCGGGCAAGTCATTTTCAAAGGGCAAGACCTGGCCAAGTTGCGTCCCAATGAGATGCGCGAGATGCGCCGCAGTATGCAGATGATTTTCCAGGATCCGTATGCCTCACTCAATCCCCGTATGAGCGTGTTGAACATCGTTGGTGAGCCACTGGAAGTGTACCATCTGGCAAACAAAGAGGAACGCCGCGAACGGGTCGCCACATTGTTGCAACTGGTCGGCCTGAACCCCGATTTTATGACGCGCTACCCGCATGAATTCTCCGGCGGACAGCGTCAGCGTATCGGCCTGGCCCGTTCACTGGCGCTCAACCCAGAATTGATCATCTGCGATGAGCCGATTTCGGCGCTGGATGTCTCCATCCAGGCACAGGTGGTGAACCTGTTGGAAGATTTGCAGGAAGAGTTGGGCCTCACCTATATCTTCATCGCCCACGACTTGAGTATGGTGCGCCACATCAGCGACCGGGTCGCGGTGATGTATCTGGGCAAAATCGTGGAGTTGACGGATCGGGATAGCTTATATGCCAATCCCCTGCACCCCTACACGCAGGCGTTGCTCTCTGCGATTCCCGTGCCCGACCCCGTCATCGAAGAGACCCGCCAGCGCATTATCCTGGAGGGCGATTTGCCCAGTCCGGCACATCCACCAAAAGGTTGCAACTTCAGCACCCGTTGTCCGCAGGTACGGGACATTTGTGAGCAGGAGGAGCCAGCGTTTATCGAAGTGGCTCCTGGGCATTACTGCGCATGCCATTTTGTGAAGCCAATGGCGTAAAATGACAAAAAAGGAGGTGATGTGTATCAGAGAAAGATAACTTACTTTTGGCGTTCGACAATACAATCCCATAGTCAAAACCTTAGTTTGAAGGAGGATGAACGTGTTTAAGAAACTGTTGTGGTCTGTAGCTGGTTTGTTGATTGTGGCCAGCATGGTGTTAGCTGCCTGCACGACGCCGACCCCTGAGAAAATCATCGAGACGGTGGAAAAAGTCATCGAGAAAGAGGGTGAGAAAGTCACCATCGTTGAGACGAAGGAAGTACAGGTTGTCGTCACGGCAACGCCTGAGCCGGAGAAGCCGGTGGAATTCAAGTCTGCCGATCCCAACACTCTGGTTCTGGTCGAAATCAGCGAAGGCATTGATACGCTGGATCCGGCCTGGAACTACGAGAGCGATGGTGACGGCATTATCTTGAACATCTACGATCAGTTGGTAACCTACAAGGGAAGCTCCGCCGTCGAGTTCGTGCCGGCGCTTGCCGAGAGCTGGACGGTGTCTGAGGATGGCAAGACCTACGTCTTCAAGATCCGCCAGGGTGTCAAGTTCCACAATGGCGCCGATCTGACCCCCGAAGATGTGGCCTACAGCCTCCAGCGCGGTGTGCTGCAAGGTGGCACCGATTCCCCGCAGTGGCTCTTCACCGAGCCGTTCTTCGGCATTGGTGTCCATGACATCGCCGAGCTGGTAGATGACACCGGCGCGTTGGATGATGACGCCGAGGCTTTGCAAGCTGCCGACCCCGAGAAGTTACTGGCCGCTTGCCAGGCTACGATGAATGCCATCCAGGCCGATGAGAACGCCTGGACTGTGACCTTCAACCTGGCGCAGCCGTGGGGGCCGTTCCTGGCAACCCTGGCGCAGAGCTGGGGTTCCATCCTGGATAAGGATTGGGCCATCGAAAACGGTGCCTGGGATGGCGATTGCGCCAACTGGCAGAAATACTACGGCGTTTCTTCCGAGAACACGCCGCTGCGCGACAAGACCAACGGTACCGGCCCGTATATGCTGGAAAGCTGGACCCCCGGCGAGCAGAAAGTCCTGGTGAAGAACCCCAACTGGTGGCGCACGGAGCCGACCTTCCCCGGCGGTCCGACGCAGCCCACCATCGAGCGTGTCATCTTCAAGGGCGTTTCCGAATGGGGCACGCGCTTTGCGATGTTGCAGGCCGGTGACGCCGATGTCGCGGGTGTGCCGGGCGAGAACTATGCCCAGGTTGACCCGCTGGTCGGCGAGTGGTGCGAATACGATGTCGCCGCCGATAAATTCACCTGCAAGGCGACCGAGAACCCCAACGGTCCCCTACGCCTGTATCGCGGTATGCCGAGCACGTCGCGTACCGACGCCATGTTCGTCTTCAACATCAATACTGACGGTGGCAACCCTTACATCGGCAGTGGGCAACTGGACGGCAACGGGATTCCGGCGGACTTCTTCAGCGATATTCACGTCCGCAAGGCTTTCAACTACTGCTTCGACTGGGAAGCCTACATCAAGGATGCGCTGTCCGGCGAGGCCGTGCAGGTTTCCGGTTTCTCGATCCCCGGGATGATCGGCTATGACCCGAACGGCCCGATGTATCACTATGACCCCGACAAGTGCGCGGAAGAGCTAAAGCTGGCCTGGGATGGTCAGGTGTGGGAGAAGGGCTTCCGTCTGCAGATCGGTTACAACACCGGCAACGTCACCCGCCAGACCATCGCCCAGATTTTGCAGGCGAACCTGGCCGATATTGACCCGAAGTTCCAGGTCGAAATCATCGGTCTGCCGTGGCCGAGCTTCCTGGCGGCCTACCGCGCCAGCCGCCTGCCGATGGCCGTCTCCGGCTGGCAGGAAGACCTGCACGACCCGCACAACTGGGCGCAGCCCTTCCTGATCGGCACCTATGCCTCACGCCAGCGTCTACCGGCAGAGCTGAAGGCGCAATTCACCGAGCTGGTCAACGCAGCCGTGTCTGCCACCAGCGACGCCGAGCGCGCCAAGCTGTATCAACAGCTCACCCAGTTGGATTACGAGAATGCGATTGCCATCCGTCTGGCAGTCGTTACGGGTCGGCGTTACGAGCAGCGCTGGATGGGTGGTTATTACTTCAACCCCATTCAGGCCCCGCGCGATCGCGTCTACACGCTCACCAAGCAGTAAAAATACAGGGTATATGCGGACAGGAGAGGGCTATGGCCCTCTCCTGATCCCCAAGATCGGAAATGGTGTTATGCGTGCTACGGAATGGGTAGTCTGGAAATGACAATAGCTTACGTATTCCGTATCACACATCACGGAGGTTAAACGATGGTCAACTATATCATTCGACGCCTGATTATGGTGCCTTTTCTGCTCTTCGGCGTCACCGTGTTGATTTTCCTGATGCTACAATTCCTCTCACCTGTGGAACGCTCGGCCCTTTACGTGCGTGAGATTCCCAAGAATGAGTTGGTTCTGGAAGGCATCATCAAACGCTATGGGCTGGATCAACCGATTTACGTCCAATACTGGAAGTGGCTGGTGGGGACCACCGACCCGCGCACCGGCGAGCGTGTCGGGGGCATCTTGCGCGGCGACCTGGGCTATTCACGCACGGCCTCGCAGCCGGTTGCCGAGTTGCTGGCGCGGCGCTTCCCGGCCACGCTGGAAATGGCGCTGCTGGCCGTCGTGCCGGTCATCGCCGGCGGCATTTTCCTGGGAGTAGTGGGGGCGGTCAACCATAACAAGTTTCTGGATCATGCCGTGCGGATTTTCGGCATTGTCGGTTGGTCTTTCCCGGACTTTGTGTTTGGGTTGTTGCTGCTGATGGCGTTCTACGTTGGGACGGGGTGGTTCCCGCCGGGACGGCTTTCGGATTGGGCCAATCAGGTGGTCATGTCGCCCGAATTTCACAATTATACCAGCATGGTGACTGTGGACGCCCTGCTGAACTTGCGGCTGGATATTTTCCTGGACGCGCTGCGCCACCTGGTTTTGCCGGTCATTTCGCTGGCCTATCTCTGGTGGGCATTGACGCTGCGGGTGACGCGCTCCTCGATGTTGGAAACGCTGCGCCAGGACTACATCACCACGGCCCGCGCCAAGGGGCTGAGTGAGCGTGTAGTCATCAACCAGCACGCGCTGCCCAACGGCCTCTTGCCGGTGGTGACCCTGGCCGGCGGCACGGTCGTCGGGCTGTTAAGCGGGGTCGTGATCATCGAGACGGTCTTCAACTACCCCGGCATTGGCATGGCTGCCGCCAATGCCGCAAGCAACCTGGATGTGATTACCGTGCTGGCTTTTGTGCTCTTCAACGGGTTCATTCTGGTGATCGCCAACGTGATCGTGGACATTCTGTACGCTTACATTGATCCGCGTGTGCGGTTAGATTGAGGCTGGGGAGGCAAAAACATGACAACACAGGAAGTGGCCTTGCCGCAATTGCGCCGTCGTGCGCCGGGTTGGTTTGAGCGTTGGGTAGGACACGATGTTTATCGCACCTTGAAAGGGTTGATCACAAACCCCATCTCGGTGATCGGCCTGGTACTACTGGCTTTCTTCATTTTTGTTGCCGCGGCCGCACCGATTCTGGCGCCCTATCCTCCTGGCACCAGCCCCTCACGGATTCCGCGCGATGGGTTTGGCGCCGTCCCCAAGCCGCCGGGCACGGAGTGGAAGACACGTCAGCCGCCGCTGCCGTTTTGGTGGAAAGCCGTCACCGGCAAAGATAAATGGGTGCACTTGATGGGCACGGCCAGCGGGCAGTGGGACATCTACTACGGCGTAGTGTGGGGAACGCGCACGGCGTTGTTGGCCGGGCTGATCATCACCGCATGCGGCTTCATCATCGGCTGTGTGATCGGGGCGGTCTCGGCTTTCTATGGCGGCTGGGTAGACATGGTGTTGATGCGCATCACGGACCTGTTCCAGGCCTTCCCCTTCCTCTTGACGGCAATGACGCTGTCGGCGGTATTGACACCTAAATTGGGCAAGGGATTGCTGCCGCCCGCCATCGCGCTGATTATGTTCAGTTGGATGGGCTTCGCGCGCCTCTTGCGCAGCGATATTCTCTCCTTGCGCGAGCGCGAGTACGTGTTAGCCGCGCGCGTGATCGGCGTGCAGGATACGCGCATCATGTTCCGCCACATCCTCCCCAACGCCATCTTTCCCACGCTGGTGCTGGCTTCGATGCGCATCGGCAGCTACGCGATCACCTTTGCCGGGCTGAGCTTCCTGGGTATCGGCGCCGAAGTAGGCTACCCCGACTGGGGGCAACTGCTTTCCTTCGCCCGCAACTGGATGACGCAGTTAGGCGACTACTGGTATATCGTAGTGTTCCCCGGTGTGGCGCTGGTGCTGTTCGTGCTTTCGTGGAACCTGGTGGGCGACGCGCTGCGCGATGTGCTCGATCCGCGCCTGCAGGGTTCGCGGTAAAGTTGCGGCCTTCTTGCGTAAACATACAAAAGACCTGACAGCAATGTCAGGTCTTTTTGCATATCCCCTGAAAAAACAAAGGACACGAAGCACACAGAGGGCTTTAAGGTTTGGATTAACAAAATTTCTATTTCTGCGGCGAATCACGAAAAATCTCTAGCCTTACCTGGAGTCCTCAATGTCCTCTGTGGTTGGTAAACCTTAAGTACATTGATCCACGGTAACAACGGCGTTCCCGTAGAAGCGACATGTCATCGTCGCCCCGGTGTCGAACTGCGCCGTCACGTACATCCAGGGGCCTTTTTGTGCTGTGATCGTCAGACGATAGGTATCGCTAAGTTGCGCTTGATGGGTCTGAAGCCACCCCAGCACCTCCTCGGACACACTGAATGTCTTCATCTGGCCCGCCAGCCACGGACGCTCGCCCGTTTTGGCGGCCTGCACCATCTGCCCAATGCGCAGGTTCAGCTTCGCGGAAAGATCATCGCAAAACGTAACCTGCTCGCCCATCACCAGGCAACGCAAGGCAAAACCGGTGTCGAAAATCACGTCGCTGTAGCCGGCGTAGAGCGTCTCGGTGGTGGTGTCGAAACCGGCAAAGTGGATGGTGTAGCGGGGGGTGAACCGTGGGCCGTTCCGCTGCGCCTCGATGATGTTCTGGCCGGTGGCACTCACGGCAGCTTCGCCGCCCTCCAGATACGTCTCGATGAGATCGGCCACGCGCACCTGTGGCGTGCGGACCGGTGCCATCACCAGGTAATCCAGGACAAAGACCGGGGGCAGCGCGACCACCCAGGCCACCAACAACCTGCTCCATGCGCCGATTTTCATCCGTCCATCGGGGGTGGCGCGATCCCATGCCCACTCAATAGCCAGCGTTTCCACGTATCCCACGGCAAAACCGTACACCGCGTAAGCGAGCACCACCAGCAGGGTGCGCAGTGCATTGGCTCCGGTATACGGCCACGGCGTCAACCCGGCAAAACGCGCGTCTATGATGCCGGCGAGCCAGCTCATGCCGGTAAAGGGGATGTGCCCGGCAAGCCAGCCAATCCCCGCCAATGTGAAAGCCCACACACACGTAGTCAGCAGTGTGGAAGGCGTCCATGCCCCTAGCAGCCCCGCCAGCCCCCCGATGACGAGCAGGCACGGGAGACCAAGCGTCAGCTTGCCCCAGGCCATATCGGCAGAACTGCGGCTCAAGGTCAGTGTGTCATAGCCCCAGACGTAGAGCGCGAATCCCAGGCCAAATAATAGACCGTATCCCGCGCCGGCACGCAACAGCACGGCGCGGGTGATCTTTTTAGGGGGTGGTGCGAGGACCAGTTTTTCTACCATTCCACCCTTCGATAGTCTTCCCCAGGGCCTTATCATTCTTGCGCCGAGGGAAACGCCAGCTCCCCGTTTTTAGCTGATAGAGTTGAGAAACACGGATCTGGCGATCCGCTCATAGCCAGCTGAAGTCACTGCAACGAGAATGATAAAGCCCTATAGTCTTCCCCTTAGAAGTTGACGCTTTTTTTCACCACAGAGCACACAGAGTCCGCAGAAATTTCTTAAATCTCTCAGTGCTCTCTGTGTTCTCTGTGGCTAAAGTATATGCTGGTTGATCTTCGTCAGCAACACCTCCGGCTCCACCGGCTTGGAAATGAACTCGCGGATGTCCAGGAACTGATCGGTGGGGAACGCTGCCGCGTACTGCGATGTGGTGATGGAGGAGACCATCAAGATAGGCACCCGGCGCAGTTGTGGGTCGTCGGAAATCTGCTGGGTGGTGTGATAGCCGTCCAATGGATTCGCCATCATCACATCCATCAATACCAGGTCGGGCAGGTGCGCCCGCATTTTTGCCAGGCACTCTTCACCGCTCGCGGCCTCTTCAACAGCATAGCCGGCGCTTTCCAACACCAGCCGGTTTGCCAGGACGATGTCAGGATCGTCATCCACAATGAGAACAGTTTTTTTCGCCATAGTTTTTCCTCCCTAAAAGTCTGTTACCAAGCTCTTCTCAACCCCACAAATCCTGTCAAAAAACAGCACCTCACGCAATGCTTATCTTTAGTCGGATGATTCTTCTGGGGCCAAGGGGCAGGCGACGGTGAACGTAGTCCCCTCCCCCAATCCACTTTTGACCCGAATCGTGCATCCATAGCGGGTAAGGATGTCTTTCGTGATCACCAATCCCAGGCCGGTGCCCTCTTTGACCTGCGTTTTGGCGTTGGGCGCGCGGTAAAACTCCTCGAACAGATGCGGTTGCGCTTCCTCCGGGATGCCAATGCCGGTGTCGCTGATGGTGCATTGCGCCTGCCCTTCTACTTCTTGCAAGCGCACCGTGATTTGTCCCTCCGCGGGAGTATATTTCACGGCGTTGGAGACCAGATTGTTGAAGGCCCGGTCAAGTTGCTCGGCGACCCCCATGATGTGCAACGGCACATCGGGCAAATCCAATTGCAATGTGAGATGTTTTTCTGCCGCCGGGACGGTGTAACGTTCAATTACGCGCGTGATGATCTGGTTCAGATTGACCGACTGCAGAGTTTCTTCCATACGCAATCCGGCTTTGCCGGCCGCCAGGTCCAAAAGGTCATCAATGAGCGTTTGCAGAAAATCGGTGCGCCGCAGGGCGCGGGCGATCATATCCGCCTGAACATCGGTGAGCGCGCCCGCGTAACCGCCCGCCAGCGTGCGCAGCAGGCTGCGCACCACACCCACCGGTGAGCGCAATTCGTGCGTGACCGTCAGAATGAATTTGCGCTTGGCGGCGTCGAGGTCGCGCAACGCGGCGTAGGCCAGCGCGTTTTCGAGGGCAATGCTCCCGTGGCTGGCGACGGTGGCAAGATACTGTTTGTCGTCATCGCTGAAACAGTATGGCTTTTCACAATATACACGGATGATGCCCAGCGGCCCCTGATGCCCGATCAGCGGCGCGGTCAATATGGCATGAATGCCCTCGGCCAACGCGGCTTCGGGATATTGCAATCGCGTATCGCCGGCAATATCATCCACGGCGACAACTTTGCCCGTGAGCACTTCACGAACTAAGGGGTTCTGATCCACCAGCAGGCAGCCTTTCTGGAAATAGGCGTCCGGCAGCCCGTAAGTGCTGGCGAGGCACAGGCTTTGTCCTCCGGCCTCCAGCAGACGGATGGTGCAGGCTTTCACGCCCATCACCTCAGCCGTACTGCGCGTCAGACGGTCGAGCACTTCTTGCAGCTCCAACGTCGAGTTGACGGTCTGCGCGCTCTCATAAAGCATGTGCAGGCGATTGTAGGCACGCTGTAAATCCTGGCTCAGCGCCACGATTTCGGCCTCACGCTTGCGCAGGCGGCCGGTCGTGCGTGTTGCCAGGTAAACGGAGCCGATGACCGCGCTGGCAAAAAAGACCAACGCGCTGCCCACATATAGCGGTCGCGCATAAAGCGGAACGGGCAGCAACCCACCGACCGTGACATGGGGAATCCACCCTCCGTACTCCAACCCCGCGAGTCCACCGACCAACACAATCGCCAATCCCGCAACGAAATAGGCTTCATGCACAGAAAGCAAAATCGTCGCCAGGATGATGTGGAAGAAAAAGTATAAGATGGCCGGGCTTTCGATGCCGCCGGAATAATGAATAAGCAGGATGATGGCGATCCAATCGGCAGCAATCTGCGCACGGGCCTGGGTACGCGCGGGCACGTTCGCGCCACTCAAATCGCATGTCAAACGGTTAAGCCAGCGGATGAACAACACATTGTAGACCAGGATGCCAACGCCGATCACCGTCAACGGCATCACGGCCAGCTCCAACCCCAGCGCCAGGCGCGCGAACCACGTCGCCAGGATCACACCCGCGCCTGCGATCCAGCGCAGCCGACACAGCCACTCCAGGCTGAGGCACAACTCATATTCCACCAATGTCCGGCTCTGCGGCGTCGAGAGGGCCGAGGAAAATCGCTTATCCATACCTGATTATGCTCACTGGCAAAGTAAGAACAACTCCGTATAATTTAAGTATAGACGAGGCGGTAAAGAATGCAACAGGGCCTTATCATTCTAAGCCCCAGAATGTAACTGAGAGAGCTTCCTGAAAAAAACCTGCTCATCACGGGAGGCGCGTTATGAGCGACGAAGATCTGACCCGCGAAACCGGGCCCGCCGAAATCCAGGCATTGCGTGACCGTGTCGCCGAGCTGGAGAAAGCGCAGATCGAATCCGAGCTGCGTGAAAGCCTGGTACGCTTCACCGCATTGATGGACAGTCTAAGGTTAGGTGTCTTATTTGAAGATGCGATGCGGCATGTGTTGTACGTCAACCAGGCATTTTGTCGCCTGTTCAACTTGCCCGGCCCTCAAGCCATCATCGGCGCCGATTGCGCCGCCGCCGCTCAGCATGTCAAAACCATGTTCCGCGACCCTGAGGGCTTTGTCCAGGGCATCGAAGCGCGGCTGGCAGCGCGGGAGATGGTGCACAACGAAGTTTTGTACCTGGCCGATGGACAAGTGTGGGAGCGTGATTATATACCGATTTTCCTTGACGGAGAATGTCACGGCCATTTGTGGCTGTACCTTGATGTGACCGAGCGCATGCGCGCACAGGAGGCGTTGCAGGCAAGTCTGGAGAAATATCAAGCGCTGGTTGAAGCCGCCACGGTCCTCAGCAGTTCCCTGGACCCCGACGCCGTATTGGATCATCTGCTGGAACAGGTGAGCCGCGTGATTCCCAATGACGCCGTGAACATCATGCTCATCGAAGACGGGCAGGCGCGGATCGTGCGCTGGCGCGGCTATGAGCGTATGGGACTGGAGGCGTATGTCTCCAACGTCGTCTTCGATTTACAGCAAACGGCCAACCTGCGACAGATGATCGAGACCGGTGCGCCGCTGGTTATTCCCGACACAGAACTGTATGCCGGTTGGGTGCGGTTGCCGGAAGTGAGCTGGTTGCGGTCGTATGTGGGCGCGCCGATCATCGTGCGCGGCGTGGTCGTCGGCTTTTTGAACCTGGACAAAGCGACGCCGAACTTTTTCACTCCTGCGCATGCGGCCACGCTGCGCGCTTTTGCCTATCACGCCGCGATCGCGCTGGAGAATGCCCGGCTGTATCAGAAACTGCAACAAGAACTTGCCATGCGCGCCCAAATCGAGGCTGCGTTGCGGGAAAGCGAAGCCTATTTCCACGCCTTGTTCGATCAGGCCAGCGACGCTATCTTCATTCAAGATTTGGATGACCATATCCTCGACGCCAACCGGCGCGCCTGTGAAATGCTCGGCTACACCCGCGAGGCGTTGCTGAATATGACTATCCCCGATCTACAAGCCCCGGAGTGCCGGGGGGTCAGAGGCCATGTGATTCAGAACGAACTCAGCCGGTACAAGGGCATGCCCTTCGAGGGGATAGATGTGCGCAGTGATGGCGTGCGCGTGCCGATTGAAGTCACCACCTCCCCATTACGGGTGGGCGAGCGCGAGCTGGCCTTCTCTATCGTGCGCGATATTTCCGAACGCAAGGAAATGGAAGAACGGCTGCGCCGCCAAGAGCGTCTGGCCGCCGTGGGACAACTGGCGGCTGGCATCGCGCACGATTTCCGTAACTTGTTGACGACGATCATCCTCTATGCCCAATTGGGGATGCGCAAACCCGACGTTCCCGCTGCTGTGCTTTCCTACCTGAATACCATCGTCGGCGAAGCCCACAAGGCCACCGACCTGGTCCAACAAATCCTCGACTTCAGCAGTCGTTCGTTAATCGAACGGCAGCCGTTGGATCTGGCGGCCCTCATCGGAGAGGTGTTCGCCATCCTCCGCCGCACCATTCCCGAAAACATCCATATCGCGTTGGAGGTTGGCCCGGGGAAATTCATTGTCGAGGCCGACCCAGGGCGTATCCAACAAGCGTTGACCAACCTGGCGCTCAACGCGCGCGATGCCATGCCGGGCGGGGGCACCTTGCGCATCGGATTAGAACGTCTCTATTTGCCCGCCGGCGCCCTGCCACCGTTGCCGGAGATGACGCGGGCCATCGAAGGTTCGAGGGAGCGCTCCCCCAACCCGGCTTGGATTTGCCTGACCGTCGCCGATACCGGTATTGGGATGACCGATTCGGTGCGGGCACATTTGTTCGAACCGTTCTTCACCACCAAAGAGGCCGGCAAAGGTACCGGCCTGGGGCTGGCGCAGGTTTACGGCATCATCCGCCAGCACGATGGCTATATCGGCGTGGAGACAGAAGTGGGAAAGGGGACAACGTTCCGCATCTACCTGCCGGCGTCGGCAACCGAGGTTGAGGAACCGGCACCGGGGGCGACAACCGTCCCGTTGGGACACGGCGAACTGATTCTGTTGGTTGAAGATAACGCCAATCTGCGCGAAGCCGGAAAAAGCATGCTTGCCGAACTGGGGTATCGTGTGTTGACGGCGACGAACGGGCGTGAGGCATTGACTCTGTTTCGCACTTCTCCTGACATTGCGCTGGTGATTACCGATCTGATCATGCCGGAGATGGGGGGAGAGGCGTTGCTCAACGAACTCAAGCGTTTGCCGGCGACCCGCAAAGTGCTTGCCATCACCGGTTACACCATGCAGATTGGCATCCGGGCCTTGAAAGCCGCCGGCTTTTACGATGTCGTCCACAAGCCTTTCGATGCCGACACTTTGGCCCATGTCATTCACCGTGCGTTGAGCGAACCGTAGCGGGAGCTACGGTGTTTAATGTCAACGGATCGAACGGATTTTAGATGGACATTCCGCTGGCCGTGATCTGGCTTACCCGAAGGCGCCGGGCCGACTATGGTGTGACATCGGCCGGGTGGCAAAACAACCTGGACATCGGGATCAAAGCGTATCTCGTGCGGTTCATCCCACTCGTGTTGGGGATGGGCGGTGCAACTGCTCTTTAGTGGCGGTACAGTGGAATCCCAAACCTGTTCAAGGTTCGCCCGCAGATCCCCAACAAGCTGCGGACTCCGATCTACTTGCAGAGGATACCCAAAATGTTCATCTTTACCAGTCAGAATGGCAGCGTGGGCATTGAAGCAGCGATGCAGGTGTTACGGGATGGCGGATCGGCGCTGGATGCCGTGGAAACAGGCATCCGCCTGGTGGAAGCCAACCCTGACGATCATTCGGTGGGCTACGGCGGCTACCCAAATTTGCTCGGTGAAGTCGAGTTGGACGCCGCGATCATGGACGGCAGCAATCTGACCGGCGGCGCGGTGGGCGCGCTCAAGGGCTATCCCCACCCCATTTCGGTGGCGCGCAAAGTGCTGGAAAAACTGCCGCACGTGTTCCTGGTGGGCGAGGGGGCGATGCGTTTTGCGGCAGAGATGGGCTTCGAGCGGCGCGAGTTGCTCACCGAAGCGGCGCGTGCCGTATGGGAGCAACGTCTCCGCGAAGACCTCCCCCCCGATGTGTTGGCGCACCTCGCGGAGCAATCGGATTTGTGGCGCTATGTCGAAATCGCCACGGATCCCGAGCGGGCGCGCGGCACGACTAACTTCATCGCACAGGATGCGCGGGGCAACCTCGCGGTGGGCGTAAGTACAAGCGGCTGGGCGTGGAAATATCCGGGGCGGATCGGCGATTCGCCGATCATCGGTGCGGGGTTGTATGCAGACAACCGCTATGGCGCGGCGGCCTGCACCGGCACGGGCGAGATGGCAATCCGCGCGGCGACGGCGCACAGCATCGTGTTTTATATGAAAATGGGGCTTTCGGTCATCGAAGCCGGACAGCGGGCGATGGCCGACCTGAACGACCTGGGCGGGCGCTACCTGAGCGGGATGAACTTCATCGCCGTGGACCGCGCCGGCAACCACGTGGGCTTCAGTAGCCGTCCCGATGTGAAGTATCTCTACTTCGCCGATACAATGGACGCCCCCGCCGAAGTCCCACGCCTTCACGTTCCACTCAAAGAACGTTGGGAGAAAATTGATCAGCAGATTTAGCGGATTAGGAATAAGTTCATCTGCTTAATCCGCTAAATCTGCTGACTATTTTGCAGGAGGTGCCTGATGTTTCATGCAGCCGATCGGGTGTTGGTAGGGGTGATGAACAATCCACGCGATTTTGAACTGGCCCGTGACGAGGGCTGGTATCGCATCCCGGTCGCCCACGCGCCGGCTTCGACGACCGATGCGGCAGTGCTGGCTTTCTACTTCACCACGGCGTTCGACGCCGAGAAGTGGGCCATTCACTGGTATGCCGAAGTGCGCGGGCACGAGCTGGTGCGGCGACGTGACCTGTTTCCCGACGAGCCTGACCATCCCCGCGCCGACGCTCCTTACTACAAGCTGCAAATCGGCCCGCTCATCCGCCGCGATCCCCCTATCCTGAGCCTGCGCTGGCGACGGGTGACATTCATCGAGAGCACCTGGGACCGCTTTGCCGCCGCCGAAGAACTCAACGACCTCTACGTATCGGGCGCGGAAGGTCTGTATGTGACGCTCAAAGAGAGCGGTTTCTTCCCGGAACTGAATTACCTTGTCCGCGAAGGCGAAAGCGAGTATCATGTTGATCTGGCCGTGCCGTGCCGCGAGGGTGTCGTGTCCGTCGTGTTGGGCGACGGCCCCGCCCCTGCTCAGGCACTGCGGAACGCCGATCCCGATGCGGTGCGCGCGGCAGTGGCGCGATTGGGCGGGGTGCAGTCGCCGAGAGTAAAAGATGCAACCGCGGATCACACGAATCTTCGCTGATTTTTAGGAGATACTGTATTGGTCAATGAGATATTGAACTTTCCGAAGATTGTTTTTACCGCGGAGTTCACTGAGAGCGCGGAGAAATTCTATAAATCTCTGCGGACTTTGCGCTCTCTGCGGTGCAATAGGAGATTTGCGTAGATCAACGGTTTATGTTCAGGGAAGGTACACACGAATGGCTATCCACTTCACACAATTGACGTCCCACCTCTGGGTGACGCAAAGCGCGCTCTTCGCCACAAACAGCGGCGTTTTTCTGGCAGGAGATGAGGCCTGTCTGATTGATCCGGGCATCGCGCCGGAGTCCATCGAAGAGATCGCGCGTTTTGTGGCCGACAGGGGCGCGACGCCACGTGCCATTGTCCTCACCCATGCGCATTGGGATCACGTCATGGGGCCGGAGTACTTCCCCGGTGTGACGGTCATCGCACACACCGATTACCTGCGCATTTTGCGCGAGCATGGTGCGGACCTGTACCGGCAGATCGGCGTCTGGGAAGCGCAAGCGCACATCCGGCGCGCGCGCCCTTTCATGCTCCCCACCCCCACCTACGTCTTCGATACCGCATTGACGCTTACCCTCGGCGACCTGCGCCTGCGTATCTTCCATGCGCCGGGCCATACTCCGGATCAGTGCGCCGTCTACCACGCGGAAAGCGCCACCCTCTGGGCCGCCGATATGCTCAGCGACATCGAAATCCCCCTCGTCCTCAGTCTGATCGCCTACGAGCACACGTTGACGCATCTGGCAACACTGGAAATCCGTGTGCTGGTTCCCGGTCACGGCGCGCCGACGACGGACGCGGGTGAGATTCAGCGCCGGCTCGCGGCGGATCGCGCATATCTGGCGGAACTGCGGGCGCGGGTCACGACGGCGGTGGCGGCGGGGCACACGCTGGCGGAAACCCTCGCGGCGTGTGCCGATATGCCGTTGCCTCGTCCGTGCGACGATCCCACCCCGCACACGTGGAACGTCGAGAGCGCCTACGCGGAATTGGGCGGGCCGGTGGAAGGGCCGGTAGGGTGGGAGCGGGAATGGTCGGCATAAAGATGCAAGAGGCAGGATGCAGGATAAGAGGTTGAGTCGATGCCGCCTTTGACGACACATTTGGTGGTTGCGGAGCGGGTTTTCCCGCATCTGACGCAGTTTGATTTGTCCGAGTACGGAGCATTTTTAACGGGCAATCTGGTAGTGGACGTGAACAGCTTCACCGCCGTTGCGCGCCGCACCACGCACTTCGTGGGCCGGGTGGATGAAGATGGAGATGCGGCGTTCACCAAGAGTTGCGCGAATTTCCTCACCCAGCGTGAGCGCCTGCTGGCGCGCCCCTGGATGGAGCTAACGCCCGAGGAACGCGCTTTTGTCACTGGCTATCTGTGCCACCTGGCAGCAGATGAGCCGTGGAAGGCAATGGGGGCGCGTTTACAGCAATTGCTGGGGCTGACTTCATTGCAAGATATACCTGTCCCACCTGCCGTGGTCTTGACAGCGTTCAGCGTGTTGAGCCACGCGTTGTTCGTCGATTTTGCTGCCGTGGCCGCCGAACTGCGCACAGCGCCGTTGCCCGATGTGTTCACGCATGTCGCCCACGCCGACTTTTTGCGGATGTGGGACGTCGTGCGGTTGCCGCTGTTGAAAGGGGATTCTCCGGAATCGTTTTTCGAGATGCTGGCGCGCAGTGGGAAAGACGCCGCCGAACTGGCAAAAGTCCGCGAGCAGCACGTCCGCCATTGGGAGGCGGCAGTGGCATTGATCGAGCAGGTTGGCGGCGTGGAGGCGTTTGTCGCGGAGGCCGTCGAACACGCGCTCGAAGTTTTGCCTGCTTTGAACGAGGGGCAATCGTGACCGATCTTTCTTTGGAGCGTATCCGCGCTTACCGCGCACGGACGTATCGCTTGCTGCCGGAACTGCGCTTGAATTCGGCGGACGAAGCCGTGGCCTTCGTCAAAGAGCGCGGCTTCGTCTATTTCTGGCCGATCAAAGGTGTGGAGATGCCGAGTTTGTGGGCTGCCGTCGCCGGTGATCGTCCGGTCGCCGATGAACACGACGATCCCGGCCACAAGACGTGGGGCTGGAAGGACGGTCTGCTCGGCAAGCGACGCTGGTACTACGCCAAAGTATTGCGCAAAAAGGCGACCATCATCGCGCTGGACATCGCCCCGTATTTCTACGCCCTCAGCGAAAACTACGGCGCGCCGGAAGAGGACTACCTCGATCAATACCGTCGTGGCGCGATGACGCAGGAAGCCAAAGCCATCTACGAAGCCTTGCTACGCGAAGGCCCGACGCATACTATCGCCCTGCGCTCCATGACCTTTATGACGACGGCGGAAATGGGGTATCGCTTCAACCGCGCGCTGGATGAGCTTCAGGCCGACTTCAAAATCCTGCCGGTGGGCGTGGCGGAAGCCGGCACCTGGAACTACGCCTTCATCTACGATTGCGTCCACCGTCATTTCCCCGACCTGCCCGAACGTGCGGGCGCGATCAAAATCAGCGAAGCGCAGCGCAAGCTGGTGGAGCTATATTTCCGCTCGGTGGGGGCGGCGCAGCCCGGCGACGTGGCGAAAGTCTTTCAGTGGGCGTCCAAAGACGTGGAACGCGCGATCCATTCGTTGGTAGAAGCCGGAACACTTATCTCCGGCCTGAAAATTCCCGGCCAAAAAGGCGACTGGTTTGCTCTGGCGGACTTTTAACCACGGATCTCCTACCTCATCATTCACCCTTCGGTAGATACACCGGAGCTGCGGGCGATCATTCCCGATGGCTGGCAGGTGCGCGATGCCGAGTATCGCACATTCTGCGATGAGCGCCTGCGCGCCACGTTCCGCGATGCCGGGATTCACGTGATCGGCTGGCGGATATTGCGTGACAGGTTGCGGACGGCGTTGTAATCTGGCGGATTTGCTCATCGAAAAGCCCTGAGGGTATAAAACCTCAGGGCTTTTTTGTGCTATAGGCGGTAACCATCCTGAAACATGACTTTAACCGCATACACGCAATCATGTGTTAGGATTTAGGTAGTCAGCTTTACAGAAATCAAAGAGGTAAATCCATAGGGGTATAGCGCGTTAAATTGGGGAGCAGGAAATGGCGTTGATTTTACTAATCGAAGATAGCCCACTGATGCGTCCGGCATTGCGGGATTTGTTGCAACTCGACGGGCACACCGTCATCACAACCGAAAAGGTTGACGAGGCGCTTAAACTTTTGAGGGACATTCCCGGCGTTGATCTGGTAATCGCAGATTACACCATGCCGGATATGGATGGGGCGACGCTGATACAAAATTTGCGTGAGGATCAAAAATATCGCACGACCCCTATCCTGATGCTGGCATTGAAGGGGGATCAGCGGGTAGGCCGGCAGGCCGTGAGTGTTGGCGCGGATGAATGTTTGACGCCGCCGATTACGGTGGCGATGTTGAGGCATGCTGTCGCTCAGATGCTCAACGGTCATCGCGTTGCACAGCGTCCCCTAACCCTGGTCCCTAATCCCTAGTCCCTGGTCCCTAATCACTATAAGGGAGTACAATGTTATGTCTGCCGCTATAGAGAGAATTCAGAATATCGTGATCGTGACGTTGGGAGAGCGAATGGATATTTTCAATGCCCCGGCGTTGATGAAGCAGCTGAATCAACTGGTGGGCAATGGAGCAACGCGCTTCATTGTGGATCTCTCGGCGGTCCGTATGGTGGATGCGGATGGGGATTACCCTTTACTTCACCTTTTGAAGCGTGCGCAAGAAGTCGGGGGCAGCGTGAGCCTCGTCTGCCCGCAAGGGAATCCCATCCGTGTGTTCTATGAAATGATGCGATTGGATACCCTCTTTGAGATGACCGAAACGCTGGATGCGGCGCTCGCGCAGATAGAGCTAACGCAGGAAGCAGTAGTTTAATTCACCGCAGTCGCCGCTGAGATCGTTTCCCTCTTGAGTGTTGACACTTCTTCTCGCCACAGAGAACAAGATTTCTTAGAGTTCTCAGTGCTCTCTGGGGTAAATTACGCCTCATCACAAAGACAGCAACTTGGATTATAATACGACTTGTATGGAATCTGTGGCAAAGTCATCGCCGGGTCATGAATAACCATGCAACCATCTCTCTCTGCGTGGATCAAGGATCGCGTTGAAGTGCTGCGTCGCTCACTGAGCGAGACGCGGCGCAATTTTTACATGCACCCGGAACTCTCCGGCGAGGAAAAACGAACCGCCCACATCATCGCTAACCGGCTGCGCAAACTGGGACTGACCGTGCAGACCAGAGTGGGCGGCTATGGTGTGGTGGGTGTGCTCGAAGGTGCTCGCCCCGGCCCGACCGTCGCCTGTCGGGCAGATATGGATGCCCTACCCGTGCAAGACACGCTGGAGACGCCCTATCGTTCGTCGGTGCTGGGGGTCAAGCACGCCTGCGGGCACGATGTCCACATGGCGGTGGCGCTTGGAGCGGCGGAGGTGCTCGCGGCGCTGCGGGATGACTTCGCCGGGACGGTCAAATTCATCTTTCAGCCGGCAGAAGAATCGCTCGAAGGCGCGCGCGCTATGCTGGCCGCCGGGGTGATGGCTGATCCCCGACCGGACGTTATCCTCGCGCTGCATGTCTCCCCGATCCCGGTCGGCACGGTGGGAGTGGCGACGGGACTGTGCCTTGCGGGGATGGAAGAATTCCGGGTGTCCTTTTCTGGCCAGACGACCAACCTCGACGTACTGATCGCGCGCGCCGCATCGGCGTTGCGCGCCCTCAGCGGTGGCGGCGCGCCGGGCGGCATGGCTACTTTCAACGCACTTGTCCGCGCCATGCGCGCCGGCACAGTCTCCACACACAATGTACTGGTGAGCTGTTGGCCTCAGAACGGCGACACGACCGCGCATGAGCACTTGCTGGGGCTGGTAAGCCTGCCGCAGATGGATTTGCAGGACGAGGTCCATGCGCGTATCCGGCAAATCCTGGAAGATGTGGTGGCCGGGACAGGTGTGACGTATGATCTGCGCTTTACCTTCTCCAACCCTCCCGTCATCAACGACGCGGCGGTGGTGCGCGAAATGTTGCCCGTCCTCAAAACCGTCGTCGGCGCGGATAATGTGTGGGTGTTCCGCTCACCCTACCCCTTTGCCCACGAGGATTTCGCGTTGTACCTGCAACACGCGCCGGGCGCCTTGTTCTGGCTGGGAATCGCCAATCCCGCAAAAGGCATCGCTCATCTGTTGCACACGCCCGATTTCGACGTGGATGAGGACGCGCTGGTCGTCGGCACACGTGTTATGACCACATTGTTGTTGCATTTCCTTCGATAAAGGTGACGGTGTTCTCTTGATTGCGCGTGGGGATGCGCTATAATCTAAGTGTTTTCAAACATATTCGCATCCCGCACGGTGCTGGCGATGGCGCAGTCCGAGAACAAACCGAAAATCCTGTACATTGACGATGCCCCGGCCTCCAGACGGCTTGTGCAGCGGCTGTTGTTCGCCCATTATGAGTTCTTCGAGGCACCGGACGGCCTCAGCGGCATTGATAAAGCCGTCGAAGTTCAACCGGATTTGATCCTCGTGGATTTGAACCTCCCGCAGTTTACCGGTTACGAAGTTGCCACGCGCCTGAAATCGCTGTTCCCTCACGTGCCGGTGGTGGCCTTGACGGCGGACATGACCGAGCACGTGCGAGAGCACGCCCTGGCTTCCGGCTGCGATGGCTACATCGCCAAACCCATTGATGCCGATACCTTTGTGGAGCAGATCGCCCATTTCCTCGGCGGGCGACGCGAAATTCTGGAAGATGACAGCTTCCGCGACGCCTATCAGCAGACGCTGGTCGTGCGTATGGAAGAAAAGGTTCGCGAGTTGACCCAGGCGCTCAAGAGCAACGCAGAGTTGAACACGCAGCGCGATCAACTGCTCAAAGAAGTCCAGCGACGCGCACGCCTGCTTGAGGCCGGCGCCAGGGTTAGCCAGACGATTACCTCGATTCTCCACCTCGACACATTGCTGCAAACCACCGTACAGGTAATCGGCGAGGAATTCGGATTCCACTATGTCGGCATTTTCCTGGTGGACGAGACCGGTGAGTGGCTGGTGCTGCGCGCCGAGTCCGGCCCAAGCGGCACGCAGATGGCAGCGGAGGGCTACCGCCTCAAAGTAGGAAGTCTCACGATGGTAGGGGCAGCGACCGGCCGCCGTCAGCCATTCCTGGCGCAGGACATGGAAGCCGAAACGCTGCCCTTGCTCGACACGCGGCTGCCGCTGACCCGCTCGGCGATGGCATTGCCGCTTATTATGGGAGACAATCTCGTCGGCGCGCTGACCGTGCAGAGCATCGTCGAAAATGCTTTCGATCAGGACGCCGTGCGTGCCTTGCAGGCGGTGGCCGATCAATTGGCGACGGCGATCGGCAACGCGCGCCTGTACGACGAGAACCAAAAGTTGCTGGCGCAGGCCGAGCGCCGCGCGCGCCTGTTGGAAGCGACGGCCCAGGTGGGACGAGTGATTACCTCCATCCTCAACACCGACGCGCTGCTCAAGAAGACCGTGGACATTCTGTGCAACGTTTATGGCTTTTCTTATGCGGGCATTTTCCTGGTGGACGCGACGGGGGATTGGGCCGTGTTGCGCGCCGGCCATGGGGAAGCCGGCGCCGAGCCAATCACCGAAGGCCACAAGCTCAAAGTCGGCGGCCTCTCGATGGTGGGGATGAGCATCGCCGAACGCAAACCGCTCATCGCTTCAGATATCGGTGAGGAACCCCTCCAGCTTGAAAGCCCGCATCTGTCGCTGACACGCTCCGAGATGGCGCTGCCGCTCATCGTGGGCGACAAAGTCATCGGGGCAGTGTCGGTGCAAAGCCGCGAGGAAGCGGTGTTCACCGCAGAAGATATGACCACGCTGCAAGCCATGGCCGATCAGTTAGCCATTGCCATTGACAACGCGCGGCTGCTCCATGACCTGGAAACCACCCACGCCGAATTGGTGCGCACCAAAACCTTCGAGGCAATTGCCACCGCAACCGGCGAGGCCATCCATTGGGTGGGTAACAAAGCCGCGCCGATCCCCGGCAGTGTGGCGCGCGTGCGCGAGGATGTCACGCGCTACTTGCTGATGGCGAACGCGCTTTTGGACGAGGCGCCTGCCGGGCTGCGCGAGCACAAGTTCGCCCAGATGCTGACATTGGCAGTGGAGAGCCTCACCGGGCTTGCTGCCGGCCTGGACCTGTCGGAAATCCGCGAGGAACTGGCACAGCAACCGCTCAAACGACTGCAACGCATGCTCAGTGTGGCCTCTATCTTTGAGGACCTGACCATCATCGAACAAAGCGCGCGGGCGATCCTGAACATCAAGGAAGACTTGATCGGACCGGCGCGGCAGAAGCGTCTGGAACCGGTCTTTTTGCCGGATCTGTTGCGCGAAACAGTGCGTTCGATGGGCATCCCGCAGGAGGTCGTCCGCTTCCTGCTGGTCGAAGACGTGAAACCCGTCCTGGCCGACCCCGATCAACTTGCCCATGTCTTCATCAACCTGATCAAAAACGCGATGGAAGCGATGTACAAAGTGGAGGACAAAAAACTGTTTATCTGGGTGCGCACGGCGGACGACCCGCGCTTTGTCGTCACCGATGTTACGGACAACGGGGAAGGCATTCCACCGGAGATGATTGACAAAATCTGGGTGGCGTTCTACACCACCAAAGGGGATCGCGGAGGCACGGGGCTGGGCCTTCCGGCATGCGCCAAGATTGTCAATCAATTGGGGGGCAAGATTCTCGTCGAAAGTGTGATCGGCGAAGGCACAACCTTCAGTGTATATCTGCCAGTCATGCAGGCTTAAAGAATACGGAGTAAGGAGATGGACGAAGAAATCAAAGTATTGCTTGTGGATGATGAAAAACTGGTGTTACGGAGTATGGAGAAATCGTTGTTGCGGGCCGGCTTCGATGTGGAATCTGCTGGTAACGCGAGCGATGCGCTGGCGCTGTTCCAACAAGCGCGGGAGGAAGGGGTACCTTTTGACATCGCCATTCTGGATTTGAACATGCCGAACCTCGAAGGTCAGGAAGACCCCAACGCGGGGTTGCAGCTCCTAAGCAAACTCCTGGAAGTCCAGCCGGATTTTGCGGTCGTGGTGCTCACGGCGTTCGACGAGGTGGAGCGGGCCAAAGAAGCCGTCAGACGCGGCGCGCGGGCCTATTTTGTCAAGGGCCGCGAGGCGGATCTGATCGCGCTTGTAGAAAGTATTGTTCAAGCATAGGGTGGAGGAAACAGGAATGGACAAACCAACGTTAGCCGAACGTCGCGCGGCTTTGCTGCATGCCGGGGCGCAGGTCAGCCGCAATATCACCTCTATTTTGGACCCGGAGGTCTTGTTACCCAGGACGGTAGACTTCATCTGTGAAGCCTTTGGGTTTTATTACGCCGGCGTTTTTCTGCTCGACGAGAGTGGAGAATGGGCAGTCCTGAAGGCCGGCTATGGTCCTGCCGGTGCGGCCATGCTCGCCGAAGGGCACAAATTGCGCGTGGGGGGCCTTTCGATGATCGGCGCGGCCACAGGACGCAACAAGGCGCTCATCGCGCTGGATGTGGGGGATGAACCGGTGCACTTCAAAAACCCGCACCTGCCGTTGACCCGTTCCGAAATGGCTCTGCCGCTGGCCATCGGCGACAAAGTCATCGGCGCGCTGACCGTGCAAAGCGCCGAAGAGGCCGCTTTCTCCGAGGACGACATTACCGCCCTGCAAGCCGTGGCCGATCAGTTGGCAGTGGCGATCAACAACGCGCACCTGTACACCGAAAATGCCCGGCTGTTGGCGCAAGCCACACGCCGCGCGCGCCTGCTCAAGGCCGCCGCCGATGTGGGCAAGGACGTGACCTCCATCCTGGATATGGATACCTTGTTGCAGCGGATGGTGGACATCATCTGCGAAGCGTATGGTTTCTACTATGCCGGCGTCTTCCTCCTCGATCCGACCGGCACATGGGCCGTGCTGCGTGCCGGGCGCGGAGAAGCCGGCGCGGCGATGGTCGCCGCAGGGCACAAACTCCAGGTGGGTGGACTTTCGATGATCGGCGCCGCTATCGCCGAGCGCAAAGCGCGCATTGCGTTGGATGTGGGCGAAGAGGCGGTCTTCTTCAAGAATCCGTACCTGCCGTTGACGCGCTCCGAAATGGCGCTGCCCCTCGTCATCGGCGATCAGGTCATCGGCGCGGTGACGGTGCAAAGCGTCGAGCCGGCGGCCTTCACGCCCGAAGACATCAGCTCCTTGCAAGCCATGGCCGATCAACTGGCGGTGGCGCTGAACAATGCGCGCCTGCTCCGCGAACTGGAAGCGGCGCACGCGGAACTCGTCCGCACCAAAACGTTCGAGGCCATCGCCACGGCGACGACCGAGGCCATTCACTGGATCGGCAACAAGGCACTGCCCATCACCGTCAGCGTGCAGCGACTGCGTGAAGACCTGGAGAGCCTTGCCCAAACCGCGCCTGACGTGGTGGACTCGATGCGCGAGGATTTGCTGTTGATCGAGGACAGCGCGCGGCTGATCGTTCAGGTGAAAGAGCACCTCATCGGTCCGGCCCGCGAATATAAACCCGCCCCGGCGATGATCGAGGACATCGTCAAAGACACCGTGCGGGTGATGAACATCCCCGCCACGGTGATTGACTACACTCTGGCTCCTGAAGTCCCGTTGGGGATCGTAGATGCAACGCAGTTGAGCCGCGCCTTTCGCTACGTATTGCAAAACGCCCTGGAGGCGACCGAAGATGTCGCCGCGCCACACATCCACGTCGAAATCGCGCCGTCGGAGGAAAACGGTCTACGCTATGTGGTCACGCACATTGCCGACAATGGGCCGGGCGTTCCCGAAGCCGACATGCACAAGATTTGGGCCTCCTTCTACACCACCAAAGGGGCCAAGCACGCCGGCCTGGGCCTGCCGGCCTGCGCGCAAATCCTCAAGCAGATTGACGGCAAGATCGTCGCGCGGCGTCGCCCGGAGGGGGGTATGGTTTTCGAGCTGTTTGTACCGGCCTTTGGCGGAACGGAGACAGAAAGCCCTGCCCGATTGCCTGTTGGGAGACGCTTCCTGCTGGTGGATGATGATGACGTGTGGAGTCGGTTCGTCATGCGGACGCTTGTGGAAGCACATAACATCGTCACCCGCGCCGTGAACGCCGAAGGCCCCTACACCGACTTCGACGCAATCATCGTGGATGATGTCTTGGAAGCTGCGGATAGCGTGAAGATTTTGAAGCACATCGCCAGGGCCGGTGCTGCCGGTAAAACGCTGGTTGTGGCTTCGAGCGTGCAGGTCGAGCGGATGATGGAGCTGTTACAATTAGGGGTGCGCGACGTAGTCGTTAAACCGTACACGCGGACGGCATTGGCGGAACGGCTGGCTTAGGTTCCCGTTCCTGCGCATGGATGGGGCATAATGCCCGGCGATAAATCGTCGGGCGAAAAGGACAAAGCGTGGTAAACCGCCCTTACTGTCGCTCCCGTAGGGACAAGTGTTCAAACGTCCCTACGGGGTCCAAGCTCCTGTCCCGCAGGGACATCTGAGCTTTACTTGACGCTTGAGCGTCGGGGCGCATAGAGGGAACATTCGCCTCCCGTAGGGACGCTTGATCGTCGGCGTCATCGAACAGGGGGCGAGTTATTTACCGGGAATCGAACGACTCCACGGCGTCGGGATAAGCGGCCAATCCCTGGCGTATGGTTTCCAAAAGCCAGGGGCGTTCTTCCTGGGGAATAAAAGCCGCCTCGACGGAATTCCGCAGCATGTGATAGACATGGTGCGGCGTCATGCCCAGGGCGCCGACGGCGACGGCGTATTCGTCGGCGAGCGTCGTGTCGCTGATGCTCGGATCGTCGGTGTTAAGGGTGACGCGCAAGCGCAGATTGTACAGATCGAGCAAGGGATGTTGCGCCATGCCCCACACCGCGCCGGTCTGCAGGTTGCTCGTCGGGCAGACTTCCAGGGTCACGCCCCTCTCGTAGAGCAGTTGCACGACGGTTGAATCTTCTATGGCGCGGATGCCGTGGCCGATGCGCTCCGCATTGAGCTGCGCCACAGCGGTGTAGACGCTCTGCGCGCCGGCCCACTCCCCCGCATGGATGGTGATGTGGACGCCGGCTTCACGGGCCTGCCGAAACGGCTCCGAAAATCGCTCGGCGGGAAAACTGATCTCATCCCCGACCAGATCAAGCCCCCGCACCAGGTCTCCAAAATGGGCAATGCTGAGTTCGGTGATTTCGTGGGCGATTTGTAGCGATTCTCTGCGGGGAATGCTCAAAATCAGGCAGGTGCGCGTGCCGGTCTCGGCCTGTGCGTTGCGGGTGGCCTCTTTGACCCATTCGACCACATCGTTCAGCGAGAAATTCTGGGCATGCGCCAGCGCCTCGGGGTTGAAACGCAGTTCCAGGTAGCGGATGTTATCGTGCGCCGCGTCAACAATGGCCTCACGCACAATACGCTGCACCGCCTCTTTGGACGTGTAGAAGTGTCGCAGCAGTTGAAATTTCCCCAGAAAACGCTGGTAATCGGGCGGATCGTCGGTAATCTGGACGTAAGGCCGCAACTGCTCGACATCGTAGCTGGGCAGGTCAATGCTGTGTTCAAGGGCGATTTCTGCCAGCGTGTTGAGTCGCAGGGAGCCTTCCAGATGCCGGTGCAGGTCAATCTTCGGCAGACTGCGCGCCCATTCCCACAGATGTTCCAACTCTTCGGGCGGCCTCGTATCTTTTAACATGCCTTTATCTTGCTTCATCATCATAACTTCAGCTAAGGGATTAACGCCGATGACGCGGCGTGGTCGGTTCAGCCTTCTCCTGACCGACATAGCGCGTGATATTCATCCGCATGTCGGACCGCAGATGACAATCCTTGTATTTCTTGCCACTGCCACACCAGCAAGGGTCATTGCGACCGAGTTTCTGGGCACCCTGACCGGCACGTGCGGGCATCGGGGGCTGTTCACCGCCGCGATTGATGCGCAGAACCGGCTGGCGCGTCGGCGCTGCCGGCCGCTGTGCCGGCGCTGTGCGGGTTGGCTGAGGAGCCAGGAAGAGCGAGCGCACGATTTCGGTCTGCACCGAGCTTAACATGGCCTGGTAGGTTGCATAAGCCTCTTTTTGATAGGCGACGATGGGATTTTGTTGTCCGACGGCACGCAATCCGATCCCTTCGCGCAACACATCCAGGTCGGTTAGATGGCGCACCCAATGGTTGTCCAGTTGTTGCAACATCAGTTGGCGGTCACGGAATAACCGCGCCACGTCAACAATGATGTTTTTGATCCGTTCCTCCAGTTCTTCAGGCATACGGCGGATGGGCTGATCATACCATTGGGCGACCGTTTCGTAGCCGATATCCTTGTGAATCCGCGCGATGATCATGGCGGCGAAAGGATCGCGCATTTCGGAAAGTGCCTGCAAAGACACCTCCTCCTGGCGCATGCTGTGATAAGTGCGTTCGCCAAGCTGCCGGTTGAGGTCCCAGTAGGACTGTTCCGCCTTGCGAATGAACTCCGCGATCATCGCATCGGGCGTCATCTGGCGCAATTGCGCCACGGTGTAGCCGCGAAGCACCGGAACGGCCGTGCGCAGTTCCGCAATCAACCCTTCGAGGTCCCACTCGTCCGCATCCCCCTGGGTTTTCGGCTCGACGATGCGTTGGACAACGCCCTTGAGCATATCCATCAGGTCATCGTGCAAATCTTCGCGGCTGAGGAGCTTGGCGCGTTCGGCATACACCACCTCGCGCTGCTTGTTGACCACATCATCGTATTCGAGCACGTGCTTGCGGATGTCGAAGTTGTAACCCTCGACGCGCTGTTGGACCGACTCGATGACTTTGGCAATGGCGTTGAACTCCAGCGGCGCATCATCCAGACCGGCGCGCTCCATCCACGGTTTCAGTCGCTCACCGCCGAAACGTTTCAGCAGCTCGTCTTCCAGTGAAATGTAGAAGCGGCTCGAACCGGGGTCGCCCTGGCGTCCGGCGCGCCCGCGCAACTGATTGTCAATACGGCGCGCCTCGTGACGCTCTGTGCCGATGACGTGCAACCCACCCAGGTCGTAGACGCGCTTGCGGTCGCGCTCACACTGCTGCACGCGCTTGTAGAGCACTTCGGCCCAGCGTTCGGGGTATCGGGTCATCGGATCAATCCCCTGACGCGCCATTTTGAGTGCGTCTTCCCACGCCAGCGAGGGGATTTGGGTCAGGTCCACACCTTCACGGCGCAGGTCATCGCGCGCCATGCCTTCCGGGTTGCCGCCCAGAAGAATGTCCACACCGCGCCCGGCCATGTTCGTGGCGATGGTCACGGCCCCCGGCTGCCCGGCCTGCGCGATGATGACCGCTTCCTGCTCGTGGTACTTGGCGTTGAGGACATTGTGGGGAATCTGCCGCGCCTTGAGCATTTTGGAGAGTCGCTCGGAGGTTTCGATGGCCGTTGTGCCCACCAGTACCGGTCGTCCGGCCTTGTGCACCGCCTCGATTTCGCGGATGACCGCATTGAACTTCGTCATTTCGTTCTTGTAAATCTGATCAGGCATGTCCAGGCGGCGGTAGTAGCGCTCCTCGTTTGGGCCATCGTAGACGGTGACTTTGTAGTTATGCTGTTCGGGGAGTACGCCGGCAAAAGCAACGTTGGAATCCTCGGGCCGGACTTCGTGCGCCTTCAGATTGCCGAACTGCGCGCGATATTCCACATTCGTCGGCAGGACGACGACATCCAGATTGTAGATTTTGCGCAATTCTTCGGCTTCTGTGGCGGCGGTACCGGTCATACCGGCCAGTTTGGTGTACATACGGAAAAAGTTCTGGAAGGTGATGGTGGCGTAGGTCAACGATTCGCGGCGGATTTCGACGTGTTCTTTGGCCTCGATGGCCTGGTGGAGGCCCTCGGAGTAACGTCGCCCGAACATCAGCCGCCCGGTGAATTCATCCACGATGATGATTTCACCGTCGCGCACCACGTACTCTTTGTCGCGCTGGAAGAATTCTTTGGCGCGCAAGGCATTATCGAGATAGGGGAGCATATGCGCGTGTTGGGGATCGTAAATGCTCTCGCCCTCGGGGATGTGAAGCAACCGCTCCACTTTTGCGGTACCTCTCTCGGTAAGAATCACCGTTTGGGTGCGGAGGTCAATCTCGTAATCCCCGTCTTCGTCCTGAGCCGCGGAGGAATCACCGGCCTCTTCCTCTTCGTCCTCGTAGTCATCTAAATCCTCACTGACCTTGCCCCGACCGTCCTTTTTGGGACGCAGCCGGGGGACGATTTCCGCAAAACGTCGGTACAGCTCCGAAGATTCTTCCGCCGGCCCGGAGATGATGAGCGGCGTGCGGGCTTCGTCAATAAGGATACTGTCCACCTCGTCAACGATGGCGTAATGCAGCTCACGTTGCGTGCGCTGATTCAGGTCAATGACCATGTTATCGCGCAGATAGTCGAAGCCGAACTCGTTGTTGGTGCCGTAGGTGATGTCGGCGCGATAGGCTTCGCGGCGCGTGATGGGGCGCAGGTACTGATAACGATCGTCATCGGAGGTATAATCGGGATCATAGACGAATGAGGCTTCATCCGGCTTGCCCGCGCCGGACTGAATCACGCTGACCCGGACGCCGAGGGCGTGGTAGACCGGCCCCATCCATTGCACACCGTATTTGGCCAGATAATCGTTGGGCGTGACCAGGTGCGCACCCTGCCCGGTCAGCGCGTTGAGATACAACGGCAATGTCGCCACCAGGGTCTTGCCTTCGCCGGTGCGCATTTCAACGACCTGGCCTGCATGGAGGATCATGCCGCCGATCAACTGCACGTCGTAGGGGCGCAGCCCGATGGTGCGGCGGCTTGCCTCGCGCACTGCGGCAAACGCCTCCGGTAAGAGGTCGTCCAGCGTCTCTCCAGAAGCCAGGCGTTCTTTGAACTCGGAGGTCTTGGCGCGCAGAGCTTCGTCCGAAAGGGCCTGGAACGCGGGTTCCAGCGCATTGATGTTCTGAACCGTCTTTTGCAAGCGCGCAATCGTGCGCTCGTTGGGATCACCCAAAATACGCTGTAGGAAGCTTTTTGCCATCCTGTTCTCCTAAACTCATCATTGTATCTCATTATACCATAGGCAAGGTGCGATACAATTTTGATGATAGGGCTATCGCATTTGGTCGCTTCCGGTAACTGAATATGGCCTAAAGACGCCGCTTTAGCGGCACAACAGACAACACTCTGACCGTGCCACTTCCGGGTCAGGCATGGGCAAACACAATCTGGAGACCGGCCTGAGCATCGCCCGAGCGTGCTGGTCTGAAAATACACGGCACTCCTGGAAGCATGGGGACCGGGTACAACATGGTCATTCGAGCAGGATAACACGTTCAGGCAGCATAATCGCCGGTTTGGCTGGATAGCAGAGGCCATATTAACGGCATGGCCCCCCGGCGAGGGGGGTTCCGGGGGGCCACCAGCCAAGGAAAGGAGGAGAGGTGCGATGGAATGTGTTAACCATCAAAACCTCATTCACCCTTATCATACCGTTTTTTCAGGCCAAACAAAGTGACGAATGGCTACTTCTTTTATGACGTAACTCCGTGAGGGTTCCGGGTACATTTCAACTTGGGGAAAAAGCCGGATCAACCTCTGATTTAACCGCAGAGTTCGCCGAGAGCGCGGAGCAATCTTTGATAACTCTGTGCTCTGTGGTAAAAGCCGCCCCTGTCCTGAAATGCGCCCGGTTCTGCGGTTTTTGTTCAAAAGCCTGTACTGTGATATACTATTGAAGTATACGCTAACCTGAGGAGGAACCATGAACGAAGAACTGAAAAACCCAACAGTAGAAGTCAATGAAGTCGCGGAGAAGGACACCACAGCACATGAGGAGGTCATCGCCGAGACGGTCAACATCGAGCAAGGCGGCGCCCAAAATGTCAAGGCCGAGACAGTACACATCAATCAGGGCGGCGTCGCCCACGCCGAGGGCAAATTCATTGATGTGCAGGAAGGCGGCATTGCCCTGGCGATAGGCGAAAATATGACGGTCACCGACGGCGGCGTGGCCGTAGTCGTGGCTGAAGACGTCAGGATGACCGAATCTGTGGCGCTGTTCGTCGCAGCAAACCAGATCAGCGGCGAGGATACGAAGATCATCTTCGACATGCGCGCAGCGGTTGTCTTTGGCGTGGTGATGGGGTTTGTCGCCGGCCTGCTGAGCAAACTTTTCGGACGCAAAGCGTAAACGCAGCTTTATGGATGGTGTCTCCGCAAAACAGCCGTCAGCCCAGGCCGAGTGGGACGATCTGCGCGCCCGCATCGCTGCATTGGAAAGCCTGCAAGCCGAATATGAGGCGCTGACGGCGAACTATGCGCGGGAGCGCGCACAAAGGCGTCTATCGGATGCGCTGCGTCGGGTAGCACAGATCATCAGCAGCACGCTTGATCTGGATGAGCTTTTGTCGCTCATCCTCGAACAACTAAAAACCGTGGTCTTCTATGATCGGGCGACGGTGTTGTTGCTGCAGGATGAACAGTTTATGCTGGCGGCAGGATACGACACCAACGAGCCGACCATAGCGCCTTTTACGTTGCCACGCGATCACAATGCGCTGATCACCGAGATGCTGCACACCAAACGCCCGGTGTTGATCCCCGATGCGACGCGCGATACACGGTGGGGCTTCCCCACTGCCATGCAAACGGCGCACTCCCTCATCAGTGCCCCGCTGTTGTTGCAAGATCAAACCATCGGCATCCTCTCTGTGGGACGGCGGGATGCCCTCGCTTACACCGAAGCGGATGCCGAGGCCGTGTTTGCCTTTGCCGGACAAATCGCAATTGCCGTACACAATGCACAATTGTATCGTCAGGCGCAGGATCGCTCACGGCGACTCTCGCTGCTCTACGAGATCGCCCTGGATTTGACCTCGACGCTGGACCTCAACACCGTATTGACCACGGCCTGCCGCAAATTGGTCGAGTATTTCCCTGCCGGCAATCACAGCGGCCTGGCATTTTTTGATGATGCCCGGCAATATGCGGAGGTCATTGCGGAATACCCCGACCATGGCGCATTAGGCATGCGGCTATCCTTAGCGGATAACCTGGCAACCCGCAAAGTGATCAAGACATTGCAACCCCTGGCGATTGATGATGCCCGGCACGATCCCCTGATGCGGCCGGTATGGGACGAAATGCGAACATTGGGGGTCTTTTCGATCCTCATTATTCCCGTCATCATCAAGGGGCGTGTCGTAGGCACACTCGGCCTGGACGCGCTTGAAGCACCGCACCACTTTTCACCCTCCGACGTCGCCCTGGCGCAAACGATCGCGGCGCAGTTGGGCGTTGCCATCGAGAACGCCAAATTGTATGCCTCGGTCCAGCAGGAGTTGGCTGAACGCCGGCGGGTCGAGGAGGCGCTGCGTCAGTACACTTTGGAGCTTGAGGCCAGCAATGCGGAACTCGATGCCTTCGCGCACACCGTCGCCCACGACCTGAAAAATCCCCTGACGACGATGATCGGATTTAGCACGTTGCTGGAGTCGCGCTTCCAGCGAATGTCGCCGGAGCGGGTGGCGGAAGATTTGAAGCGTATCACTATGACCGGCTACAAGATGAGCAACATCATCGAGGAGCTTCTACTTCTGGCAAGTGTGCGGAAGGTGGAAGAAGTGCAAACTGCCCCGCTGGACATGGCGGCGATCATCACCGAATCGTTATTACGTTTAAGTGGGTTGATCGGGGATGTCCATGCCGAAATCACCTACCCGAACACGTGGCCGGTCGCGCTGGGCTACGCCCCCTGGGTCGAGGAGGTGTGGACGAACTACATCAGCAACGCGCTCAAGTACGGCGGACGTGAGGATGTGGGGCTTCCACCACGAGTGGAGTTGGGATTCGACGAGCAGCCCGATGGGAAGATCCGCTTTTGGGTCCGCGATTATGGCCGCGGGCTGCAGCCGGAAGAACAGAGCCGTCTGTTTACCCCGTTTACCCGGCTGCATCAAGTACGCATCGAAGGTCACGGTCTGGGGCTTTCCATCGTTCGCCGCATCGTCAAAAAGCTCAACGGCGACGTCGGCGTCGAAAGTGAAATCGGACGCGGCAGCTTGTTTTGGTTCACATTGCCGACACCCCTTATCACTTGCGGATCTGGCGATCCGCTCGAAGCACGCGGAGCGGACGACCCGCGCGAAGCTGGGTGAGCTTTATCACTCTTGCTCCACTCTTGCTCCGAGGGGAACGCCAGTTCCCCGTCCGCGGATCTGGCGATCCGCTCGAAGCACGCGGAGCGGACGACCCGCGCGAAGCTGGTTGGGCTTTATCACTCTTGCTCCGAGGGGAACGCCAGTTCCCCGTCCGCGGAGCTGACGATCCGGGAACGCGGATCTGACGATCCGCTTGAAGCCGGGTGGAAGAAACGCGGATCTGGCGATCCGCTTGAAGCACGCGGAGCTGGCGACCCGCGCGAAGCTGGGTGAGCTTTATCACTCTTGCTCCACTCTTGCTCCGAGGGGAACGCCAGTTCCCCGTCCGCGGATCTGGCGATCCGCTCGAAGCACGCGGAGCGGACGACCCGCGCGAAGCTGGGTGAGCTTTATCACTCTTGCTCCACTCTTGCTCCGAGGGGAACGCCAGTTCCCCGTCCGCGGATCTGGCGATCCGCTCGAAGCTGGTCGGAAGAAACGCGGAGCTGACGATCCGCTTGAAGCTGAACATTCTGCATATTGAAAATGCCCAACTCAGCGTGCACCCGACGGGTGGGAATCTGCGTGTTTTCAGGCAGTTTACGTGGCTTGGAGCTGATTCCAATGGCTACTGCCTCCCCGCGGGTAACGCAAACCGTTGGGCAGTGGGCCACATAGTCAAAACGGTTCTCCGATATTGAGTTTTGCCCGGCGCTTGAGCGCCGGGAAGCATAGGGTGGAGTGCGAGAGCACGCAGAACCCGGAAGCGGCTCAAGTCGCACTCCACCTGACCTCTGACGGCTAATCGCCGACCGTAAATAGCATCCCTTCGCTACGCCCCCGCACCTCCGGAAGATACATCTCACTTGCCGTGGCGGGCAACACGCGATATTCACCCGGAATCGCTGCGCGCAGGTAATAGCGCACCTCGTAAGTCCCGGCTGCCAGTTGGCGCGCGTAGAAGACGGCACGCTCATCGCGCAGTTCCCGACGATCGAAGGTGGGCCACCACCAGATATGGCTGGTATTGATGCGTCGCGTTTCGGGTTCTGCGCCCTCTTGTTCGGTATTGAGGGTGGGGTCCACCGGTTCCATCCCCGCCGGATAGGCATCCTCAAGCACAAGGTAATTGCGCATGCGCGGCAGAACCAACGTCAACCGCACCTCGACCAGCTCGCCGGGTTTCGCCGAGGTCACAGGCGTGCAGTCGCCGAGGTCTTCATTCCATCCCAGGGCTTTAAGTGGGCCGCTGACCGCGCAGTAGCGACGCTGCACCGTAATTCCCCGGCTTTCGGCTTCCACCTTTTCCACCGGCTTGTAAAGGGCCAGGTGGGCGCTGTAGTACAGCGTCCCGTTGCCTTCACCGCGCGAGACTTCGAGGGCGTTCGGCCACTCGCGCAGCAACTCGCTCACCGGGATGGTGTACTCGACAGGCTCGCGCAGGTTCTCCGCCGTCACCTGCCCCGTGCCGCGCGGCACGGCGTTGACCGCCACCCCCCAGGTGTAATCGGCCTGCAATTCCCCGGTCGCCAGCATGACATCGGTGAGGGCGATGATGGCCCATGTGGTTTCTTGCGTGGTTTCCCAACGGTCGGCACTGCGGGCAATCATCAGCCAGCGGGTGGCCTGTGGAATCAGCGGATCATCGGGCGCCAGGCGCGCCAGCGCGTCCAGAGCGATGGAAGTGGTGCGCGTCCACGTCACCCAGTAATCGCTGTCCAGGCTTTCCCAGTGCGCGCCCCTGGCGGTGATATTGGCGTCGGCGCGCAGGTCTTCCAACAACGTCGCCACGCGCGGATCGACGGGGTCTTTCAAAGCCAGAGCCAACGCCAGGTAAGCACGCCCCGTCACTTCAAGCTGCTCCCGCGCCTCGAACAACGCCGTATCCGCACCGGCAGGCCACTCATAGCCGGCCTCACTGAGAACATAGAGCGTGAAAGCCTGCGGCAGCGTGCGCGCATTGCCCCGCAGACCCCCGGCCAGCGTGTCCTTCAGATACTCCAGGGCGCGGTTCAGCCGGTTGTCGCGGATGTCGAACCCGGCGCGTTGCGTCTGGATCAACGCGAAGGCCACGTAAGCCGTCATCTGCATATCGCTGCTATCCTTCCACCACCCCCAACCGGAGTCTGGAAGCTGGCGGGAGTAGAGTTCCTTCAACGCCCCGACGACCAGCTCCCGGAGTTTGGCTTCCAGCTCGGAATTGGAGACGCCCAACGACTTGAGCGCGCGATAGCTGACGACATTCGGCAGGAAACGGCTGACCAGTTGCTCGGTGCAGGCGTGCGGGAAATATTCCAGGTAGGTGAGTCCCTCGGTCATTCCGGCAGCCAGCGTCGGCTCCAGGCGCACGGTGAGATAGCTGTCCGGCCCGGCTTCCGGCGGGATGACGATGGCTTCCAGCCGCGTCCCGGCTTCGGTCAACGCGCCGGTCGTGCCGAACACGTCCGGGGTCTCGTAGCGGTAGATGGGCAGCGCGTGATCGGATTCACGGCCTACGGTGGGGCGCGCCGCATCGCGGTAGCCGCCACCCTCAACGCTGAAAGTCAGCTCCGCCACATCCGCATCGGCGGGCACATCCAGCGTCCAGCTCACCCGCACCCGCCCATGCGCCGGCACGCTGATTTGCCGACTCGCTGCTGTGTCGCTTTGCGAGTTCGCCGATTCGCCGATTCTCATATTCGTATCCAACCGCACCGTCGCATCTATATCCGCGTCGGTGTTGTTGTGAACCACTGCCGCAACCTCAGCACGGTCTCCGGCGGTGAAGAAGCGCGGCGTGACCGGGCGCACGAACAAGGGCTTGTTCACGATAAATTCGGCGGTGGTCTGCCCTACCCGCGTATCGGCGGTGACGGCGCGCACGTCGGCGACCCAGGTGGTGAGCGAGTCAGGCAATTTGAGGCTCACCTGCGCTTCGCCGTTGGCGTCAGTTTGCAGGCGCGCTTCCCACAGGGCGGTATCGGGATACTCCTGGCGCACGTCCGCCACATACACCTCACCGCCCCCTCCACCACCCAGGCCGCCCGCCAACATCTCTTTTGCGATACGCTCGGCGGTCTGTCGTAGCGCTTCGATATTGGCAGCGCTGCGGTTGAACAGCGCGATTAACCCATCACCGGTAAAGACGCGCAGCGCGCGCGGCTGATAGAAAGCCTGTTCCAGTGTAGGTGCGTTGGGATCGGCAAGCGCCAGCACCGCTTTATCTACGACGGCCAGCGCCACCGCAGCCGACACCGGTTGCCCTCGCACATCCCGCGTGCGGACGGTCAATGTGGCCCGGTCGCCGGGTTCGTAAGTCGGGCGGTCGGGCGTCACCTCGACGGTGAGGATTCTCTCCACCGGCTCGACTTTTAGCTCCACCATACCGATACGCACATCCGGCACCGGGTTGGCGGCGCTCACCCCCTTGACGGCGACGAAAGAAACAACGACGTTAGGCATATAATCGGCCATGATGGGGATTTCGATGAGCAGGTTGGCTTCTTGGGCGGTAAACCGGCGCACAGAAAGGATGCTCCCGCGTTCGACGGTCATCAGCACTTCGTAGGGCGCGGCGAAAGGTGTGGGCACCAACACGCGCGCCGTGTCGCCCACGCGATAGGAACGGGCATCGGCCACGGGGTTGATCTGCCCTTCGGGCATTTTCCAGCCGGCGACTTCGGCACCGCCAACCCACAGGTAGGTCTCACCGCGCACCGTCTTGCCGGCGCTGTCCCGGCTTTCGGCAAGTACGACGTAAGGGCCGCTGCGTGGCGGCATCAGCGCGATTTCCGCCTTTCCCGCGTCGTCGGTAGTGACGCTCAACGTACTCACGACGGTATCGGTGTAGATCCATGTAGGATCGGCGAAAGGTTCCTTCGCCGGAAGGTATTTCCACGTGCGCTGCGCCAGCGAGACGTTCACCGTCTGTCCAACAACAGGTTGCGCGTCCCAATCCAGCGCCAGCAGGTCAATCAGGGCCTGCTCTCCGGCCTGCGCCACCCATGAACGCGGCTTGAGGCCGATGTAGAAGCGCGTGGCATGGACGGTCAGCGTGTCCTTGTGGGTGACGGGGAAGCCTGCTTCATCGGTGACGGTGGCTTCGATGCTCCAGCTTTGAGAGCCGATAGCCGTGGCCCCGTCCGTGAGGGGCTGCAGCGTGGCGGGCAATTCGAGCAGGAACTGACCCGTCGCGTCGGTCATGGCGTCCCCTTCGGCGATGACTTTGGCTTCGTAGTACCACATCCAACCACTCTCGCCCGTATTCCAGTTCCACCAGCCGCCGACATTCGGGGCGAAGTAGAACGGCGTGGCACGCACAATCCAATGGATGCGCGCATTGCCGACCGGGCCGCCGGCATAATACTGCGCCGTGATCAGCGTGCGCAACATTTCACCGTCGAATATCTGCTTCTGCTCCGGCGTCACGGCAACCTCGAATTCCGGCTTGCGATAGGCCGCCACGGTAAAATTGAGGCTCCACGTCCGGTCGGTGACGCCGGGAACAGTGGCCTCCAGGGTGTAAACGCCGAGCAGGGCGTCCGCCGCCACTTCGATATCGCCGGAGAATACGCCCATCTCATCCACAGTCATCACCGTCTGGGTGACGATTTCCCAGTTGGCATTGCGCAGAGCGATTTCAACCGTCTGTCCGGCGTCGGGGAGGGTGTAGCGTGCATCATCATCGTTGCGCAAGATACCCCGCAGATGCACGACCTGACCGGGCCGATAGATGGGACGATCGGTGTGCAGATAGACCTGATAGGGCAGCGATTGTGAGTAGTCGGCCGCAATATCGAAATCCCACGGGGTGACGCCCTGGTTCCAGTCCTTGCGCGCCACGCCAAAGCCCGGTTGACCGGGGACGCCGGTGACGGCAGTGTAGTTGTCCCACTGGTTATTCTGCATCAGGATGGTGAACCGGGCGACGCCGTCGGCGTCCGTCACGCCGGTGCCGATTAGTTCCCCCAGGCGATTGAGCAGGCGCACTTCCGCGCCGGCGACAGGTTGGGCGCTGCGCAGGTCGGTGACCCAAACGAGAGCCTCTTCAGTCGTCATCTTAAGGGTGACGTGACGATCCACGACGGCAAAGCGGATGTTGGTATTCCACCACGATTCAGCTTTAGGTACCGACCAGCTCAGATGATAGTACCCTGTCGGCAGAGGCCCGCCGTCCTCGGTCAGATCCACCGGCACGACGCTGGCCTGATTGCGGGGGCTATCCAGCGTCAATGACCAACGGCGGATAGCAGCGCCCGGCATCCCTTCGTAATCCATAAAGCCGCGTTCTGCCAGCGTTGCCAGCGTGAGGGTAGCTTGCCCCACGTTCTGGGCGACGAAGTAAAGTCGCGCTGCGTCGGCCGCGTCGAGGGCAAGGGTGTTCTGGCGCGTGGCGACCGCGAACAGCGGCGGCAGATCGCCGGCGATAAAGCACGCCGTGGTTTCGTCGGTGATGACATTGCCGTACCGGTCGGCAATGCCGGGCAGCACCGTGAGGCAATACTGCGCTCCGGCGACTTTGTCCCAATTAATGTAAGCGTAGTTGTGATTTTCGTAATTATCCCACCAGAAGTTCACCTCGATGGGCTTTTCGTTCTCGGTCATGCGGAAATGGCCTTCGAGGGTGGTTTCATCAATCAAACCCTGAAATTCCACCCGCAGCGACTCATAATAGTTCAATGTCCTGGTGCCGGCGCGCTCATCCGTGCCGATGATTTTCACCACACCCGGGTAGGGCGCCGTCCTGAAGCGAATCTCCTGACCGGCTTTCACCGGGCTGCCGTTGATAGCACCTGCCTGATCGGTAACACGCACAACGTACTCCGTGTCCAGCGCCAGGTTTTGGGTGGAGGTAAACACCAGCGTGGCGTTATTGTCCTCCCAACGGATGGTGCCAGGAACGGGCACATCCCCGGGGGCGCTCAGACTGAAGGCTGCGGCGGTGGTCTGTGGGTCCATCGGCGTATTGAAGTACACGCGCACGTTGGTATCCGGCGCCACGTTCTTGCTTCGGTTGCCTGGTTGGATGTTGATGATTCTGGGCAATGCCGTGCCGAACGTCCATGTCACGGCTTCGTTCAACGTCGTACCGGCGATGGAAGCGACGCCGGCCGGGACTTCCACCGTGTAGGTTGTGCCGGCGTTCCAACCGGGCAGGGGATCAAAGCGGTAGGCGCTGGTGTTGATCCATGTCCCCTGGCCGACAACCCCCGGCGTGAAATTCAACGGCAAGGGAGGACAGCCGGCGTTCGCGTCGGCGACCTGACCGGTGCAGTTGATGGGCACCATCGGGTAGTTGAAGACGACGAGCACCGGCGTATCGCCGCGCAAGTCCCCACTTCCCTGCGCAGGGGTGGCATGCGTCACCGTGAGCGCGTCCAGCGTGGAAAAGCTGAATGCCAGGTCGCGGGTGAGCGGGAGGCCGTTCGCGGCGCGGGCCGTCACATCCAGGGATACGTGATAGCGCGTCCCTGCCGCGAGCACTTTAGGCTTGAAGGTGACAGTGCGGTCATCCTGCCAAGCGAAGGTCCCCTCAACTTCAGGGGTGACGCGCAGCGCGTTTTCGACGCTGGCGCGATCCATCGCACGGGTGAACTGCAAGAGGATGCCGGCCTGGGTATTGACTTCCTCGCCGGGACGCGGCACAGCCGCCATCACGGCCGGCGGCAGGTCGGCGGCGAACGCCGGCTCCGGTTCAGGCGTGGGCGCAGCAGTTGTCGCCGTCGCCTGTGGAACGGCAGCCGTGGTCGCAGGCGGACGAGACGTAGCCGTCGGCAACACCTCGACGACCTGCGTGGGCATGGTGGGGACTCCGCGTTTTCCGGGCAAGAGTGCCTGCGCCCCAAAGGTGATGATCAGAATGGTGGCGACGGCGGCGCTGAGCCAGCCCCACAACGGCACGCGGCGCGGGGCCGGCGCGGTACGCAACTTCCACTCGCGCCGCAACTGCATCGCCAATCGCGTCACAAAATTAGGATCCGGCTTAATTTTGGAGACCTTGTAACGCAGCGCTGCCTCCACCGGATCGCCTTCACCGATTCCCTGATTTCCTGGTTCTTCGGCTCTCTGATCCACTGATTCACTGATTCTTCCATTCACCGATTCGCTGATGCTTCCATTCACTGATTCTTTCTTCATGGTGTCACACACCTTTCTCTCAGATCCGCGATAGCGCGGGAGACTAGCATTTTAAGGGCGGCCTCACTGCGGCGCATGACTTTGGCGGCTTCCTGGACACTCAACCCACCCCAGTAACGCAGGTGCAGAGCCTCCAGCCGGTCAGGGCTGAGCTGCTTGAGCAGGCGTTCCACACATTCCAGGACCTCGTTGAGGAACAAACGATCTTCAGGCTCGTCCGGTTCCGGGTCGGTGATCTCGATATTGACGACCGGTTCTTGTCGTGTCGCATACGCCTTCCGGTAATGGTCGGCGCACTTGTGCCGCGCGATGCCGAAGAGCCAGGCCGAGAAGTTGCTCGTGCTGCGGTAACGCTGGATGGATTCGAGCAACGCCAAAAAGGTCTGTGCCGTCAAGTCTTCGGCGTCGGCGACATTATCGGTGCGCGCGTAGCAATAGCGATACACGGGCGTCACATAGCGGCGGTAGAGTGCCTCAAAAGCGTCCGGATTTTCACGCGCCAGGTCTACCAGTTGGCCGTCTTCCATTTGAGTATAGTCTTCCATTCGTTCTCCCTTCAGCGCTGATAGGAGTTCACAGAATACGTCGTGTACCTGAGAAAAAGGTAACAGCCGGATGTCATTGAGGCGGCGTCGGGCGGGTAGTCAGATCGTCGTTGGTCGGAGAATGGGCGTCGGCTGCGTCATTTTTTGCCAGGACAAACAGGATTTTCAGGATCGGGAAAGACTTTGTGAGGTTTGGCTCTTGAGACATTCCCGCATCAATCTTAGTGTATATTGCGCCAATCGTCAAGTCAGCTTTCTTTGAGGGTGAGGTTTTATCATTCTCGTTACAGTGACCTCATTTAGCTTCGAGCGGATCGTCAAATCTGCGTTGGATCGCCAGATCCGCGTTCCTCATCATTGTATCGGCTAAAAACGGGGAACTGGAGCAAGACTGGCGTTCCCCTCGGAGCAAGAATGATAAGGCCCTACTTTGAGGGGGCATTTCCAGAGTCTACAGAGGGAGTTTTCTACGTCAGGACTTACGCAGACGTATCCATTTTTCACCGCCGAGGCCGCTGAGAACGCCGAGAAATGAGAAAATCTCCGCGCTCTCGGCGTGCTCTGCGGTAAAGTTCCGCCGGTTTGCGTAAGTCCTGTACGTATCTCGATGGTCTCAGTGTGCTCTATGGCGAGATATGGGGCATCGCCGGGGAATTTTTTAATGGGGCATGCAAAAAGGCGACGTCTTCACGTCGCCTTTTTGGGTGCAGGGAAACGGCGCGCCTATGCCTGAACGGCAGCGCGCACGACGGCGGCAAAGGCCGTGGGGTTGTTGACGGCCAGGTCCGCCAGCATTTTACGGTCAATCGCAATGTTCGCCTTTTTGAGATCGTTCATCAGACGGCTGTAGGAGACGCCGTTGTCGTGGGCGGCAGCGTTGATGCGAATGATCCACAGGCGGCGCAAATCGCGCTTCCGGCTGCGCCGGTCGCGGTAGGCGTAGACCATGGACTTCATCCATGCTTCATTAGCTCGCCGAAACAACTTACGGCGCGTCCCATAAAAGCCTTTGGTTTGGCTGACGATCTTCTTATGGCGACGGCGTGTTACGGTTCCAGCTTTAACTCTCACAATTTCACCTCAGGTTGAATTTAAGATTTCTCGTGCAGATAGGGCGCCAGGCGACGCACGCGGCGCTTGATGCCGGCGCTGGTCACGACATGGAGTTGATCAAACATAGCGCGCACGCTGGCGGGTTTGTTGCGGCGGAAGTGGCTCTTCCCCTGCCGTGTGCGCATCAACACACCCTTGCCGCCCTTAGAAATGCGGAAGCGTTTGGATGTTGACTTGTGAGTCTTGAGTTTGGGCACTTTATATTCCTCCTACAGCTACTTTTTCTTTTTCGGCGCTAAGATCATTAACATCGTCCGTCCATCCAACTGCGGCGTCTGTTCAACAACGGCGACATCGCTCAGTTCGTTGGCGATTTCTTCGAGTTGCTCAATAGCCACTTCAGGGTAGGTAATCTCGCGTCCTCGGAAGCGGATACGCACCTTAACTTTGTTGCCTTCTTCGAGCCAACCCCGTGCACTTTTGACCTTGAACTGCGTATGGTGTTCGTTGGTCTTAGGGCGCAGTTGAATCTCTTTGACTTCAATTTGCTTCTGTGCCTTGCGCGCCTCCCGCTCTTTCTTGGTTTGCTCGTAGATGAACTTGCCAAAATCCATAATGCGGACTACCGGCGGCTCGGCGTTGGGTGCCACCTCCACCAGATCCAGTCCGGCTTCATTGGCCAGGCGGATGGCTTCCGCTGTGGGACGAACGCCCAGGTTGCCGCCTTCGGCATCAATGACGCGGACTTCCGGCACGCGAATTTCCCGATTGACACGATACTTTTGCTTACTGATACTGACCCCCTTCGTTGGTTAGATGATCCGGTACAATAGCGTGGGTATCATAACACGGAAGCACGTTCTGTCAAGTAGCAGTGTCCCCGTGTTTAACTCAATACGCCTTGCCGAAGATGGCAATTTCGGTGGCGGGCTTGCCGGTGTAGAAGCACACCCCACTGCCACCGGGTTGTTCGAGGGGGATACAGCGCACCGTGGCCTTCGTCTCCTCCTTGATGCGCGCCTCGTCCTCAGCGTCGCCGGCCCACCACGCACGAGCAAAGCCGTTCTCCACGGCCTCCTTGAATTCATCGTAAGTCTTCACGTCCCAGGTGTGACGCTCGCGGAAATCCAACGCCTTCTGATAGATCGCCTGCTGGATCGTCGTCAACATCTCGGCGACCGTCGTTTCCAAACCGTCCCACGAGGCGGACGTCTTGCCCTCGCGCCCGGGGATGTCGCGCCGGGCAAGCATCACCTGCCGGTTTGTCACATCGCGCGGTCCGATTTCAATGCGCAACGGCACGCCGCGCATCTCCCAATCGTTGAACTTCCAGCCGGCGGTGAAACCCTCGCGCGTATCCAGCTCGACGCGCAGGGTTTCCTTCAAGCGCGCATGCAACTGCTGTGCCGCTTCCAAAACTACCGCGCGCTCCTCGTCCTTGCGCCAGATCGGCACGATGACGACCTGAACCGGCGCAAGGCGCGGCGGCAGCAACAGTCCCTGATCGTCGCCGTGCGTCATCACGATTGCGCCGACCATGCGCGTGCTCATGCCCCACGAGGTCGTCCACGCGAGCTGCTGCACGTTGTTTTCGTCGAGGAACTTGATCTCGAACGCCCGCGCGAAGTTCTGCCCCAGGAAGTGGCTGGTGCCGGATTGCAGCGCCTTGCCGTCCTTCATCATCGCCTCGATCGTGTAGCTGGCGACGGCCCCGGCGAACTTCTCGCTCTCGCTCTTGCGCCCGGGGATCACGGGGATCGCGGCCTCGTTCATCGCAAAGTCCGTGTAGACGCCGAGCATCCGCAGCGTCTCCTCCATCGCCTCGTCGCGGGTGGCGTGCGCGGTGTGGCCTTCCTGCCAGAGGAACTCCGTCGTGCGCAGGAACAGGCGCGTGCGCATCTCCCAACGCACCACGTTGGCCCACTGGTTGATGAGCAACGGCAGGTCGCGGTACGACTGGATCCACTTGGCGTACATATGCCCGATGATCGTCTCCGAGGTAGGCCGCACGATCAACCGTTCCTCCAATTCCTCTCCTCCACCAATGGTGACGACGGCCAACTCCGGCGAAAAACCCTCTACGTGCTCGGCTTCCTTCTGCAAAAAGCTCTCCGGGATAAAGAGTGGGAAGTAAGCGTTGACGTGTCCCGTCGCCTTGAAACGGCGGTCCAACGCATCGCGGATGTTCTCCCAGAGCGTGTAGCCGTAGGGTTTGATGACCATGCACCCGCGCACAGGCGAATAATCGGCCAAATCCGCCTTCTGCACGATTTCGTTATACCACTTGGAAAAGTCCTCGCTTTGAGAAGTTAAAAAGTCTGCCATGATGATCCCTCTGGAAATAGTCTCGTAGTCTTTAGTCGCATAGTCGTTTCGCTGAAAATAGTCTCGTAGTCTTTAGTCGCGTAGTCGTTTCGCTGGAAATAGTCTGGTAGTCTTTAGTCGCGTAGTCGTTTCGTTGAAAATAGTCGGAAGCCCCTTGAGAATCCGTTAAAATCCGTTTAATCCGTTGCCATAAAAACTCGTCATTTGTCCGGGCTGAAGCGGCGGTAGTTCACCGCGAGCTTGTCCATGATCGCCTGCTCCAGATCAATACCGGTGAGGTAAGCCAGTTGCAGCAGATAGAGGGCGACGTCCGCCAACTCCTCGGCGAGCGCTTCGGGGACGGCGTCCTCGCCCCACTGGAAATGCTCCAACACCTCCGCCGCTTCGAGCGACAGCGAAATGGCGATGTTGCGCGGCGACTGCACAAACGGCGAATCGTCACGATACCACCCCATCGCCGTGACAAAGGCATTCATTGCTTCGGTGAGTTCTTTAAGTGTCATAAGACGCGAGTATACAATGGATTGACGAGAGAGCAACCGGAGAAATTCCATCTTCAATAGAGAGGTTTCACCATGCGCCTGATATATGATACAATAGACGTTATGCACCACAAGGCTTTTTATGACAGGGCTAATGGGAGGTGAACATGCACACGACGATCTTTTACTATACCGGCACCGGAAATTCGTTGTGGGTAGCGCGCAAGCTGGCCGAGCTGTTGGGAGAGACGGAACTTGTTCCGATCGCCAAACACCCCGACGGACTTGAGACAGTTCCCCACGGCGTCATCGGACTGGTGTTCCCGGTTCACATGTGGGGTATCCCCGCGCCGGTCCTGCGTTTTGTGAGAACGCTGCGCTCCGGACAGCCGGATTATGTCTTCGCCGTTGCCGTCAACGGCAGTCAAGTCGCCGCTACGTTGGTGCAATTGCAAAAAATTCTGGGCAGGAACGGCCTCACCCTCGCAGCGGGCTTTGAAGTCATCCTGCCCTCCAATTACACCCCTTTCGGCGGGCCAGGCCCACAAGAAGAGCAAGACCGGCGCTTCAAACTTGCCGGGGAAAAGGTCCTTTACATCGCCGATAAAGTAAAGGGAAAGGCCAGCTTGCCCGTCGAAAAAGGGCCGTTCTGGCAGAGGATGTTATCGGCGACGATCTACAAGCTGAGCTTCAACCAGGTACCCCAGATGGACAAACAATTCTGGGTAGACGAGAAGTGCAACCACTGCGGGATTTGCTACAAAGTCTGCCCGGCCAATAACATCGCATTACAAGAAGGCAAACCCGTCTGGAACCACAAGTGCGAACAATGTTTTGCCTGCCTGCAATGGTGTCCCCAAGAGGCCATACAATTCGGCAAGAATACCTCACAACGCAAACGGTATCACCATCCAGAGGTCTCATTAAAGGAGGTCATCCTGCGCTAGGGGGTGCATTTCAACCTGGGGGAAAGGCCAGATAAACCTCTGATTTAACCGCGGAGTTCGCCGAGAGCGCGGAGCAATCTTTGATAACTCTGTGGTAAAAGTCATCCCGTCCTGAAATGTACCGCGATAGATGATCCGATTGACAAAAAACGCGCTTGGGTTATAATGGATTTGTAATTTTCAGGAGGCTATGCTGTGGACAAGTTCAAGGATTTCGTTTGCAATGCTCAAATGCCCGCAGGCGGTGCGGGTGTCTTGCCTTGTCGCAGTGCGCCTCTCGGAAGGTTAAAATAATCTAACCATTAAAGAACAAAAGGCCGTGGGCGTCTGCGATGTCCACGGCCTTTTTATTTTTCTGCGCCCTTTTTGCACATTGAAGGCCGGGGACCCCACCACCGGCCTTTTTTGTTGGCACAGTCACAAGAAATTCGCCAAATGCAACGACTACCTGACTAACGACTACCCGACTAACGACTACCTGACTACCGACTACCTGACTACCGACTACCCGACTACCGACTACCCGACTACCCGACTACCGACTACCCGACTACCCGACTACCGACTACCCGACTACCCGACTACCCGACTATCTGACTATTTCTAAGGAAGAAAATCATGACCGCACAAACGTATCAAAACTATCTTTATCGTCCCGCGTGTATGGAAGACGCGGAGTCCGTAACCGAGCTGTTCAACCTCTGCTCCTTGGAGGATGTCAGCGCAGCGCAATTTCTCGTGGAGGACAATCTCTCCTGGTGGCAGTCTCCCGGCTTCAACCTGGAGGCCGATACCCATGTGGTTCTCACACCCGATGGCACGCCGATCGGTTATGCAGATATATGGGATGTCGCGCCACACGTTCGCCTTTTCGGTTGGGCGCGCGTCCATCCCGATTACCGGAGCAACGGTATCGGCACCCACCTCGCGCAGTGGCTGGAGACACGCGCCAGGGAATCTATCCCCAAAGCGCCCGAAGGCACGCGCGTAGTGTTGCTGCAAGAAACCCTCGCGCATGATGAGGCCGCACAGGCACTTTTGCGTGAACAGGGTTACCGTCGCGTGCGCTACTTCTTCCGCATGGTCATCGAACTGGACACCCCGCCGCCACCCCCCCTCCTCCCTGAAGGCATCACGATCCGCCCCTTCGTCCGCGGGCAGGAGGAACGTGCGGTCATTGAGGCGCAGCGCGAAGCGTTCAAAGATCACTGGGGGCACGTCGAACAGCCCTTCGAGGAAGAATTCACCCGTTGGATGCACTGGATTGATAACGATCCGGATTTCGACCCGTCGCTGTGGTTTATCGCCGTGGAGGGTGACCGGATTGTCGGGATGTCGCTCTGCTCGCCTAGAATCGCCGAGGACCCGGACATGGGCTGGATCGGTACGCTCGGCGTCCTGCGGCCCTGGCGCCGTCAGGGGGTGGCGCTGGCATTGCTGCATCACAGCTTCGGGGAGTTCTACCGGCGCGGGAAACGCCGTGTGGGATTGGGGGTGGATGCAGATAGTCTGACCGGCGCATTGAACCTGTACAAGAAAGCCGGGATGCATCCGGTACGCCAGTATGCCAACTACGAGAAAGAGCTGCGCCCTGGCATCGAGTTGAGCACGCAGACTTTGGGGTTTTAAGTCTATCAGCAAATTAAGCAGATTTTTCTGCGATAAAATCAACCAGAAGGAATGAACAATGAATACTCATCTGAAGACAACAAACGAAATTACCATTTTCAATGCGCCCGCTATCAACGGCCTGGTCTTTCGGGGCTTCCGTGGTCCAGAGGACTATCCTGCCATGGTCGCCGTCATCGAGGGCAGCAAAAAAGCCGATCAACTTGAGCGCGCGATAACGGTAGAAGACATCGCCCGTGATTACAATCATCTGATCAACAGTGATCCCTATCGGGATATGCTGTTCGTCGAGATGCATGGTGAGGTCATCGGCTACAGTCGCGTATACTGGTTCAAACTTGACGATGGCACGTACACCTATGGACACTTCGCCAACCTGTTGCCGGCCTGGCGTAAGCTGGGCATCCGCCGCGCCATGCTGCGACACAACGAGCGTCGGCTGCGCGAGATTGCAATGGGCCACGCCAACGGCAATGGGCATGACTGCGCCGGACGACATTTTGAGTGCTGGGCCAGCAAAACGGAGACGGACTGGCGTGCTCTGTTGACCGAAGAAGGCTACACGCCGGTACGTTACGGTTATCTCATGGTGCGGCCCGATTTGGAAAACATTCCCGATCTGCCGCTACCCGCAGGACTGGAAGTACGCCCGGTGCGTCCGGAGGATTACCTGACGATCTGGTACGCCTCCAAAGAAGCATTCCGCGATCACTGGGGTTACACCGAGGACGAATGGGATGAGACGAACCTGCGGAACTGGCAGGAGAGCCACACCTTCACACCGGCACTGTGGCAGGTTGCCTGGGATGGCGATGAAGTTGCCGGCATGGTGTTGAACTACATTGATGTGCAGGAAAATACAGTCTACAATCGCAAACGCGGCTACACGGAGAACATCTGCGTCCGCCGCCCCTGGCGACGACAAGGACTGGCGCGCGCATTGCTCGCCCGCAGTCTTGCCGTGCTTAAGGCGCAAGGGATGACCGAGGCGGCCCTCGGCGTGGACGCACTTAACCCAAACGGTGCGCTACAGCTCTACAAAAGTATGGGCTTCTGCCCGGTGAAAGAGGATACGGCCTTCCACAAACCGCTCGTCTGAGCTTTCTCCTTCCGGGAAGCGGATCATCGCTTCCCGGATTGATGGCCGATTTAGAGCCGGTGAATGCAAAGGATTGCAATTTATAAAACGGCGATGTATAATTGAAGATGCTAGACTTTGTTGTTGTCATACAGCCTTGGTCAAGCGCATTGTTACAGGCGGTTTTTTTAAGATCTTTCTACGACTTGCCGATGGCAACGGAGCCGGAAAGGTCCTTTAGCCTATCATCTATTTCATTTCTGGAGGTTAACCATGAAACTGAAGCTCAATGCCCCTAAGCAGGTTACTTTCATAGTCGCAGTAGTGCTGGCAGTTCTCGGTTTGCTCGGTTTTCTTATTGACATTCCGGTACTTTCCAATCTGGATATCTGGTTAGTGTTGGTCGGCTTTATTCTCCTGGCTCTTGGCAACCTGCTTGAAGGTCTATAAAAATCGGTAAGCACGAACAGAAAAGGGTACAAACCGGTGCTGCTGGTCGGCTCCGCAGCCGCGCTGGTTTGTACCCTTTGTATTTGAAGGCGCAAATGCCTCGATAAATCACTCCCGTAGCACAGGCTTGACACCTGCGCTACATTCTCCGATTGTGTAATACACTACGAATCTCATCAATCCCCTTGACATTCCCGACAATCTATGCTATAGTCAGATTACTGGTCAGACCACTTACCAGATAGGGATGCCCTGAGAACCACCATCACCGCCGGTCGGATAGAAATAACTTCGCCAAACTATTTTTCTGAGGTCAAAGGATGACAAATACCTGGTCCGCGCCGCAACGTCCGGCATTCTACGCCGAACAAGCCCTGATCAACGCCATTCTGGATGGCACTTACCCACCCGGCAGCGCGCTGCCCGCCGAACGTGAGCTGGCAGCGCAACTCGGCGTGACGCGCCCTACCCTGCGTGAAGCCTTGCAACGCATGGAACGCGATGGCTGGATCAGCATCCGCCAGGGCAAATCCACGCTGGTACGCGACATCTGGACCGAGGGCGGTCTCAATGTGCTTAGCTCGTTGGCCCGGTACGGCAACGGCGGGGTCGAAAATCACATCCCCTTCGACTTTGTCTCGCGTTTGTTAGAGGTGCGCCTGGCCCTGGCGCCGGCCTACGCGCGCGCCGCCGCATTGGGTGAGCGGTACCCCACTCTCATCACTTATCTGAACGTCCCTCCCACCCACGACGATACTGCCGACACCTACACTCACTATGACTGGCAACTGCATTACCGGCTCACCGTGGCCTCCTGTAACCCCATCTACACACTGATTTTGAACGGTTTCGAGATACTGTACGCAAATATGGGGCACATCTACTTCATGCAACCCGAAGCACGTGCCGCGTCAAGCCGTTTTTATGCCCATTTGCTCGACGGTTTCCAACGCCGCGACGCCGACGCCGTCGAAAACGTCACCCGCGCGGCGATGGCCGAAAGCCTGCTCTTGTGGAAGACAACCCAACGTGGAGAGAATCTATCAGCAGATTAAGCAGATTTAGCAGATTTACAGAAAGAGAATCTGCTAAATCTGTTGACCAGAAGGAGAAAGCTATGCGACGGTGGAATGGTTGGGGAGATGATACATTTCGCTATCCGCTGCCGGAGACGGCGTTGCCGTTCTTGCAGAAAGTCGTCGGGCCGGGGACGGTCACACCGGATGCCGCATTGGAGGATGTGCTGACGCAGGTGCCCCCCTCGCGGCTACCGGCACATCCGTTCATCCACACCGACGCGGAGGCGCGTCTGCGTCATGCCCGTGGCCATAGCCTGCCCGATTGGATCGCCCTGAAGAGCGGTACCATCGGCGTTTTTCCTGACGGCGTAGCCTATCCGATTACCGAGGAAGATGTGCGCGAATGTATCCGTTTCGCGCAAGCCGTGGGCGCGCACCTTATCCCCTACGGCGGCGGTACGAGTGTCGTAGGACAAATCAATCCACTGCCCGGCGACCGGCCGGTGCTGACCGTGGATATGGGACGGATGTGTCGCCTGCGCGCCTTCGATGCCACCAGCCACCTGGCGACGTTCGAGGCCGGTATCAGCGGGCCGGATCTCGAGGCACACCTGCGCGCACAGGGCTGCACATTGGGGCACTTTCCGCAATCCTTCGAGTATTCTACCCTCGGCGGGTGGATCGCGGCGCGCTCAAGCGGGCAACAGTCGCTCGGCTATGGGCGGATTGAGAAGCTCTTTGCCGGGGGATGTCTCGAAACGCCAATAGGGACGTTGGAGATTCCGGCGCACATTCCCGCTTCTGCCGCCGGACCGGATGTGCGCGAGTGGGTATTGGGTTCGGAAGGACGACTGGGCATTATCACCACGGCCACCGTGCGCGTCACGCCGTTACCGGAACGTGAAGAATTCCACGCGCTGTTCTTCCCCACCTTTGAGGCCGGGCTGAACGCCGTCCGCGAAATCATGCAAGCGCGTTTGCCGCTGGCGATGGTGCGCCTGAGCACCGCCGCCGAGACGCAGACGACGTTGGTGATGGCCGGACACCCACGACTTATCGGCGGATTGGAACGCTATCTGGCCTTGCGCGGCGCCGGCGAGGGAAAATGCATGCTGATCCTGGGCGTTGCCGGACGTGAGACGCTCACCCAAACAGCGTACAAGGCCGCGCGGAGCATTGTGGCCGATCATGACGGTGTGTATGTGGGACAGACGTTCGGCAAGACGTGGCACAAAAACCGCTTCAAGACGCCCTACTTGCGCGATTCGCTCTGGGAGGCCGGCTATGCAATTGACACGCTGGAAACGGCCACCGATTGGGGGCGCGTCCCGGCGCTGATTGACGCCATCGAAACGGCATTGCGCACCGCCCTCCTCGACAGAGATGAATTCGTCCATGTCTTCACCCATCTCTCGCACACTTATCCCTACGGCAGCAACGTCTACACGCAATATCTTTTCCGCCGTGCTTCTACCCCTGAAGAGACGTTCGAACGCTGGCAGGTACTCAAAACCGCTGCAAGCCAAGCCATCGTCGCGCAGGGGGCCACCATCAGCCATCAGCACGGCGTCGGCGTAGATCACAAGCCGTATCTGGCCGCCGAAAAGGGGGAGGTAGGGATGCGCGGACTGCGCGCCCTCGTCGCCACCCTCGACCCCGACGGCATGATGAACCCGGGCAAACTGCTTTAGACTGTTTTTTATCAGCAGATTGAGCAGATTGAGCAGATTCTTTTGATCTTTCAGTAAAAAATCTGCTTCA